>DATBZR010000092.1:0-55472 GCA_036513095.1 Candidatus Dormiibacterota bacterium | reverse complement strand
CGTCCGCCGTTTGCAATGACTTCCTTTCGCACCTCTCGAGCGACCTCGGGAAGAGCCAGAGCCAGGTGAACGCCGCGGTGCAGAAGGCGATCGGCGAGACGCTGGCCGACGAGGTCAAGAACAAGGACCTCACCCAGGCCCAGGCGGACGCCATCAAGCAGAGGCTGGCGAGCCAGCCACCGTGCGCTCTTGCCGGAAACCTCGGCAGGATTCCGGCTCCCGCCGCCGGCGCAACCATTGGGGCGTACACCCAGCAGCTGATCAATGCCGCCGCCTCCGCGCTCGGTATCAGCGAAACGCAGCTCAAGGCCGACCTGGCGAAGGGCATGACGCTCTCTCAGATCGCCGCGTCACAGAACCCGCCGGTCACCGAGGCGCTATTCAGAACGCGGCTGATCGCGAAGCTGACTCCGCTGCTCGACACCGCGGTCACGAACAAGAAGCTGACCTCGGCGCAGGAGCAGGCGATCATCAAGCAGCTGCAGGCCGGCCCGATCCCGTTCTGGAGCACGCCGATGCGGCGTCCGAAGCCGGCCGCGCCCGCAAGCCCCGCCACCACGACAACCTGACCTAGCTCGGGGTTTCCTCGGGTGGCGTGCCGAGGCGGCGCATCAGCTCCTCGAGGAGCTGGCGGGTGTCCGGGTCGGCCATCAGACGCTCCTGCATCTGCTCGGCCGAGCGGCGGATGTCCGGGTCCGCCATCAGGCGTTCGGACATGGCTTGAAAACGGGCGGTCATGTCCTTCATCGAGGACTCCTGGGCGACCTGGATCAGGATCGGCTGGCTAGCCGCAGCGACCACGGCCTCTGCCTGCGCCCGCACCATCTCGATCCCCTTGCAGCCGAGGCACTCGCCCTTCAAGCCGCAGTGGCAGAGCTGCGGGCGGAGGCGATCGAGCGCGAGGTGGAGCTCGGACATGTCGGTGGGACCGGCCATGTTCGAGAGATTACGCGGGCTTGGTCTTGCCCGTGTACATCGATTCGACCTGGTCCTGGTAGTGCTGCGCGACCACCTTCCGCTTGACGTCGAGCTTCAAAGACAGCTCGCCGCTCTCCTCGGTGAAATCCTCCAGCAGCAGGGTGAAGTACTTGATCGTCTCCCAGCTCCCGAGATGCGCATTGACGTCGTCGACGGTCTTCTGAATGTGCGCTTTCAAGCCGGCCTCGTCGAGACCTTGCTTGGCGGCCGCCGGCCGGTCCGGGACGATCAGCGCCGTCACGTACGGCCGGCCGTCTCCGATCGCCACTGAACGCGTGATGAGTGGATCTCGCGCGAGCGCGAACTCCAGCTGGAGAGGAGCGATGTACTTGCCGCCGGCGGTCTTGAACAGCGACTTCTTGCGGTCTGTGATCTTCAAGAATCCATTGGCGTCGAGCTCGCCGATGTCGCCGGTGTAGATCCATCCGTCCTTCAGGATCTCGGCGGTCGCCGCGGGGTTCTTGTGGTAACCCAGCATGTTGCCGGGGCTCTTGACCAGGATCTCGCCATCGCCGGCGATCTTCAGCTCGACACCCGGGAATGGTTTGCCGACCGTCATGAAACGGTGCTCGTGCAGCGTGTTAGAACAGGCGCCGGATGAAGTTTCGGTCATGCCCCATCCGTTGAGGATCGGAACGCCGATCGCCCAGAAAAACTCCTCGATCTCGCGCGCCAGCCCGGCTCCACCGCTGATGAAGAACCGCAGCCGGCCGCCCGTGAGCCGGCGGCGGAGGGATGCCAGCACGAGCCTGTCGGCGATGGCGTGCTGAGCTGTCAGCAGCGGGCTCCTGGTCGATTCATGGGCGTACCTGGTCCCGACGCGAACGGCCCACCGGAACAAAGCCTGGCGAGGAGGGCTTGCCTCGCGCACCCGCGCCATCACCGCGGCGTTCATCTTTTCGTACATTCGCGGAACGCTGCAGAGGATTGTCGGCTGGACCTCGGCGAGCTCTTCGGATAGGTGCTCGAGTCCTCGGGAGATCCAGGCCTGACCGCCGAACATGATGCAGGCGAAGATGGAGTTGATGCGCTCGAAAACGTGCGCGTAAGGCAGAAAGGAGAGCGTGGAGTCGCTCTCGCTGAGGGGATGCACTTTCAAGACCGCACGAGTGATGTCCACCAGGTTGCGGTGGGCCAGCTCGGCACCTTTGGGATCACCGGTCGTGCCTGACGTGTAGACGATGGTGCAGACGTCGTCAGGCTTGATTCCGGCCAGCCTCGAGCTGATCTCGGCCAGGTGTCGCGCCGGCTGGGCGACCCAGCCGGCGACTTCTTTGTCCATCAGAACGACGGTTCGCAGCCGCCCCGCGACGGGCAGCTTTGCTGCCTCGCTCGCGTCCGACACGATGGCCAGCGTCGCGTCACAGTCGGCTGCGATCTTCTGCGCGATCTCCTCGGTCACGTTCGGATAGATCGGAACGGTGATCGCACCGGCGGCCTGGATGCCGAAGTCGCAATAAAGCCACTCGAGGCGATTCTCGGACATCAGGACCACCTGGTCGCCCGGCTGCACGCCCTGCTCGACCAGGGAGGAAGCCACGGCCAGGACGTCGCGCTGCATGTCCGACCACGTATGGACCTGCCATGCGTTTCCGCGCAGGTGGTGGATGAGCGGGCGGTCGCCATTACGGGCCGCCTGCCGGAAGAACACGCCGACCGTCGTGCGGTCGGCGATTGTCTCGGGATCGAGCTGTTGCGACGAAGCAGCCGGCGTCGTTACTGACGTGGTGCTATCTCCTAGTAAAGACCCTTCAGCGGGAGGGAGAGCAGCTGCGCTTGCCCGGCCATCAGGCCGGGTCGGCTTTGCCGACGCAGCGATGCAATCAGTAAATCCCATCCTGATCGCCGCTCGCGCGCAGAGGGAACCGGCAGGTTCCCTCTCATTATTTGACCGCCTTGATGGTCAGGGTCAATGAGCCTGCGGGCACGCTCACCGTGATCTTGTCGCCTTTCTTCTTTCCGACGAGCGCCCGGCCCACCGGGGACTCGACGGAGATGCGTCCGGCAGAGGGGTCGCTCTCGACCGCACCCACGAGGTGGTAGGTCTCGACGTCGCCTTCGTTATCTACAACCTCGATCGTAGAACCCGGCTGTGCGACGCTCGAGTGCGTGTCCTTGATGATCTGCGCGCGCCCGATCATCTCCTGCAGCTCGTAGATCCGGCTGTCCAGCAGCCCGACCTCTTCCTTCGCCTGCTCGTACTCGGGGTTGTCCTCGATGTCGCCTGGCTGGAACGCCTCCTTCAGGCGCTCGCCGGCTTCGGCGCGGCGCTTCAACGCGACCTCGAGGTCGCGCTTGAGCTTCTCCAGCCCCTCGGGCGTCAGCAAGACAGGTTCGGTTAGATCCATCTCCCAGCCATCTGAAATGATAACCCGGCGCATGGACCCCACCGATTTGAGGGCCGGGCTCGCCGAACGACTCGCCGGGACCGAGCCCATCGATGCCCAGACGTTCAACTCGGCCTGCTTCATGCTCTCGCGCGCTCTCGAGGACCTCGCCTTGAGCGTTCCAGAGGCCGCGCCGCTGGCGAGGCGCCTGCTGCGCGTCGCCGCCCGGGTCGTCATCGACACCGGGCTGCCCGGTTCGTCACCAGGGGCCTGGTCCAGCACCGAAGAGATGGCGCTGCTGTGGATCGACGAGGCCCTGCGATCGCTCGGTTACCAGGTGCGGCCAAACGCCGAGAGTGGGCGGCCAGAGCTGGCGCGACCGGAAGAGGACTGGGGCCGCTCCTCTAGTTGACCGAGCGCGGGGGAGGCAGGCCTCACCCGCGGTACCCCCTCCGTTTTCAGCGCGCGTCGGAGGCGACTGGTTGGTGGCTCGCCACGGAGACGGCCGGAATAAATCCGGCCTGGGGCTCCACCCCGTCTGAGTTAGACGGGTGCTAGTTGATCAGCCGTGCGGCGGGCGGTGCGGGCGAGTAGTTCGGGTTGAAAAGGATGCCAGTGGTGTTGTTGCCGATGACGGTCGCGCTCCACGCGATGACCTGGCCGGCGAGAGGCGCCGTGTCCGTGCCGCTGATCGTCCAGTCGGCCGTCGGCGAGTAGATGGTGCCGATGTACTGCGTGAACGCGCTGCCGTTCATGGTGTTGGAGCACGACACCGGTGGGACAGGGGTAACGCCGACCTCGTAGATGATGATCCAGTTGTACTGCTCCCCGGCGAACACGTGAGTGGTGCCGTTGCCGTTCTGGTCCAGGCACTGGCCGCCAGGAAAGTAGAACTGCACGGCTCCAGGCGTGACCTTGGCCGTCGAGCAGGGCGCGTTGACATCGCCAGGATTCGGTGAGATGACGCAGTAATTCTCGTTGGCCACGTCGCCACCGCCGTTGGGTGGGTACTGCAGCGCCATCGCTGCATTGTCTTGCGGCAGTGTTCCGGAGATGCATGTGGTGATGCACTGCGGCGGCGTTTCGTCGTCGGGAGTCTGGCACAGCTCGGCTCGCGATTGGGCGAAGCACTGGTTGGTCGTTGTCAGCTGGTTGTAATCGACGTTGCAGATCGTCACCGTGGCGATCGGGCACGGCCATCCCTGAATTCCCCCCACGAGAGTGGTGCCCGAGCCGCCGTTGGGGTACGGGGACCCCGGAGCAGTGAACTTGTCGACGAACGAGAAGTTGTTGGGCACTCCGTCGCAGCCGTGGGGGTTGATGTACACGTTGTAGTACTGGGCGCCAGGTGAGTTCTTCGTGATGTTGATGTTGATGCCCTGGGGGCCCGCCACGTCATCCGTTGTGGACACGGACGTGCAGGCGGACGGCGCGCTCTCCCGCCGGCAGCCGGCCACTGGTGCGCACAGCTGAATGGGGTTCGGCGCTGTGATCGTAGAGTCGTTGAAGGTGTCATGGCGCACAGCCGTCAGCTCAATGCCCCACGTGCCACCGCCGGCTCCGTGCTTCATGCCGTTACCTCCCGAAACGGAGACCGGGGCAGCCGTAAAACCGCCACGGCAGCCAGACGGCCAGAACGGGGGGTTGGCCCCGGCGGTCGTACCCGGACCAACCACGACCCCCGCCACCACTGTGCTCAGTTCTTCGTTTGGCGCCTTCAACTCGTTGGAAACGAAACCGCCGTGCGATGTGTATCCGCCGTTCCAGGTATAGATCCCGGCGTCGAGAAAGTAGCAGGCGCTACCTCCTGACAGCGAAAAGTTGTTGTATGAGCCTGGCGCCATTTCCGTGTACGTGCCGCGGTCGGTGGTGTACCCAGGCGCCGAGTAGGCCCACACAGAGGGCGCGAGGTAACCCGGGTCGGGGAGGACAGGAGCCGGCACCACCGGCCGGCCCTGCGTGTCGCCTGGCCTGCAGACGCCGCCGTTCGTGGCGGGGTCGTAAGGAACAGTGTTTGGGTTCGCGCTGTAGCAGTAATAGGCGGCGAGGTTGCACTGCGAGCCTGTTCCGCCGTAGCAGTTGCCTGCCAGGTTCAGGCCCGAGGCGCCTGATTGGCATTCTGTTCCGTTGGTGTAGGCGTCTCCAAGCATGGTCAGGTGTCCGTTGCCCTGGAGCTGAGTTGCACATGGCTGGTTGCTCAGCGTGAGCAAGGCGGGCGTCTGGCGCTGGTTGCCCACGATTGCGCTCGCGGTGGCACTGATGTTCACGTTTGCGGGGCCGCCGAAAATCTGCATGAACGCGAGGGGAAACTGGTGCTGGCTGTCGATCCTGAACTGATATCCGTTGAAGATGGTGTCGGTCGCCGTGATGGTCAGGGTGTAGCCACCGCGGAATGTATCGACCCATATGTTTTGCGGGAATGCGTTGCCGGTGCCGACCATGCCGCTCGACGTGGATTCGAACAGCACGCCGCCGTAGAGGTGCAGGTTGTTCTCGTACACCTGCCTTGCCTGCGGGATGGTTTTCACGCTGAGGTCGGGGACGTCGGGGTAATTGTCGTACCAGTCGCCCGCGGCCAAGGCGGCCGCGTCGACGGCCGCCTGTTGATCGCGGCGGTCGACGTAAGAGCGGCCGGAATCGATGGCGAGACCGAGCATCCCAAACAGCACAAGGATGAGCAGGGCGATCAGGACGATCGCCTGACCGTCTTGCAGCTTGCGCTGCGGGGACTTATCGCGAGTATTCCGCACGGTAGACCGCATACCCGGTGATGACGATTCTGTTGCCGACAACTTGCTGAATGATCGGAGTCAGGGGCTGGAAGTTGTACCAGAGGGTCACCTTCAGCGGTTGATTGTTGAACGCCGGGACCGGGACCTGGCAACCAGGCGGTGCGCTGGTCGCCCCTTCTCCCGCGGGCGCGTTGGGGGCGCCGTTGCCGGCCGGGCTGGGATCAGTGATGAAGATCCAGCCAGTGTTCGACGGGGGGAGCTGCGGGGACCCGACAGGGTTGCCGCCGTTGGGGATGGGTCCGTTGGGGCACGGGTTGGCCAGGTTCTCGGTGATGGCGTGTGCCTGCACTGCCGCCTGCACGTCAGCGTTGGTCGGCCAGAGGTGGGAGCTGCCGTTCTGGTCTATGAAATAGGACGCTCGCACCGCCACGCGGGCACCCTCGTTCGCGGCTTGCTGCAAGGTGATGTAGAAGTACAGGCCGCGACCGAAATCGATGATGCCGAAGGTCAGCAGCAGGATGACGGGGGCGATGAGAGCGAACTCGGTCATGCCCTGGGACCTCTGGCTTCGGAACCATCGTGCGAGCTTTGCTTTCATGGCTTGCCCTGGATCGTGAAGTGCTCGTTGAAGGTCATGTTGATGCCGTTGCCAAAGAGGTTCTGAATGAACGGGGTGATGAGCGCAAAGTTCATCAGGAGCGACACGTTGATGTCACCCAGCCGCCACGAGTTGTCCGTGGGATGGGCACCCAACGTGCCGAATTGCGCCCCATTGTTTGGCTGGGTGTAACAGATGTAGACGTTCACCACCTGCGTGGTCGCAGGAAAGGCCGACGCTGCATATGGCTTGTTGTTAAGGGTATTGCCGTCTGTCGACGCAAGGCATGTGGCGCTCGGCACGAAGCAGTTGATGCCGTTGACGCCTGTGCAGGTGATACCTGCTCCGGTCAGCCCAGCGGTCACCGCACTCATCACGTCCGAGTCGTCGAGAAAGATGTTGCTGCGAGAGGCGGTGTCGAACCAGGCGCCGTGCCGGGCGCCTTCACGGGCGGCGCCCTGCAGGTTGACGGCGAAGTAGAAGGCGCGCGAAAGGTCCAGCAAACCCATCATCAGCAGGAGCAGCACGATGGACGAGATCGCGAACTCGACCAGTGACTGACCGCGTTGAGTACGAGGGCGCTGAACGCCCGTTCGAGGCATTTTGGCCGTCATATTGAACCGGATCGGATCCCAGGATGCACCATGTGTATGGCGTTTAACGCGAATAAGGCCGTTTTCAGTCGCGAAATCGGCGAATAATTAACCGCCTTCACGGAGTGGGTCGACGCCACACCATGAACAACCAGCCCGGCAGCACTCCCTCCAGGCGCTGGCAGGACATCCGCGCCCTTGCCATCGACGCCACATTCGATGCCGATCGCCGTCGGGTCGGTGAGCGCGTGGCGGTGGTCTTTCGGTGGCTGTTCCTGATCGTGCTCGGCGTGCTCAACAACGTGAACCCGCACACCGACGCCAACCAGAAGGTCACCATCGACCTCGTTCTCGCGGCGTGGGGCGTGATGAACATCGGCGTCAACGTCCTCCTCGTGCGGGGATACCAACCGGGCAAGCAATTCAGCCTCTCCACGATGACGCTGGACATCCTGTTCGCTACCACGCTCGTCTACCTGTCCAACGGGTTCAACAGCCCTTTCTTCCTTGCGCTGTTCCTCGCCGTGATCACCAACGCGGTGCGTTTTGGCGCCACCGCCAGCTTCGTCTCCGCGCTGGTGGTCTCGTTCCTGTACCTCTTCGTCGGAGGAAGCTTCACGCCCTCCAACTTCGCGGTCGACCCCAACGCCACGATCGGAAAGATGTTCCTGTTCCTGGTCGTCGCCCTCGCCACCGGATATATGACGCGCGAGCTCGAACGCGAGCGGCGATCGGCCGTGGAAAGGGCCGCGCAGGCCGACTCGCTGCGGGAGCTGAGCATGAACCTGGTCGGCTCGACCGACATCAAAGACGTGTTCATGGTGCTGACGGACCACGCCGTCCAGATGACGAGCGCGGAGCGCGGCCGCCTGATCCTCTCCTCGCAGGAGGGCTTCACCGTCGTGGCAAGCGCCAATCGAGGCAGAGCCTCGACCCCCGCGGCCGAGGACGAGCCCATGGACGAGCACCAGCTCTCGCAGGCCGCGATCACGGGCGAGGCCGTTTTCGCCGCCGACAACAAGGGGCTGGTCGTGCCGATCGCCTCCGGCGACGGCGTCACCGCGATCCTGAGCCTCAACCAATCGGCCGGCGTCTTCACCAATCAGGACCTCTTCGCGGTTAACGCGCTCTCCGGCAGCACGGCGGTCACGCTGGCCAACGCGCTCCGCTATCAGCGCAGCCGCCAGGAGGCCACCACCGACAGCCTGACCGGCCTCGCCAACGTGAGAGAGTTCCGCCGCCGGCTCGAGGGCGCGTTCGCGCGGCCGGACCGCATGACCAGCCCCCTGTCGCTGTTGCTGATCGACTTCGATCACTTCAAGTCCGTGAACGATGAGCTGGGACACCAGCACGGTGACCTGGTGCTCCAGATGGGAGCTCGCATCGTGAAGGCGGCGGCTCGCGCCCAGGACATGGTCGCGCGCTACGGCGGCGACGAGCTTGCGGTCATGGTCGCGGACACCAACGCCACGGGCGCCCAACGCCTGGCCTATCGAATCGTCGACGCCGTCCACGCGGCGGCCGTATCGACCACCCAGGACGAGCACCTGACCTTCAGCATTGGAGTCGCCTCATACCCGGAGGATGCCTTCAGCGCCGGCGAGCTGATCGCGGCCGCGGACCAGGCTCTCTACCTCGCCAAGCGCGAGGGCAAGGACCGCGCCTGCACCTTTCCCCAGCTGGTCACCGAGCTAGAGCTGGCCGACGGCAGCCTGGTATCGATGCTCGCCGACGCGGGACCGCAGGTGATGGTCGCCGTGGCGCACGCCGTCGATCACCGCAACCCGCTCACCCAGGGCCATTCGAGCCGCGTGGCGTCGATCGCGGAGGCGATCGGACGCCGTTCCGGCCTTTCGTCCAACCAGATGGAGGACCTTCGCACGGCCGCCTTCCTCCACGACGTCGGACACATGACGCTTCCGGCCGGTGGGCAGAATGTGGAAGCGCCAGGCCACGCCGAGGAGGGCGAGAAGGTCGTCGCGGGGGCAAAGTTCCCGCTCGACGTGGTGGATGCGGTGCGCCATCACCACGACCGCTGGGACACCGGCCCGGGGACCGCGGACACGACGGGAAGAGACATCCCCGTGCTGGCGCGCATCCTCGCCGTGGCGGAGAGGTTCGAGGCCGCGACAGCCGGGAGGGGTTGCCTGCGGGCGACGCCGCAGGCCGCCCAGGAGCAGGTCGTGGACGGGGCCGGCACGGAGTTCGATCCGGCCGTGGTCGACGCGCTAAGCAGGGCTGTCCGTGATGGGAGCTTCGAGCTGAACCTCCCTGACCTGGCGCTTCCGGCTGTGGCTGCGATTCCTGTTCCGGCCGCGGTCTGACTCGACTTTCCGGCGGAGTCTCTCCCGCCGGTGTTCGAGACCAGGCGCCTCCTCGGGCATGCGCCGCTGCGCCGCCTCGACGATGCTCAGCGCCTGGTGGGGGTCGCGCCGGCGCCACTCGAGAAGGCGCGCGCGTGCGATGGAAACGCGAATGTCTTCCGCGGCGCTTGCCTCCAGCCAGTCCAGGAGGCGATCCGCCGCCGCGACCGAACCGCGTCTGAGCAGGCGCCGCGAGATGAGCAGCCCGGCCGTGGCGGACGCCTCGCCTTTCGCAAACGACGTCGCGTTGCGCAGCGCCCTCCAGCCGTCGGCACGGGCGCCGCGCCGGAAACGGTGACGTCCGAGCGCCAGCCAATCGGCGGCGTCCATGCCGGCTTCATCGCCCCGCAGCCGCACCAGCAGCCGCGAGTGAAGGTGGACGAGGCTGATCACGTCCAGCCGGTTGTGCTCAAGGGCGGCCTCCAGGAATTCGAGCGACCCCGCGCGCAGGTACGTGAAGTAAGCGTCCGGCACCAGGGCGCTCGGGATGGGGTCATCGCGCTCGTAGCCCAGCACCCGCTCCTCGACCATTCGGAGCGTGCAGCTCTCGAGCCGATGCCGGTAGAGGGCGCGCACGAGCGTGAGCAGGTCGAGGTGCGGTGCCGCGTTGAGCTCGCCCGGCATGCGCGCCATCACCCACCGTGTTCGGAGCACCGGGAGGTCGAACGAAGCGCCGTTGAAAGTGGCGATCGCGCCCGCCGGCTCGAGCTCCGCGCGCAGGACGTCGAGGAATGCAGCCTCCAGGCCGGGCTGCGGGAGGAAGAGCTGGGCCACACGCAACCCGCAGTCGATCGGCCGTGCGATCGCGGCGGCGAACACCAGGGTTCCCGAGCCGCCGCTCAGGCCAGTCGTCTCGGTGTCGACATAGGCGACGTTGCCGGGATGTGGCTCCAGAGGAGGCAGCGGAATCACGTCCTGGCGAAGCATCGCCGTTCCATAACGCGTCGGAATCGCCTCGAAGCCGCGCGGCAGCGGCCGCGCCGGAGCCTGCCGCGGAGCCGGTGTGGCGCCTAGACGGGTAAGGCGGTCGCGGAGAGAAGTCGCAGACAAGCTTCTTTGGCTCCTTCCACGAGATGGAGCGGGCCGACGCACGACGGACAGCCCGCGAGACATGGGCAGTCACGCACCAACGCCGCGGCGTCGTCCAGCAGCTCTCGGTGCAGCTCGAACATCCGCGATGAGAAGCCCACGCCTCCCGGGTAAACCTCGTACACCGTCACGGTCGGCAGCCGCGTCGTGACCGATCGCACCTCCGCGACCGAGCCGAGGTCGCGCGGGTCGCACATCAGGTGGAGGCTTGCGACGTGGCGCAGCGCGTGCGCCATTCCCTGCAGCCCGGCTTCCAATGTTTCGCGGCCGAGCGACCGCCACAGTCCTTCGTCGACCGTGATCCAGTAGCCGGTCGTGTGCAGCGTCTGCTCCGGGAGGTGGATCGGTCCCGACCCGATGTTCTCGTGGGTATGGAAGCGGATCTTCTTGAACATGCTCGCGAGGCTTGTGATCTTCAATTCGCCATGGCTGCGCGCCACGCAATCCCCTTCCGGGCCGCCAAACGTTTCGAGCACCTGTACCGACACCGCGGCGAGCGCATCGGTGTAGTAGTCGACCTCGACCGGTCGCACGTAGGCCTTCTTCTCATCCCAGTCCAACCGGTCGACGTGAAACTGCGCGCCTTCGTGGAGGTACACGGCCTCTTCGTGCAGCAGGACAGGTGCGGTGAACTGGTCCATCTCTCCGATCACCTGCGGCCGCGGATGCGATGTGTCGATGATCACGACGTTGTCCGCCAGGATCCGGCGCAGGTGCACCTCCTCTGCTGGGAAAGCCTGCCGGCTCCAGAACCAGCGCCCGGCCGACCTGGTCGCGGAGCCGTCCTCCTCGAAAACCTGGAGCAGCTCGTGGACGTCGGCACGCCCGAGCCGCTCGTGTTCTTCGAACGGCAGCTCGAAGAGTCCTGCCTGCAGGTGACCGGCGAGGAGGAGAAGGTTGTCAGGGTCGATCAGGCCTTCCTCCGGGTCGGCGCTGAGGAAATATTCCGGGTGGCGGACGATGAACTGGTCCAGCGGAGAGCTGGAAGCGACGAACACTCCGATCGATCCCGACCGCCGCCCTGCCCTTCCCAGCTGCTGCCACGTTGAGGCGATCGTCCCCGGGTAGCCGACGAGGACGGCCGCCTGCAGGCTGCCGATGTCGATGCCGAGCTCGAGCGCGTTGGTGCTCACCACGCCGGTGATCTCTCCGCTGCGCAGGCCCGCCTCTATTTCGCGTCTGTGCAGCGGCAGGTAGCCCGCCCGGTAACCTCGCACGCGTTGATGGGAATCGAGACGAGGTGCAAGGTCCTGCCTCAGGTAGCTGAGCATCACCTCGACCTGGAGCCGGCTGCGGCAGAACACGATGGTTTGGTGGCCGGCGCGGATCCACGGCGCGGCGATGCGGCGCGCCTCGAGCATGGAGCTGCGACGAATGCCCATCTCTCGGTTCACTAGCGGCGGGTTGTAGAAGATGAGCCGGCGCTCACCGCGCGGGGCGCCGTTGCGCTCCACCAGCTCGACGTTTTCCTCCTCGAGCAGTCGCTTGGCGAGCTCGAGCGGGTTGGCGATGGTCGCCGATGCGCAGATGAATGTCGGCGTGGAACCATAGAACGCGCAAATGCGTTTGAGACGCCGGATGACATTTGCGACCTGGCTTCCGAAGAGCCCTCGATACGTATGGAGCTCGTCGACGACCACGAAATCCAGGCTCGAGAAGAGGCGGCGCCATCGCGTGTGGTGAGGTAGCAGCCCGGCATGCAGCATGTCCGGGTTCGTCATCACGACGTGTCCGCCTTCCCGGATCGCGGTGCGGCGGCCGGGAGGCGTGTCGCCGTCATAGGTGTCCGCTCGCAGCTCGATCGGCAGGCCGTGCTTCAGCGCGCTGAGCTCGGCGAGCTGGTCCTGGGCCAGGGCCTTGGTCGGATAGAGGTAGAGAGCCCGCCTTTGCGGGTCCTCGAGCAGGCGCTGAAGGACCGGCAGGTTGTAGCAGAGGGTCTTTCCGCTGGCTGTCGGTGTGACGACTACCAGGTGCCGGCCCTGGCGGACGGCACGGTAGGCGTCGGCCTGGTGGGAGTAGAGGCGCTGGATGCCACGGCCGGCCAGCGCGGTGACCAGACCGGGCTTCAGGTCGGGGGGCAGGGGGGCAAAATTCGCGGACGCTTCAGAAATCACGTGATCCAGCGTTATCTCCCCTTGGAAGTCGGCCGGGTCAAACGACGGGAAGCCGGCCATGGTGCCTCAGGAGGTTAGACGAACATTCGTTCGGAGTCAAGCGAGAGTGCGGTCGCGCCGGAAACCTACGAGCCGGGGTCGGAGGCCGACTTCGAGCGGCTCTACAGGAACACGTACCGCAGGATCCTCGGCACTCTGATCACCCTCCTGGGAGATCGGGCGGCGGCCGAGGACTGCGCCCAGGACACTTTTGAGCGGGCCTACAAGAGCTGGGCCACCTGGCGCCCAGACGCGCCGGTCGAGGCGTGGCTGCACCGGATCGCGATCAACGTCGCGATCTCAGATCGCAGGCGTTACCGCCTTCGACAGGCCGGCGAGCTGATCAAACGGCTGGGCCGCCCTTCGCCCTCACCCGATCCGACCGCTCTCGCCGAACGATCGGACCTGATCCGACAGCTGCGCAAGCTTCCGACGAAGCAAGCCGCGGCCCTCGTGATGCGCCACTACCACGGCTACAGCAACCGCGAGATCGCAGTCGCCCTCGGCGTTTCCGAACAGACGATCGCCTCGCGCATGGCTGCGGCTCGCAAGCAGCTGCAGGTGACCCTCGGCGACCTGAGGGAACAAAAAATGGTTGATCCGGCCTAGGAGTGCGTTTCTTCTTCTCGACATGTCAGACATGACCAACTTCGAACGAGAGATCGAGGATGAGCTGCACCGGATCATCGATCCGATGACGGCCGGCCCGATCCCCTTTCGGAGGTCAATGCAACCAGGAGGAAGCATGAAGAAGCTACTGGGCGGCGCCGGCGCCGCCATCGGCGTCAAGATCTTGACCGGAATCGCGGTCGCCGCGGCGGCAACGACCTTCGCGGTCGCGGCCACCGAGGTCGCGATCACCGGCAGCGTAAACCCGGCCAACTGGGGCCAGCAGGTGACGACCCAGGTCAACGCTTGCAAGGCCAGCGCCGAGCGCCTTGGCGTGCACGGCATCGGCCAGTGCGTCGCTTCGTTCGCGCGGACGCACGGCGACACCGTCAGCAACGGGCAGCCGAAGAACGGCAAGACCAAGACCGGCGTCACCGGCAACGGCAGCCCCAACCCCAACGCCAACGCCCAGAACGGGAGCCACGGCAAGCCGACCGACAAGAGCCACGGCCCAGGATCGTCGACCGCGACAACCGGCGAACCGACCGATCCGACGGTCATCGTCCACACGTCGATTCCGCCGAAGTCATGACCTGGCTTTAGCACGCAAATCCCTTCCTCTCGTTGGACCGGGCCGCTGGGGCCCGGTCCAGCTTCTTTCAGGGCTTCCTGGGCTCGACCGTCCTCCAGCGCTGGCCCTCTGCCGTATCCGTGACCGCTACGCCCATCGCCGCAAGCTCGGCGCGCAGCCGGTCGGAGGTCGCGAAGTCCTTCGCGGCGCGTGCTCGTTCACGCGCCTCGAGGACGGAAGACGCGCCTTCGGGAAGGAATGTGCCGGAGGGTTCGCGGTCGAGGTCCAATCCAAGCACCGCGTCCCACGACCGGAGCAGCCTTGCCTTGTCTCCAGGCGCCACGCCGGAGTGAATCAACTCAGCGACGAGGGCCATCGCCGCGGGAAGGTCCAGGTCGTCCGCCAGCGCCGCGCGAAAACGTGCCTCGTACCGGGCGACCTCGGCCTCCTCGCCCTCTGGTGAATGACCACCACGGGACCATTCGGCGATGCGTTCCCGCAGCTGCCGGAGCGCACGATCCGCGCCCGCCAGGCCCTCGGTGCTGAAGTCCAGCTTCGTGCGGTACTTCGCCTGCAGCGCTAGATAGCGAAAGGCGAGCGGGTCGAAGCCCTGCTCCTCCAGCTCCGAGATACGGAAGAAGTTTCCCGCGGACTTCGCCATGCGCGCGCCGCGGAGCATGAGCAGGCCTCCGTGCATCCAGCAGGTCACCACCCGATGGCCGCTCACTCCTTCGCTCTGCGCGATCTCCGCCTCGTGATGCGGAAAGACGTTGTCCGCGCCGCCGGTGTGGATGTCGAACCGGTCGCCGAGGAGTGACATCGACATCGCCGAGCATTCGATGTGCCAGCCGGGGAAGCCGGGGCCCCAGGGGCTAGGCCAAACCTGCATGCGGTGTTCGCCCGCCGCCTTCCAGAGCGTGAAATCGCCCGGGTGGCGCTTTCGAGGATCCACCTCACCGCGCGCGCCCGCCAGGAGCTTGTCCGTGGTGTTCCGCGAGAGCCTGCCGTAGGCGGGGAAGCTGGCGATGTCGTAGTAGACGGTTCCGTCGACTTCGTAGGCGTGCCCGAGGGCGATCAGCCTCTGGATCACGTCGATCATCTGCGGTATGAAATGGGTCGCGTGGGGGTAATGGGCCGCCGGCCGGATGTTGAGCTTGGCCGCATCCTCCATGAACGCGGTTGTGTAGTGAGCAGCGATCTCCTCCGGCGACTTGTTCTCGAGCCGTGCCGAGACGAGCATCTTGTCCTCGCCGCGGTCGAACGTGTCGTCGGTTAGATGCCCGACGTCGGTGATGTTCATAACCTGCTCGGTCTGGTAGCCGAGATATTCGAGGCTGCGGCGCAAAAGGTCGGGCAGCATGAACGTGCGCAGGTTGCCGACGTGCACGTATCGGTAGACGGTCGGGCCGCATGAGTACATCCGCACGACCCCCTCGCGCAAGGGCTTGAGCTCCTCCTTGGCGCGGCTGAAAGTGTTGTAGAGCCGGACGGAAGGAAGCATCACGAATCTATCCTCTCAAGTAATGAAGGCGGTCCGATTGGATGGGGCGTCCGTGCAGGCGGCCGACATCGACGGCCGAGTGCTCACCCACGACCTCGGGCCCGAGCTCCGGAAGGGCACGATCCTTGGCCCCGAGCACATTGCGCTCTTGCGTGGCCACGCCGAGGTCCACGCCGTCGAGCTCGAGCCGGGTGACGTCCACGAGGACGAAGCCGGACGCCGGCTGGCGAATGCGATCGCGAAGCTGGGGCCTCTGCGGGTTGAGGGTCCGGCGCAGAGTCAGTACAGGCTCGTGGCCACGCGGCGCGGGCTGCTGCGGGTCAACGCCGAGCTCGTGGGCAAGATCAACGCCCTCTCCGGGATCGCGCTGTTCACTCTTTTTGACGGCCAGGCGGTGGAAGCCGGGGAGGAGGTCGCCGGCTGCAAGGTGACGCCCGTCGCAGTGCCCGAGCAGGTGGTCCGCGAAGCCTCCTACATGGCGCTGGAGTTCCGAGTCCTCGAGCTGTTGCCCTTTCTACCGCTGCGCACCGCGATCGTCGTAACCGAAAAGCTCAAGCCGGCCGCGCGCTCGATGTTCGCGGAGGCGGTACAGCGAAAGCTCGGCTGGTACGGCGCCAATCTGCTTGGCGTCGAGGAGGTTGGCCGCAACCAGGCGGCCGTGGCCGCTGCCTACGCCCACACGACCGAGGCGGGCGCCGATCTCGTCCTGTTCGCCGGAGCATCGTCGATCGACCCGCTCGACCCCGCCTACTCGGAGCTTGCGCGGGCCGGCGGCGAGCTGATCCGCTTCGGTATGCCCGCGCATCCCGGCTCGATGCTGTGGATGGGGCGTTTGGGCCGGGCGACCGTACTCGGTATCGCATCCTGCGCGGGCTTCGGCAAGAACACATCGCTCGACCTGGTCCTGCCCTTCGTGTTCTCGGGCTCGCCAATCGACCTGGCCGGTCTCGGCCACGGAGGCCTGGTCGAGAAGTCGGCGGGCCGCCGCTTCCCTCCCTATTCCTGACGGATCGACGGCATCGTCAGCTCGGGCCATTCGCGCCGCTTCATCGCGTCGAGGAGCTCGTCGACGGAATCGACCAGGGGCGCCACAAGCACTCCTTGATGGTCCGGCGGATAAGGGCGCAGGTAGTCCGCCCCGCTGCGCCACTTGTTGACCGCGCCGCGCCGGTTGTGCCGGGTGTAATGAAGGCAACCGGCCGCAATCTGGATCAGCCCCTTGTAGAACCCGGCGTCCAGGCCCTTGCGATCCGGCATCCAGACAAGCTCCCACGCCTCGTGCGCATCCCAGTAGCGGCCGCTGTTAAAGAGGTCGATGCCGCGTGTCAATCCTGAATGCTTGCCAGCGTTCATGGGGATAATCGCCACGTGACCGTGACGCCGACCGAGTACTCGCGCTTCAACCTGTCCAGCGATCCCATCTACCGTTACCTTCGCATCACGAAGGGTGGTCCCGGTGGCGTGCCCGGCCACGCTTCGGAGCAGGACCTTGTCGACACCGCCTGGATGCAGCGACTCCGCCGCATCCACCAGCTCCAGAGCGCCTGGTGGGTGTTTGCCACCGCCGAGCACTCGCGCTTCCAGCACGCACTCGGGTCGATGCACCTGGCGGGCGAATGGGCCCGCCACCTGTATCCATCTTTGAGAGCCGCCTGCGACGGCACGCCGTCGGCGGCGCTGGTTGAGGAGACGATGCGTGTGGCAGGCATGTTGCACGACGTCGGCCACGGGCCATTCGGTCATTTCTTCGACGAGAACTACCTGGATGCGTGGGGCATCGACCACGAGGTCATCGGCCGGCGTCTGATCACCGGACGGCTCGCCGGCCTGATTGCTTCGTTGGGCGCCTCACCGAATGCCGACTTCGAGGCGGGGGAGCGCGTCGATCCGCGATGGGTCGCGTACCTCATCTCGCCCGCCGAGCTGGCGGGCTTTCAAGCCCCCGCATGGGTGGCGGCGTTGAAGCCGGCGCTCGTGGGCGCCTATTCGGCCGACAACATGGACTACGTGCCTCGCGATTCCTATATATGTGGCGTCGCGAGCGGCCCGGTCGACGTGCAGAGGATCATCCATTACTCGTTCATCTCGGAGCGCGGCCTGACGCTGCACTCACACGCGGCCGAGGCCCTCTACATGTTTCTCAGCGCCCGCCTGTATCTCTATTCACAGGTCTACTTCC
The DNA here is from genome assembly GCA_036513095.1 of Candidatus Dormiibacterota bacterium. Taxonomy (GTDB): domain Bacteria; phylum Chloroflexota; class Dormibacteria; order Dormibacterales; family Dormibacteraceae; genus Palsa-870. The sequence goes on along the minus strand of DATBZR010000092.1, from coordinate 37,779 downwards.
ACCGCACCGTGCGCAGGATCGACCTCCAGCTGCGCGAGGTGTTCCGTCCGACGGTTGAGCTCCTGCTGGGAGGCAATCCCCTGGAGCTGCTGGACCGCTACGAGGTCCTCACCGAGTGGTCACTGCTCTCGGAGGTGGACCGGTGGGCTCACGGGCATGGGGATGCAAGGCAGCGCGAGCTGGGAGAGGCATGGGGCGATGTGGTCGCGCGAAGGCTCAAGTGGAAGCTGATCTACCAGGGCCACACGGACGCCAAGGAGATTCCGACGGGCGCCTTGAGCGTCACGCGCGAACAGTTCGCGCGCGGGCTGAGAGAGCGGCTGCCGAAGGCACTGCGGGACATCGTCTTCGAAGTCGACGTCGCGGCCCAGGAGTCAAGGGCGTTCAATCCGATGACCGAGACCGCCGACATCCTCATCTACGAACCGCTCGGGAACCGCTTCCAGCAGAGCCGGGTGCTCGACCTGTTCAAGCGCCTACCGGTGCGGATGTCCCTGTTCAGGATCTTTGCGCACGACGAGGCCCACCGCGACGTGCTGATCCGCGCCGCCAACGACGTGCTCGGACTGACCGCTACCTAGAAGTCGTCGTCACCGCCGAAATCCCCTCCGCCGAAGTCGTCGTCACCGCCGAGGTCGTCGCCGCCGCCCCCTTCATCGAAATCGTCGCCGCCGTCGCTGTCGCCCGAGCTGACCGTGGCGAAGGTCGAGACCAGGCGGCGGAGGGCAGGTTTCCCACAGTGAGGGCACGGCGGATCGGGCGACGAGTAGCTCGGCAGCAGCGATGTGGAACGCTTGCCGCATGCTTCGCACCGGTACTCGTAGATCGGCATCCCTACGATTATCTATCCAATGTCAGCAATGATCGGCATCGATCGGATCCGGGCGGCCGCCGAGCGGGCGAGGCCGCATGTGATGCGGACGCCGTTGATCCCGATCGAAGGCGCCCTCCTGAAGCTCGAGTGCCTCCAGCCGACCGGCAGCTTCAAGGTCCGCGGGTTCTTCGCCGCCGCTCTGGCACTCGATCCGGCGCAGCTTCGCCGCGGTCTCATCACCGTCAGCGCCGGGAACGCCGCGCAGGCCTGCGCGTACGTTGCCAAGACGCTCGGCGTCCAGTGCCGCGTGGTCATGTATGACACCGCTCCGCCGCTGAAGATCGACGGCGTGAAGAGATGGGGCGCGACTCCCATCCTGATGCCGCGCGACGAGATGCTCCGGTGGCTGGCGGAAGAGAAATGGCGAAGTGAACCCGAAACATTCGTTCATCCCTTCGCCGACCCGCAGGTCATGGCGGGCCACGGCGGTCTCGCTCTCGAGCTTCTCGAAGACGTACCGGACCTGGCGCGCGTCCTGGTTCCGGTCGGTGGTGGTGGCCTTGTCGGCGGCATCGCATCCGCTCTCAAAGGCGTCCGCCCCCAGATCGAGGTGATCGGCGTTCAGTCGGACGGCTACCCACTCTGGACTCGTAGCCTTGGTGCGGGCGGACCGGTGTCGATCAAACCCGACACGATTGCGGACGGGACCACCGCGCCCTTCGACCCGAGGATGTTCGAGCTGCTGAAAGAGTGCGTGGACCGGTGGCTCACAGTTCCAGAACCTCGGTTGCGCTCGGCGGTCCCCGAGCTTGCGTCCACCGCCAAGGTCGTGGCGGAAGGAGCCGGCGCGCTCGCGTACGCCGCGCTGGAACAGTTGGAGCCCGGGCCGCTGACAGTGGCAGTCGTCAGCGGGGGAAACATCGACCCCCACCTGCTCGCGAGCCTGCTCAGCTGACCTGAGGCGTCACCTTGCGCATCGCCCATGGGCCCCGCTGGGCCAGCGCGACCAGCATCCAGACGAACAGCGCGGTGCCCGGGATCGAGACAATCAGGCCAAGCCAGTAGGTCCACGACGGAAGGCTGAAACCTGAAGCGGACGAGATGGCGGAGCCGCCGAGGGCGTTGACGAGGTCCAGCGGAAGCGAGATCGCCCCAAAGCCGAGGAGGACGAGGACGGCGTAGTACATCCAGGTCCATCGCTTGAGCGCTCCGATCACGACGACGGCTGCGATGGCCACACCGATGACCGCGCCGACCCACAAAATTCCGGTCACGAACGACGTGATCGCATTCAGGAAGTCGGCAGGCGGCGGGCTCGCGGTCGGGCTCAGAGCCTCCTGGCGCTGGATGGCCTGGTTGACCACCTGGGTGATCGATCCGCCCATCCAGAATGGCAGCGTGAGGGAATACAACCCTTGCACGACGTACCAGCCCGCGACCGCCAGCTGGAGCGGCCGTGTCCACGAAGTCGGTTCACGCCGGACGCGGCCGGGGGCCTGGTATGCGGGCGCTCCGGCCTGGGCCGTTGGAACCCACGCGGTTCCGTTCCACCGAGACCGGCCGTCGTGCGCGAGGGTGCTGACCCATTGGGTGCCGTCCCAGTAGTACATGCCATCCGGTGAGAGTCGGATGCTCATACGCTCAGCACCTCCTCGCAGATCTTCAGCGTCGATTGGATGTCGTCCGCCGTGATTCCGTAGTGGGTGACGAAACGGACCCGATTGGGGCCGGTCGCTCCACCCAGCAAGCCACGTTTGCCGCACTCCGCCTCGAAGTCGGCGCCGGTCATCCGCTCCAGGTCGAAGAAGACGAGATTGGTTTGCACGCGTGACAGGTCGCAACGTACGCCTGGAAGCTCCGCCAAACCCTCGGCCAGAGTCCGCGCGTTGGCATGGTCCTCCGCAAGCCGATCGACCATCGTTCTCAGCGCGATCAGCCCCGTGACCGCGATGACCCCCGCCTGCCGCATCCCACCTCCCAGGCGCTTGCGCCAGCGTCGCGCCTGCTCCACGGACTCGGCGCTTCCGCAGAACACGCTTCCGGCCGGGCAGGCGAGGCCCTTGGAAAGGCAGAACGTCACGGTGTCTCCGCAGGCCGCGATGTCGGCGACGTCCGTCCCGGTGGCAATCGCCGCGTTGAAGATTCGCGCACCGTCGAGGTGCACTCGAAGACCGTGACCGCGAGCCGCATCCGACGCTGCGCGCAGGTCTTCCAGAGGCCATACGACGCCGCCGTGGCGGTTGTGAGTGTCCTCGAAGCTCACCGCGGCGGTGATGGGTTGATGGAAGTCGTTACGCGGCCTGACGGCGGCTTCGATCTGGGACGGCGTCATCACGCCTGCCGTGGTCGGCACCGGCCGGATCTGGACTCCCGAGATGACGGCGGCGCCGGCTGTCTCATATAAGAAGACGTGAGCGTCGGCGTCGGCGATCATCTCCTCGCCGAGGCGCGTGTTGACCGCGACGCCGACCACGTTCCCCATCGTTCCGCTCGGCAGGAAGACGGCCGCCTCCTTGCCAAGCCGCGCGGCCGCCACCCGCTCGAGCTCGTTGACCATTGGGTCGTCGCCGAAAACGTCATCGCCCAGGGGCGCTGTCGCCATCGCCTGGCGCATCTCCGGCGTCGGCATGGTCACGGTGTCTGAGCGCAGGTCGATTGGCGGCACGCGCTTAATCTAGCGTTGCTTGAGTATTGAGACGGGGTCCCCGCGAACTCACGGCGCAGCCTCCGAGTTCGTGGGGTTAGCAAACCTCATCCTCGCTCGCGGACGAATCCGAACCCTGGGTCGCTCGGGCCTCAAGACTCACAGCCATCTCGCGGTCGCCGGTGGCCGAGTCATTGCCTGCGGCTCATCCGAGGTGATGGGCCTCCGCGGACCGCAGACGCGCGTGATCGACCTTGGCGGCGCAAGCGTGCTGCCCGGCTTCAACGACGCCCACGCGCACGTCGTCTACTACGGGCTGACGCGATTCGGCGCCGACCTGGGAGGCGCGCGAAGCGCCGGCGAGATCGCCGAGCGCTTGAAGGCCCACGGGCGGACTTTGAAGCCGGGTGTCTGGCAGCAGGGCATGGGTTACCGGGCTGATGAGCTTGCCGAGCGCCGTCAGCCGCACCGCCGCGAGCTGGATCGGGGCACAGGCCGGCGGCCTGCGTACATCGACGAGCGCGGCGGGCACTCGCGCGTGGCAAACACCGCGGCCCTCGAGGCGGCGGGCATCACCTCGGAGACGAAAAACCCACATGGGGGACGGATCGACCGCGATCCCGACGGCACGCCCAACGGGCTTCTGCTCGAGGCGGCGATGCGACTGGTTGCGGACGTGCAGCCTCCGCCCGGCCTGGAGCTCCGCAAAGCTGGAATTCTTCTGGCACAGAAGCTCCTTCTTTCGCGCGGGATAACGTCGGTCGGCGCCGCCGTCAACCGCGGCTTCGCCGATGACCTGGGGGCATATCAGCAGCTCGCTGCGGCCGGCCGGCTTCGTATGCGGGTCAATGAGTTCCTCTCGTGGGAGCTGCTCGAGGCCGCTGCCGGTCTTGGGGTACACGCGGGTTTCGGCGGTTCACTTGTGCGCGCCGGTCCCATCAAAGTCTTCGTCGACGGTGGCGCCGAGCGCGTCGCAACACGTGCGGGTGGTGGAACCTGGCGGACGACCCCGGCCGAGCTTCGCGAGCTTGTGATCCGTGCGACGAATGCCGGCCTCCAGGTCGCCGCGCACGCGATCGGCGATGCCGCCATCGAAGCGATGTGCAATGCGGTGGAAGCGGCCGCAGGCGAACACATGCGTCACCGAGTCGAGCACTGCACCATCTGCCCACCGGACCTGCAGGCTCGGCTGGCAACGCTGGGCATGGTGGCGGTGATGCAGCCGATGGCGGCACGCTTCGGCCGGGTTGCTTCATCGCTGTTCTTCCCGGTACGCGACCGGTCCGACCTGGCGCCGCACGCTCGGTTGATGCGCGCCGGAGTGCCGGTCGCTTTCAGCTCTGACCTGCCGGTTTCGCCCGATCCCAACCCATGGCCCGGCATCCAGGTCGCCGTGGACGACCAGGTCAACGGAATCAGCCAGCTCGCCGCGCTGAGGGCCTATACGGCAGGCGGCGCCTACGCGAGCTTCGAGGAGTCGGTCAAGGGAACCCTCGAACCGGGCATGCTGGCGGACCTACAGGTCTACGACCGCGACCCGATCGCCGAACCGACGTCGAGCCGGCCCGCACTTCGTCCCCGAGCCGTCCTGGTAGGCGGAGTCCCTGTCCTAGGAAGGCTCTAGCTTTCGGAATCCACCCGTTCGGGCATCGGCCCGGGTTCCGGAGCCGGCGGAACGTGGCGGACTTCCGGTGCCGCAGGTGAGCTCCGCCTGGCCGGCGCGCGCCGGGGTGCGGGGCGGGCGGCCGCGCGGGCGGCCGGTTTGCGCGTCGGCGCCGTCCGCTTTGCCGGCGCAGCTCTCCTGGCAGTGCTGTTGGCGCGCTTGGCCGTCGTCGCGGCCTTGCGCGTGGTCCGCTTGGCGGTGGTCTTGGCGCGACGCGTGGTGCCGGCGGCACGCCGACCCGATGTTGTGCTCCGTGCCGCCGCATCGCGCGCCATCTGTTGAACCTGCTTGCTGAGGCCCTCGAGGCGCTTCAATGCCTTCTCAACGTCAGCCTGCTTGGCCGTGCGGCGAACCTGAATCTGCAACTGGTCGATCGCCGTCTTCAAGGTCTTCTGGCCGTCCTTGATCGAGCGTTCGAGCTGACGCCGGACGTCGCTTGGCACGCGACTCTCAGCTTCGCGTAGAGCTTTTCTGCCGGCCGTGACAGCGCGGTCAACCAGGCCGGACGGCCTGGACCGAGACGAGGTCCGTTTCTTTGTTGCCATGCTTCAACCTCCGTCCAAAAAATTCAGCGAAGTCCCAACCTCATGCGTTCGACGCCACGCCGAGACGGAGCATGCGACGCCCCGCCTTAGAATGGGCCCGGCCGTGACGACAGCCCCTGATCGACACCTTATCAAGAAGTACGCAAACCGCAAGCTCTACGACACGCGCACGAGCCGCTACATCACGCTCGAAGGAATCGCGGAGCTGGTCCGTGAGGGGCACGAGATCAAGGTTGTCGATCGGGACAACGGACACGACCTGACCCAGGTAACCCTCTCGCAGGTGGTCCTCTCGCAGGAGAAGCACGGCCCGGCCCGCCTGGTCGATGCAGGCGGGGAGGCCATCCACGAACGCGGTCAAGCGCTGCTCGATTACGTGCGCAGGACCCTCAACGTGCCGTCCGATTTGAGGAATGAGATGGAGCGCCGGCGCGAGGGCCTCGAGGAGCGCGCGGATGAGGCGTTCGAAGGCACGCTGCGGCGCTTGCGCATACCCAGCCACACGGACATCGATCGCATCAACGCGCGGCTGGATCGAATCTCGGCGCAGCTCAAGAAGCTCGGCGCGGGGGAGCCCGCTAAGACCCGATCGCGTAAACGAAGGGCCTTGCGCTGACCAGCGACTGGATCACGACGTCCGATTCGACGCTGTAGGTCGCTTGCCGGACCCGGCGGTCTGCAATGAGCGCCTTGGTCATCAGGTCCGCCACCTCCCCGATGCGATTGGCGTCGCCGATCGTCGCGATCGTCCACGGCGGGGCGACCACCACTCCGTCGATCGCGACGCCGGAACTTGTCTGTTCGATTGCGACGCCCGTCACCACGCGATGATCGTTGACCGCCATCGCTTCCGCGCCGCCGGCGGCCAGGTTGTTCAGCGCGTCCTGCAGGTCGAGCGCCGTCAGGCCGGTCGCGTCGATCACTATCACGACGCCAGGGCCGTGCACAGGCACCAGGCCCTCGATCGCGCGCAGGTGCGTTGCCTCGTCGGTCAGAACCTGGTCGGCCGCCCCGCTGGTCCCAGACCGCAGCGTGGTTTCGCGAGCCTGCAGGTCGGCGGCCTCGGACTGCAGCGAATCGTTGGCGCGGTGGAGGTCGTCGATCAAGAAGGCGAGCGAGGTGGTGTCGATTCCCACCAGGCTTCGCTCGACCTCGGCCTGGCTGCGAATCTGCACTGTGGCTACGAGAGCCACGAGCAGCGCGATCAACCAGATGCCGATTGCACGGCCGGTCGACCGCCTCCGGGGCAGGGCTCTAGATCGAGCTGACATGCGGTATCTGCAAGCTCGAGTCGTAAGCCGGCAGCGCGACGTCGGGGCTGCCGAAGAAAGTCAGGTGGAGCTGGAACTGGACCTGGCGCGCGCGGATGTCAGGGAGCGCTGCCGCATCGTCGAGCGCGGCCACCATGCGGTTGCGGTCCCCGACCGCGAACACCTTGATCGGGGACGACTGGGGCGGGCCCTGGTCGATCACGACCTCTCCCTCCGAGCCCGAGTACGCGGTGAGCGGTGTGATCCGCCGCCCATTGACGGCGACGGCTTCGGCGCCCTGGGCGAAAAGCAGGTTGACGATGTCCTGGACATCCTGGAAGTTGACCAGGTAGCTCGCCTGCCCGCCGGCCGCGGGCACGGGAATGCCATTGGCCAGGTCGACCTCGACTCCCGGGCCGTGCATCGCGGTCAGCCCGGCATGGGCGCGCAGGTCGGCGACCTGGTTCTGCAGGGCTTGCGTCGCCGCGGAGCGCCCGGCCGCGTCGGATTCCAGCGCGTCGATCTGGGCCCGGAGGGCCGCGATCTGGCGCCGAGAGTCGGCGTTGGTCGCCTCGAGCTCCTGCACGCTTCGCACGAGGGCCTGGTAGCGGGCGACCTGGTTGGAGGGGGTCAGCAGCTGCGCCTTGACCTGGCCCGCGACCAGGAAACCTACGGCCAGGGCGACGGCGGCCACCGCGACCATGCTGAACAGCTGCCGGCGAGACATACCGAGGCAATTGTGCGGCGAGCGGTGCGACTGGCGGAGTAGCATCGGATCCTGTATGGCGGTTGAAACTCGCGCCACCGCTTTTCAGTCGGCTCAGCGGCGGTTCGATGCGGCGGCCGACGTGATCGGACTCTCGGACGACGCCCGCCGCGGCCTGCGCGACGTCAAACGCGAGCTCACCGTCCATTTCCCGGTCCGCATGGACGACGGCTCGGTGAACGTCTACACCGGCTGGCGGGTGCAACACAACATCAGCCGCGGGCCGGCGAAGGGCGGAATCCGCTACCACCCCGCGATCAACCTCGACCTGGTCAAGGCCCTCGCGATGCTCATGACCTGGAAGTGCGCGGCGGTGGGCCTCCCGTACGGGGGAGCGAAGGGCGCGGTGGCCGTCGATCCCAGCAAACTTTCGCAGACCGAGCTTGAGCACCTGACCCGCCGGTACGCGACCGAGATTGCGATCCTGATCGGGCCGGAGAAGGACATCCCCGCCCCCGACATGGGCACCAACCCTCAGGTGATGGCCTGGATCATGGACACGATCTCGATGCACTCCGGCCACTCGGTGACGGCGTCTGTCACGGGCAAGCCGGTGGACGTTGGCGGGTCCGAAGGGCGAATCGACGCGCCGGGTCGCGGTGCGACCTACCTGACGCTGGAAGGTCTCAAATACCTACACGTCGAGGAGGAGACGCCAACCGTCGCCGTCCAGGGTTACGGCCAGGTCGGCCGGTCGACGGCTCGCCTGCTCGCCGAGGCGGGGTTGAAGGTCGTCGCGGTGAGCGACTCCCGCGGGGGCGTGTACAACGTCAACGGACTCGACCTCGCGGCCCTGGAAGAGCACCGCGCGGTGCGCGGCGGGGTCACCGGCTTCAAGAAGGCCGACAACGTCACGAACGACGAGATCATCGAGCTGCCGGTGACCGTCCTGGTCCCCGCCGCGGTACAGGACCAGATCACAGGTGACAACGCCGGCCGCATCCGTGCGCGGCTGATCACCGAGGGAGCCAATGCGGCCATCTCTCCGGAGGCAGACCCAATCCTGCATGACCGGAACATCTTCGTGGTCCCGGACATCATCGCCAACGCGGGCGGCGTGATCGTGTCGTACTTCGAATGGGTCCAGGATCTGCAGGCCTTCTTCTGGGAGGAGGAGGAGATCAACACCAAGCTTCACCACGTCATCACGAGGGCCTTCTACGAGATCCTCCACACCTCGGTCAACAAGCGCATCGACATGCGGCTGGCCGCATACGCGCTGGCCGTGCAGCGGGTGGCCAACGCAACCACGGTCCGAGGGATTTACCCATAATCGGTATGTGACGCCAACTCGACCTAATCGCGTTCTCGTCACGGGAGTGTCGAATCCCCTTGGCGCCGAGGTCGCGCGGCGGCTGGCTCCTCACGTGCCCCACCTGTTCGGATGCGACCTCAGGGATCCGATCGACGCGCTGGAGGAGATGGACTTCGTCCACGCGGACACCCGCCACGTGGCGATCGGCAAGCTCGTCCGCCGCCTGAGAGTCGACACGGTGGTGCACCTCGCGGTCATGGTCGACTCACCTCACGACGAGCGCTCCATCCATGAGACCGATGTGATCGGGACGATGAATATCCTTGCCGGCTGCTCCGCACCCTCCGGGCACGTCCGCAAGCTGATCGTGAAATCCAGCCAGGCGATCTATGGGGCCGCAGCGACCGATCCTTCCTTCTTCTCCGAGGAGATGACGAACAACGAAAAGCCGGCCCCCTCGGTCACGCGCGACCTGCTCGACATGGAGCAGCTGATCACCGAGTTCGCCGTGCGCAACCAGTCCTGCTCGGTCAGCGTGATGCGTCTCGGGTTCCGGGTCAGCGAGGACACGACTCTTGCGCGCTACCTCTCGCTTCCCATCGTTCCGACGTTCGCGGGCTTCGACCCGCGCCTCCAGCTTCTTCACGAAGAGGACGCGGCCGAGGCCATCGTCCGTGCCGTCCTGGGCCACCATCCTGGCGTCTTCAACGTCGCGGCCGGAGGCGTCGTCCTCCTGAGCCAGGCGATCGCGATCATGGGCGGGCGGCCGGCTCCACTCCTGCCGCCATACGGGCGCTGGATCGGGCGCCTGGCCTTGCGGGCGCTGGCCCGGGTCGAGGTGCAGGCACACCTGGCGGACGTGATCGCGTTCGGTTCGGTGGCCGACTGCTCGAAGCTCGAGGCGGAGTTCGGCTGGAAACCCGCCTATAGCTCACGCGCGGTGATGGACGGTTTCGCCCGAGGCAAGACCCTCGAGGTGATCGAAGCTCCGTCACCGCCGCAGGAGTACGAGCTGCAGGTCTACCTTCAGCGCCGGAGGCGCGCCAATCGCAACGGGCAGGGAGCGGCGCCGGTCCTCGAGGCGCACAGGTGATCGAGGCGAAAACACCGAAACAGCGGCGCAAAGCCAGCAAGCCCGCCGAGATCGTCAAGCCCATGCCGGGCGCTGAGCTCGTGAAGTCCGTCAAACGTCTTCAGCGCCAGGCGCCGCTGCTGGCTTTCCAGGGGCTCAGCGAGCTCTCGGTTCGCCTGCGCCGGCTGACCGGCCGGGACCTCATCGACCTGAACCGGGTGATGGAGGTCGCCCAGTTCGTTTACAAGCAGCAGCAGCTGGCGCGCCGCGGCGCCGACTATGAGGTCGACGACTTCGGATTCGATCCGCAGTGGACCGAGTCGTTTCTGTCGGTCTTCACAGTCCTGTACCGCGACTACTGGCGCGTCGAGACCACGGGCATCGAGAACGTCCCGGCCACCGGCCGCGCCCTGCTTGTTTCGAACCACGCCGGCGTCCTGCCCTGGGACGGCACCATGATCAAGACCGCCGTGTTCGCCGAGCATCCGCACCCGCGACACGTGCGCGCGCTCGTGTCAAGCCAGTTCATGGGTATGCCGATGCTCAGCTGGTTCCTGCGTCGCACCGGGCAGACCGTCGGGCATCCCGACGACACGCGCCGGCTGCTCGAGCGCGACGAGCTGGTCCTGGTCTTCCCCGAAGGCGTGAGGGGGACGGGTAAGGGATTCAAGGATCGCTATCGACTCCGTCGTTTCGGGCGGGGTGGCTTTGTCGCCACGGCGATCAGGTCTGGCGCGCCCATCATCCCGGTGTCGGTCGTGGGCTCCGAAGAGATCTATCCAATGGTCGCGGACCTTGCGCCGGTGGCCAGGTTCCTCGGCCTGCCCTACTTCCCGATCACGCCCACCTGGCCATGGCTGGGCCCGCTGGGCATGATCCCGCTGCCCAGCAAGTGGCGCATCCAGTTCCATACCCCGATCCACGTCGAAGAAAATCCGCCTGAAGCGGCCGACGACAACAACCTGGTGATGGCGTTGTCCGACCAGGTTCGGGACACCATCCAGCAGGGCATCTACGACAACCTCAAACTGCGGCGAGGTGTCTTCCTCTAATCCTCCCCCAAAGCGACCAAACGTGCCCTTTTGGCCGTCGCCGTTCGCCGCGCTGCGCCCAAGTTATGCCCTTTTGGCCGCCGCCGTTCGCAGCGATCCGACCAAGTGTGCCTTATGGCAGAATCGCGGGGTCGCGAGCTACTTGACCACCGCCATCGTGGGTTTCGGTTCTGGCGCTTCGACGATGTCCAGCGCGGTCGCCTGGCTGATCCAGTACTGAACGTCCGAAAGGCTCGGCGCGCCGGCAAGGCCCACCGCATCGACCACCTTGGCGTGCAGTGCGTGAGCGTCCTGCGCGCGCAGGTCGCCCATCGACTCGATGCCGAGGCGGCGGATGATCGGCAGGAAGTGGTTCATTCCCGATACCTCGAGGAGGGTGCACTGGTTCACGAATTCGAACAGGCGGTCAGTGGTGATGCCCGTCTTCTTGGAGAGCCGGTTGCGATCGATGGCAAGCGACGTGCGATGCAGGAGCTGGTTGGTGTGCCGGATCCCGCGGGCCCGAAGCCTCGCGACGTCGTCGTCTGAGATCCCGCGCAGGTACTCGAGCGTCCGGTACACGACTAAAAGTCTATGCGGCCCACGTTGACGTCACCTTGCATTCCGTATAATTCAAAGAACCCCGCCACCATTGGAGTAAACACACCCTGCATCAGAGCCGGCTCGAAACCCGCGGAACGACTCCCGGGGAGCAGTCTGGCCTCGAGATCGGAATCGGCCGGCGGGCGCGCCGCGCGTATGGGTTCGACGAGGTAGCGCTCGTCCCCGGCGGCGTCACGCTGAATCCGGACGAGGTCGACATCTCCTTTGCGATGGGCGACCGTTTCAAGCTCCCCCTACCCATCTGGGGTTCGGCCATGGACGGCGTGGTGGACGTCGAATTCGCCATCGCGATGGGAAAGCTTGGCGGCGTTGCGGTCCTGAACCTGGACGGAGTGCACACGCGCTACCAGGATTCGGCGCCGATCATCAAGCGGATCGCGGAAGCTGACAAATCCCACATCAACGCGCTGCTCAAAGAGGTGTATCGCGAGCCGGTCAAGCCAAACCTCATCGCCGAGCGAATCAAGGCGATCAAGGCGGCAGGCGTGCTGTGCGCGGTTTCTACGATTCCCGCTCGCGCCGAGGAACGGGCCGAGGTCGTGCAGATGGCCGGCGCCGACGTCCTCGTCGTGCAGGGAACCGTGCTCACGGCGCGCCACTCGTCTCAGTCCTACCACCAGCTGTCGTTCGAGAAGCTGGTTCGCGCTTGTGACATCCCTGTCGTCGTCGGCAACTGCGTTCACTACGAAACCGCGCTCGAGCTGATGGAGACCGGCATCGCAGGCATCCTCGTGGGCGTCGGTCCCGGCGCCGCCTGCACCACGCGCGGCGTCCTGGGCGTTGGCGTTCCGCAGGTGACGGCCACCGCCGACGTCGCAGCCGCGCGCGACGAGCACATGCGTCGCGGCGGTATGCGCGTGGCTGTGATCACGGACGGCGGCATGCGCATCGGAGCCGACGTTTGCAAGGCGTTCGCGTCCGGCGCGGATGCCGTGATGATCGGCACTCCGCTTGCCGGCGCCGAGGAGTCGGCCTCCAAGGGATTCAACTGGGGCATGGCAACGCCCGACCCCAACCTTCCACGCGGCACGCGGATTCACGTGGGCACCAAGGCCACGCTGCACGAGATCCTCCTCGGCCCCGCGCGAGTCGACGACGGAAGCCAGAACTTCGCCGGGGCGCTTCGTTCGGCGCTCGGCGTATGCGGCGCCCGCGACATCCCTGAGTTCCAGCACGTGGAGATGGTCGTCGCCCCGTCGATCACCTCGGAGGGCAAGGTCTTCCAGCAGGCCCAGCATGTGGGCATGGGAAAGAGCTGACCTGAGCATCACCGCCGCGGCCGCCCAGGACCGCGAAGCGGTGAAGGGCGGCCGGGCGCGCGCAGGGCGCACAAAAGACCGGGCGCGCGCAGGGCGCACAAAAGAAAAGTCTCGCGTACAGACGATCCTCGTCCTCGACTTCGGATCTCAGTTCAGTCAGCTGATCGCGCGCCGCGTGCGCGAGGCAAACGTGTACTGCGAGCTGGTGCCCGGGACGACCCCCTGGACCGAGCTGAAAGAGCGCGCGCCGGCGGGCCTCATCCTCGGCGGTGGTCCCGCGAGCGTTTATGAGGCCGGCGCCCCGCAGGTCGACCCCGAGGCGCTGCGCGCCGGGATTCCAGTGCTCGGCATCTGCTACGGCATGCAGCTGATCGCCCACCACCTTGGAGGCAAGGTAGATCCTGGGCATGCCCGCGAGTACGGGCCGGCGCTCCTTGCGGTGCGCGAGCCCAACGCCCTCTTCCAGGGATTGAACGACGAGCTGCCGGTGTGGATGAGCCACGGCGACCACGTCAGCGAGATGCCGCCGGGATTTCGCTCGCTCGCTTCGAGCGGCAACTCGCCGGTGGCGGCATTCACGAATGGCCGAGGAATCTTCGGGATCCAGTTCCACCCCGAGGTCGTCCACACGCCGAGCGGACGAGAGGTGCTGCGCAACTTTCTCTTTGGGATCTGCCACTGCGAGCCATCGTGGACAGCGGGCTCATTCGTCGCCAATGCGGTCGAGAGCATCCGCGCGCAGGTGGGCGGTGGCCGCGTCATCTGTGCTTTGTCGGGCGGAGTCGACTCCGCGGTGGCTGCGGTGCTGGTACACCGCGCAATCGGCGATCAGCTCACGTGCGTGTTTGTCAACAACGGACTCCTGCGCAAGGAAGAACCAGAACGGGTGCTCGCGGTGATGCACGGCAACCTCGACATGAACATCCGCTACGTCGACGCGACCGATCGGTTCCTGGATGGACTTCGTGGCGTGATCGATCCCGAGCAGAAGCGACGGATCGTCGGCCGCGAGTTCATCTCCGTCTTCGAGGCGGAGGCGACGAGCCTCGGACACATCGACTTCCTCGCGCAGGGCACGCTTTATCCGGACGTTATCGAGTCGACAGCGCCCGACGTTTCCTCCACCGCGGTGAAGATCAAGACCCATCACAACGTGGGCGGCCTGCCGCCCGGTCTCCGCTTCCAGCTCATCGAGCCTCTGCGCTACCTCTTCAAGGACGAGGTGCGAGCCGTCGGGCTGGAGCTCGGCATGCCCGAGGAGATGGTCTACCGCCAGCCCTTCCCTGGTCCCGGCCTTTCGATCCGGTGCCTGGGCGAGGTGACCGCCGAGCGTCTGGAGATCCTCCGCAACGCCGACTGGGTCGTGGTGGACGAGATCAAGCGCAACGGCCTCTACCGCCAGGTCTGGCAGTCGTTCGCGGTGCTTACGCCGCTCGAGACGGTGGGCGTAATGGGCGACCACCGGACTTACGCCAACGTGGTCGCGGTGCGTGTGGTGACCAGCGAGGACGCCATGACCGCGGACTGGGCCCGCGTGCCGTACGAGGTGCTCGCGCGCATCAGCAACCGGATCGTGAACGAGGTCAAGGGCGTCAACCGGGTGGTCTTCGACATCACGAGCAAGCCGCCCGGCACGATCGAGTGGGAATAGAGAAATATGAGAGGGAACCCGGATGGTTCCCTCTCATCGACCGTGCGGCTGCGCCGCAGGGTCTGCTCTCCCTCCGGTATATCGATGGGCTTTTGTTAAGGATTTTCTACAGGCGTCGATTGGGAGTCGGTAGAAACAAAGTCGCGGCCGGGATGAACCCGGCCGCCATCGCCGCGCTGGTGACGTTTCAATAAGCCTCCGGTGAAGGTTCTTGTCGTCGGTTCGGGGGCTCGGGAGCATGCGCTCGTGTGGAAGTGCGTGCAGTCGGAGCTCGTCGAGCGCGTCTACTGCGCTCCTGGCAACGGCGGCACCGGCGGCATGGCGCGCAACGTGGCGATCGGCGCCGCCGACGTCGTGCGCATCGTCGATTTCGCCAAACACGAGCGGCTCGGCCTCGTGATCCTTGGACCGGAATCTGCCGTGGACGCCGGCGTCGGCGACGCGCTGCGCAGCGCGGGCTTCAACGTTTTCGGTCCGAATCGCGGCGCCGGCCGAATCGAGTCGAGCAAGGCATTCGCGAAGGCGCTGATGAAGCGTGCGAACATCCCGACCGCGGACTTCGAGGTCTTCACCCAGCCGGCCCCGGCCAAGGCCTGGGCAGGTGAGCGCTCAGGTCGGGTCGCGGTCAAGGCCGACGGCCTGGCGCTCGGCAAGGGCGTGATCGTGTGCAAGAGCGTCAAGGAGTCAGACGCCGCGATCGATTCGATCCTCGTGGAGGGTCGCTTCGGGCGCAGCGGCGCCTCCATCGTGGTCGAAGACCTGCTCGAGGGACCGGAGCTTTCGGTCTTCGGCGTCACCGACGGCAAAGACGTCGTCGCGCTTGCGGCGGCGCGTGACTACAAGCGCGCGCATGACGGCGATGCCGGCCCGAACACCGGCGGCATGGGAGCCTACTCACCGCCGAAGTCGGTTGACGGCGCCCTTATCCAGGAGGTGGTGGATCGAGTCCTACGCCCGGCGGTGCTAGAGCTTGCCGAAGGTGGGGACGAGTTTCGAGGGGTCCTCTATGCCGGGTTGATGCTGACGGCCGGCGGCATCCGGACCGTCGAGTTCAACGCCCGCTTCGGCGACCCGGAAGCGCAGGTCGTGCTTCCCCGCCTGCAGACAGATTTCGTCGCGATGGCCCTGGCGGCCGCGAAAGGCACCCTGGCGGACTTCCCTGACTTGCGCTGGAGCCCGCAGGCGTGCGTGGGAGTCGTGGTCGCGTCCGGCCACTACCCTGACGACGCGGCCATGAGAACCGGGTTCCAGATCCGCGGCCTGGCCGAGATGCCACCCGGCGTGCTCATCTTCCACGCCGGCACGCGCTTTGAGCCCGGCCAGGGACTGGTGACCAGCGGTGGACGGGTGGTGACGTCGGTCGCGCTCGGGGAAACCGTGACCCTGGCCCGCGACAAGGCGCTGGCCGGTGCCCGGCGGGTACGATTCGATGGGGCGTTTTTCCGGAGCGATATAGCAGGGGAGGCCGTTTAGTTGAGCCCAGTCGTCGGCGTCATCCTCGGCTCCAAGTCCGACCTGCCGCTAATGGAAGCGTGCGTCAAGGTTCTCGACGAGCTTGGGATCCAGCACGAGGTCAAGGTCTGCTCGGCGCATCGCAACCCGCGCGGCGTGATGGAGTGGGCTTCTTCGGCGCGCGAGCGCGGACTGAAGGTGGTCATCGCCGCGGCAGGCGGCGCCGCTCACCTCCCCGGGGTGGTCGCGGCCTGGACGGACCTGCCGGTGATCGGCGTGCCAGTGCCTACGCAGCACCTGGGCGGTCTCGACTCGCTTTACTCCATCGTGCAGATGCCGGCCGGCATCCCGGTCGCGACGGTGGCCATCGGGGAGGCCGGCGCCAAGAACGCGGCATGGCTCGCGGCTCGGATCCTCGGCCTGAGTGACCAGGCGACCGAGCGACTCCACGCGGAAAAGCGCGCGGCCCTAGCCAGGTAGATGGCGAAGAAGAAGGCGCGCGTCCGCCTCGTCGACACGACGTTCCGTGACGCACAGCAGTCGCTGCTCGGCGGCAATCTTCGTAGCGACGAGATCATTCCTATCGCCGCGAAGATGGACAGGATCGGGTTTGCCGCGATGGAGGCATTCGGCGGCGCAACTTTCGAGACGCAGCTGCGGGCCCGCGAAGACCCGTGGGAATTCCTGCGCAAGCTGCGCAAGGTCACGCCGAACACTCCCATCCAGGCTTTGATCCGCGGGCAGAACCTCGTCTCCAAGCGGAACTTCGCGGACGACGTCGTGCAGCTCTTCGTCAAGCACGCGGCGAAGTCCGGCGTCGACGTGTTTCGAGTCTTCGATCCACTGAACGACCTCCGGAACATGGAAGCGGCCATCGCAGCCGCGCTCAAGGCGAAGAAGAAGGTGCAGGGCGCGCTCAGCTATGCGGTCTCGCCCGCCCACAACATCGAGTTGTGGGGCTCGCTGGCCAAAGGCCTCGCCGACATGGGCTGCGAGGAGATCGTGATCAAGGACACCTCTGGGCTCCTCAGCCCGCAGGCTACCTGGGAGCTCGTTACCGCGCTCAAGAGCGTGGTCACGCTGCCGATCGACGTGCACTCGCACTGCTCGAGCGGTATGGCCCCGATGGCGTACATGGCCGCGGTCGAAGCCGGCGCCGAGATCCTGGACGTGGCGATCTCTCCTCTTGCATGGGGCACGTCGCAGCCCGCGGCCGAGAGCGTCATCGCCGCCCTGCACGGTGGCGAGTACGACACAGGCCTGGACCTCGACACGATGTGGGACGTCCAGCACGACGTCGAGGAGCTCAAACAGCGGCACATCGAGCACCTCAGCCCATTCGCCGACAGGGTGGACGCCAGCATCCTCCGATACCAGATGCCCGGCCAGATGCTGGAGGACATCTTCCACCAGCTCGCCGCCCACAACGCAGGTGGTCGCATCTCGGAGGTGATGGAGGAGGCCAATCGGGTGCGCCGCGAGCTTGGGTATCCACCGCTCGTCGCGCCCGTCCGCCAGGTCATCGCCACCCAGGCGGTCTACAACGTGATCGGTGGCGACCGCTACGCCACCGTGACGCAGGAGCTGAAGGACTACCTGCAGGGGTTGTACGGCCGGCCGCCGGTGCCCGCCGACCACGAATTGCGCCGGCTGGTGCTCGGCCGCGAAGAGCCAATCACGATCCGGCCGGCGGACCTGCTGGAGCCGCAGGTGGAGGACTCTCGCAAGCAGGTCAGGAAGCTGGGGTACGACCCGAGCGACGACAACGTCCTGATCCACCTCATGTTCCCGAGCCTCGCGGCGCAATACCTGAGCGGCCCGCCGGCGAAAGACTCGAACGGTTCGAAGCCCCTATCGGCGGCTCCTGCGCCCGAACCGCAAATGGCCGCTCCCGAGGTCCCGGACCCGCCGCCTGCGGCGCCGGTTTCGACGGCCGAGTTCGAGGTCGAAGTCGAAGGTGAGGTCTTCAAGGTCCGTGTCACGGGCGCGGGTATGACCCTCTCAACCGATGCGGGCGCGCCCACCAATGCCGGCGCGGCGCCACCGCCCAGGGCGGTGGAGGGCACGGTGATCGCCCCCATGCAGGGGTTGATCGTGAAGATCCCCGTCAAAGCGGGAGACGACGTGAAGCTCGGCGACGTCGTGGCTGTGCTCGAGGCGATGAAGATGCAGAACGACATCGTGACGACGGTCGCCGGTCGGGTCAGCCAGGTCTACGTGAAAGAGGGCGAGGTCGTCAGCCCCAACCAGCCCCTCCTCGCCATCGGCTGATCGATGAAGCGAAAACTGTTTAACAAAGTCCTGGTCGCCAATCGCGGCGAGATCGCGATCCGCGTCATGCGCGCATGTCGCGAGCTGGGCATCGCCACCGCAGCGGTCTATTCCGACGCGGACCGCAACGCGATCCACGTCCGCTACGCGGATGAGGCCCACCACATCGGTGCCGCTCCTGCGACCGAGTCCTACCTGCAGCTCGAGCGAATCGTCAAGGTCGCGCACGACTGCGGCGCGGATGCGATTCACCCGGGCTACGGGTTCCTTTCCGAAAAGCCGGCCTTCCCAGAGGCGTGCGAATCCGCGGGCATCCGGTTCATCGGCCCACCCGCTTCGGCAATGCGCGCTCTCAGCTCCAAGGTCGCGGCGCGAAAGCTGGCCGTGGCGCACGGCGTGCCAGTCACTCCTGGCAGCGGCGCGGTCGACCCTTCGACCGCTCTGGCCGCGGCACGAACGATCGGCTTCCCGGTCATGGTCAAACCGTCGGGCGGTGGAGGCGGCATCGGGATGAAGGTGGTCGAGTCGGAGCAAGACCTGGTCGCGACCATCGAGAGCAGCGCACAGGCTGCGCGCTCGGCGTTCGGCGATCCGACGGTGTACCTCGAGCGGTACATTCGCAAGCCGCGTCACATCGAGATCCAGGTCATCTGCGACAGCCACGGCAACGCCGTCCACCTTGGCGAGCGCGAATGCTCGATCCAGCGCCGGCACCAGAAGATCATGGAAGAGACTCCATCGCCCGCCATCACTCCGGAGCTGCGCGCCGCCATGGGTGCCGCGGCGATCCGCGCCGCAACGGCCGCGGGTTATGTGAATGCAGGGACGGTCGAGTTCATCTTCAGCGACGGGAACTTCTACTTCCTCGAGGTCAACGCACGGCTCCAGGTCGAGCATCCGATCACCGAAGCTGTGACCGGCATCGACATCGTGAAGGAGCAGATCCGAATCGCCGCGGGCCTGGAGCTGAGCTTCACGCAGGGTGAGGTCGGCTGGAGGGGCCACGCGATCGAGATGCGCATCAACGCCGAGGACCCGGTGCGCAAGTTCATGCCCAATCCCAAGCGGATCAGCCGGTGGGTGGCGCCGGCCGGCCCTGGCGTGCGCGTCGACTCAGGTTTCGGACCGGGTTCGGAAGTGCCGCCCAACTACGACTCGCTCGTCGCCAAGCTCATCGTGCACGGGAGCGACCGCGCCGAGGCGATCGCGCGGGCGGGTCGCGCGCTGCGCGAATTCGTGGTGGTCGGCCCGGCGACAACGATCAGCTATCACCGTGCGATTCTGGACAGCCCGGATTTCCGGTCCGGCAACCTGAGCACTCGTTTCATCGACGACCATCCGGACCTCGTCGACCAGGCCAGAAGGCTCGCGGGCGAGGTCTCGCCGTTCGACTACGGGCCCGATCCGCGCCATATCGCGGCCGCCGTGGCCGCGGTCGCCGCGGTGGTGAGCAAATAGCCAGGCTCGGTCACCCGAAAGAGGGACGGCCTTTCCAGGTCGCCTCGAACGCCGTCGCGGGTCGCTCTGGACCGTTTGCGCTGCGTGAGGACGTGATCCGGTTTCCCGACGGCGCTGAAGCGGTCTACACCGTGCTGGCCAATCCCGACTCGGCCTTTGTCGTCCCGTACTTCGACAACGGCGACACGGTCCTGGTCCGCCAGTGGCGGCACGCCTGGGACGAGTCTTCATGGGAGGTGCCGGCCGGCACCTTCAACGAGGGAGAGGACCCGCTCGAATGCGCGAAGCGCGAGCTGGCAGAAGAGACAGGACTGATCGCCTCTCGATACACGCCGCTCGGCATTGTGCACGGGGCGGCGTTTCTGACCGGCCGGGCGCACATGTTCCTCGCCGAGTCGATCACCCAGGCTGCGCGCAATCCCGAGAGCTACGAGCAGGACATGGAGGTGCTTCGCCTTCCCTTCACCGAGGCATTCGAGGCCGGGCTGAGCGGCCAGATCGCGCACTCGGGCTCGGTCACCGCGCTGAGCCGCGCGGCTCGATCCCTGAAGCTGATCTAGCTCGAGCTCGAGCCTGGGGTCGCGCTCGGGCTCGGCGACGCGATCGGCGGGGGCGAGGCCGTGACGCCTCCGCTTCTCTGCTCCGTCTTGTTCTTCGCGACCGGGCCCACCAGCTGTAGGTCGTACTCCGCGGCGATGCTGTGGCCGAGAAAGTCGCGCAGCGTGGTCAGGACCACCAGCTTGTACTGGGCGCCAGGTTTCAAACCCAGGCCGGCGATCGTCACGGTGCGATTCGCATAGGTGGTGGTCGCGTCGAGCTGCCTGCCTTTGGCGTCCAGCACGTGAACGGCGTCCGCCACCGTGGCGGGGTCGAGGTCGCTGTCGAACGTGATCTGGACGCTGTCGGCGGCCACCACAACGCTGACGACCTCTGCCCCCTTGCCCAGGTCTCGATGCGCGCCGGCCGTCGCCTGGTCGATCAGGAACTGCCGAGTCGTCGCGTCGCGAAGGACGGTGAGCGTCTCCTCGTAGTCGGCGACGTCGAGCTTTCCGTGCGTCAACACGAGCCGCACGACGAAGGTCGCCGTGTCGGGCTTAGTTCCGGTGACGGCCTGGGTGAGGATGTAGAAGCGCGAGAAGGACGGATCGCCGGTGACCAGCAGGTTCAGCCCGCCGCTTGCGTAGGCCTGCTTGCCGCTGCTGTCGAGCAGCGCGGTCGCCTGGTCTGATTGGCCCTTTTGGCGCGCTTGCATGAACGAGTTGACCACGGCGGTCGCCTGGTCCAGCACGCTCGGCACTGGTGGCAGAGAGGGCGCCGACGCCGTCCAGACGGCGCCTCCACGGAAGAAGGTGAACGCGGTGCCGTTGGGCGCCCACGCCGGCATTCGGTAGGTGCCGTTGGCCAGCTTGGTCGGGTTCGTGCCGTCGGGACGGGCCTGGTAGAGGTCCGTCTCGCTCCCAAGGAGGATCGCGTCCTGGCTCGACCAGCTCGCCTCGCCGGCGGGAATCGTGCCCACGATGTTGCCCTGGGTATCCGCGGCGGTGATGTTTCCGTCGGAGCCTGTGTACATGAGCTGTGCGCCGCTTGGGGACCAGCCGTCGAACAGCGCCCCGGCCTGTCCGAGCTGGCCGCTCTTGCCCGTTGAAAGGTCGAGAAGAAAAAGGTTCTGGTCCTGCCGGTACGCGGCGTGGCCCCCGTCGCGGGCGATCGAGAGGATGCTCACGACCCCGCTGGTCGGGAGGGCCGCGAGCTGAGCCGGACCACCGGCACCTTGCGTGTAAACGCCATCGGCCGCCGCCCACTCGACCTTGCCGTTCGCCCAGGCGACGAGGGTCGGGGCCGGCGTCACCGTCAGCTCTACGGTCTTGCCCGTCGCGAATGTGAGCAAGTCGATCTTCCCGCCTCGGATGTAGGCCAGCTGGTCGCCGGTCACCGAGATCACCGGGGACGACACGCCATCCGCGGCGACGACGCTCGGGTCGCCGCCTTTCGCCGGCACCGCCACGAGCGCGCCCTTCGAGTTGACGAAGTAGACCGTCGTCGAGTCGGCCGACCACAGCACCGCCGAGATGGCGATGGTGCCTCCCAGCGGCGCGAGCAGGTGCTCGCCGGTGAGCAGGGACGAAGGGGTGGCCGGCGCCCGTGGCGTCGGCGAGGGCGAAGGGGTCGGGGGAGCCGGCGGTTGGGTGACGAACGTGATCGTCTGTGCTGTGGTGAGGGGCTGCTTGGCCGCTGTCAGGGCGCCCGTCCCGATCGTGACCTGGTACTGGGTGTTCGGCGCGAGGTTGCCGCTGGCCGGCTGGACGGAGAGAGTGTTGGACGACGCAGACCACGCAAACGTCACGTTGGTCGCCGGCGTGATCTGGACCGCAGCCTCGGTGGAGGGGTGATCCATCGGCTGGTTGAACGAGACAAGGATCGGCTGCTGCAGAGCAACGGCCTTGCTGCCGTCCATCGAGCTGCTGATCGTGATCTGGTTCAGGCTGGCAGGTGACTGCGTCGAGTAGAAGACGACGAGGCTGGCGATCAGGACCAGTCCCACGGCCGCGCCGGCCCAGGCCAGCCCCGGGGGCGCGAACAACCGGCGCCACAGCGACGGACGGCCCTCGCTCATCTCCCAGGCCTGCTGCATGAGCTGCCGGCGCAGGCCGGAACGGAATGCGTCGTCGAGAGGCGGCTCCGCGCGCCGTGCTGAGCCCAGGACTCCCGCGAGACGCCGCAGCTCCTCGTCCTGAAGGACGTCGTCGAGGTCGGAATCGTGGCGCGTGCTCATTCCATCGGCCTCAGCTGGTCGGCCTCGTCGCGGAGGCGGCTGACGCCACGATGGATGAGGAGCTTGACCGCACCGGGCGACTTGCCCATCGCGACCGCGATGTCCTCGATCTTCATGTCCTCTTGGAACTTGAGCACCAGCGCGGTGCGCTGTTGGTGGGGCAGCGACTCGACCAGAGTCCAGATGCGGCGAAGCTCGTCTCGGTGGGCGGCCAGGTCCTCGAGCGCGGGGCCGGCCACGGACAGGTCATGGAAGTCGTCGAGCGGCTGCGAAGGCCGCAGGGTCCGGTAGCGATCCGCGATGGCGTTGACGGCGATCTGGTACAGCCAGGCAGCAAAAGGACGCCCCGTGTCCTGGTATCGGGGCATGGCCTTCAGAGCCTTCATGAAGATCTCCGAAGTGACGTCTTCTGCCGCAGTTTGTTCCCTCACTCTTGAATACACGAACCGGTAGATCTGCTGAAAATGCCGGTCATAGAGCGCCCCGAACTGCCGGGGGTCCCGCCTGGCTCGCTCGACGAGCTCTCGCTCGTCGTCGCGGGACGCGTCGCTCACTGGCCGTTCAGCCTGCGCCGGTTCAAACGGGCGCCTTTGCGGGGTGGTTACGAGGTTCGGCCATAAAGGGCTTGATTATCGAGCCGAGGGCCTTCGTCGACCGGCGCCGAGGCCATTCCCACAGCATCTTGGGCCCACCAGGTCCAGGTCTACAAGATCTGCTCCGCCCCGTCGCCCGTATAATCGTCCCGTCCACCCGGTGATCATTGGGAGCCGGCGATTTTCTTGATCGAGCGATACTCTCCGCCTGCGATTCGGGCGGTCTGGTCTGACCAGCACCGACTCGAGCTGTGGCTCCGCATCGAGGTGCTCGCGTGCGAGGCCTGGGCGACCCTCGGCCGGATTCCGCCCTCGGCGCTGCCGAAGATCCGCAAGGGGACCTTCGACGCCGAGAAGATCGCCGAGGTCGAAGCTCGCGTCGGTCACGACGTGATCGCCTTTCTCACCGTCCTCAATGAATCGATCGGCCAGCCGGAGGCGCGCTACGTGCACATCGGGATGACGAGCCAGGACCTGAACGACACCGCGAGTGCGGTGCAGCTGGTCGAGTCGGCGCGAATCATCGCGAACGATCTCGCCTCCGTGCGCGAGGCGGCGGCCGACCTGGCGGTCCGTCACCGCCGCACGCTGATGGCCGGACGCACTCACGGCGTGGTCGCCGAGCCCATCACGTTCGGTTTCAAGGTCGCGGGCTGGGTGGCGGAGCTGGACCGTGCGCAGGAGCGGCTGGCGCGCGCAGCGGACGAGGTGGCGGTCGGGCGGGTGAGCGGCGCCGTCGGCACCCACGCCACAGTCGATCCGAAGGTGGAGGAGCATGTGTGCCGCGAGCTCGGTCTGCGTCCCGATGACGTCTCGACCCAGGTGGTCGCGCGCGACAGGCACGCCAGCTTCATGTCGGCGCTCGCGCTGGTGGCCGGGACTCTGGAGCGGATTGCGACCGAAGTCCGTCACCTTCAGCGGAGCGAGGTCGGCGAAGCCTTCGAACCCTTCGGCAAGGAGCAGAAGGGCAGCTCGGCGATGCCCCACAAGCGCAATCCCGTCCTCACCGAGCGGGTGTGCGGATTGGCGCGCGTGGTTCGCGGACAGCTCGTGACGGCGCTCGAGAACACAGCGCTGTGGCATGAACGGGATATCAGCCACTCGTCCGCTGAGCGGATCATCTTCCCGGACGCGTGCTCCCTGGTGGACTACATGTCCCAGGAGATGGCGAAGGTTCTGCGCGGCCTCGAGGTGCGCCCGGACAGGATGCTGCGCAACCTTGACATCGGTGGCGGCGTGGTGTTCTCGCAGCGGGTGCTCCTGGCCCTGGTCGACAGTGGAATGTCGCGCGAGGATGCGTACCTCATCGTTCAGAAGGCGGCGATGCGTGCCATGGACGGAGACGAAACCGGCTTTCGCAAGCTGTTGGAGAAGGACACTGAAGTGATGTCGCGGATAGGCTCGAAGCTCGATGACGTGTTTGATCCATGGGCCGGGTTGGAGCACACGGACCTGGCCTATGAGAGGCTTGGCTTGGGAGTGAAGACGAAATGATCGCCGGGCCGGCGGTCATGGACACCGACCTCCCGCTCAAGCTTTTCTCGCGCGGCAAGGTCCGCGACACGTATGAGCTGGGACCCGACCAGCTCTTGATGGTCGCCACCGATCGCATCTCGGCCTTCGACCACAACATGCCCAACGGCATCCCGGACCGCGGCAAGGTCCTGACCCAGCTGTCCATCTTCTGGTTCTCGCAAACCGACACGTTCCAGGAGAACCACCTCATCTCGGGGATGGTGCCCGACCTGCCCGCAGCGCTGAAGGACCATCGCGATCTCCTGGCGGGCCGCTTCATGATCGTCCGCAAGGCCAAGCGCATCGATTTCGAGTGTGTGGTCCGGGGATTCCTCGCCGGGAGCGCGTGGAACGAGTACCAGGACTCGCACACGCTCGCAGGCGAGGAGATGCCTCCGGGCCTCCGGCAGAGCGAGCGCCTCGCGTATCCGATCTTCTCGCCTGCCACCAAGGCCGAGAGCGGCCACGACGAGAACATCACCTTCGCTCAGTTGAAGAAGGAGGTCGGTGACGAGCTCGCCACCAAGCTCCGCGACGCAAGCCTCGAGCTCTACAAGTTCGCCTCCGATCTCGCAGGCCGGCGCGGCCTGATCCTCGCCGACACGAAATTCGAGTTCGGCCTCCTGGACGACAATCTCATCCTGATCGACGAGGCGCTCACCCCTGACAGCTCGCGGTTCTGGGATTCCGCGACCTACCGGGTCGGCACTTCGCCGGATTCGTACGACAAGCAGTTCGTGCGCGACTGGCTGACGAAGGCCGGGTGGGACAAGGAGTCCGAGCCCCCACGGTTGCCCGACGATGTGGTCGCACAGACCCGCGAGCGTTATCTGACCGCGTACCAGCGCCTGGTCGGCAAACCGCTGTTTCCACCCAAACCGAGATACGAAAGATGATCTGGCGATCCCGGCCGGAGGCCCTCGACGGATCTTCGGTGCCCATGCGGCCCATCTGCGTCGTTGCGGCCTCCGCTCCTCGCTCACGCGTCGACGGATGCGCTCGCTCCGATGCTCGGCCGCGCCTAGCAGCTGGACCACCTGGGCCCCGAATCTCTCGCCGAGGTCTCCGGCCGTGATCGCTCGAATTGTTGTGACTCCCAAGCCTGTGGTCAACGACCCTCAGGGCATCACGGTGAAGCAGGGACTCGCGACCCTCGGTTTTCGAGAGGTCTCCGACGTGCGGATCGGCAAGTACATCGAGGTGAGCCTGGAGGCGGAGAGCGAGCACGAGGCACGCCAGCGCGTCGAGGCCATGTGCAAGCAGCTCCTGGCCAATCACGTGATCGAGGACTACAGGTTCGAGATCGAGACGGATGGTCACAAGCGCCGGTGAGATTTGGGGTCGTGGTCTTTGAACGCCACGAAATCCTCGATTTCGCGGGGGCCTCACCTTCGCTTCGATGGAGGTCGCTCTAATGAAGTTCGGTGTAGTGGTATTCCCGGGCACGTGGTCGGATCGCGATTGCGGGTGGGTGATCGACCAGGTGATCGGAGCCGAGCTTCAGTACCTGTGGCACAAGGACGCGGACCTCAAGGGTTGCGACTGCATCATCATTCCGGGCGGCTTCGCCTACGGCGACTACCTCCGCACGGGAGCGATCGCCAGGTTTGCGCCCGTGATGGAGAAGATCGGCGATTTCGCCGATCGCGGCGGACTGGTGTGGGGCATCTGCAACGGGTTCCAGGTGCTGTGTGAGGCCGGCCTGCTGCCCGGCGCGCTGATCCGCAACGCCTCGATGGAGTACCGCTGCCAGTGGACGAACCTCGTTGTCGAGCGCACCGACCTTCCATTCACGTCGCAGTGCGCCGAGCGTGAGGTGCTGAGCATTCCCATCAGCCACGGCGAGGGCAACTACTTCGCCGACCCCGCGACGCTTTCGCGACTCGAGCAGCGCGGCCAGGTGGTCTTTCGCTACTGCGACGCGAGCGGCCGCGTGACAAACGGCGCCAACCCAAACGGCTCCACCCACAACATCGCCGGCATCGTCAATGCGCGCGGCAACGTGCTTGGCATGATGCCGCACCCGGAGCGCTGCTCCGAGGCGGAGCTCGGCGGCACCGACGGCCTAAAACTCTTCCGCTCGGTTGCAGCGAGTGCGATGCAGGTCCTGGTTTCTTGAGTCTCGGGGTGGTTGACGAACGACGCCTTCGTGAGGTGGCGCTCACCCCCGAGGAGTACCGGGCGATCGTCGAGGCGCTCAAGCGAGCGCCCAACGAGGTCGAGCTCGGAATGATCGGGGTGCTCTGGTCGGAGCACTGCTCCTACAAGAGCTCGAAAGCTCTGCTGCGGCGGCTGCCGTCAACGAGCCCCGCGGTGATCCAGGGGCCGGGTGAGAACGCGGGCGCGGTGAACATCGGAGAAGGCTGGGCTGCCGTGTTCAAGATCGAGTCCCACAACCATCCCTCGGCGATTGAGCCCTACCAGGGAGCCGCGACCGGGGTGGGAGGCATCATCCGCGACGTCATCGCCATGGGCGCGCGGCCCATCGCGCTGCTCGACTCGCTGCGCTTCGGACCGCAGCCCGCCTCGAGCCGCCATGTCGAGGGAGTTGTCGCCGGAATCGGGGGCTACGGCAACTGCATCGGCATCCCGACCGTGGGTGGCGAGGTCTACTTCGAGGAGTGCTATGCCAACAACCCGCTGGTCAACGCGATGTGCGTTGGCCTGGTGCGTGTCGATCGCCTGATGCGGGCGCGGGCCGAGGGCACCGGGAACAGCCTGATGCTCGTCGGTGCGGACACCGGCCGTGATGGAATCCACGGCGCTTCGTTCGCGTCTGTTGAGCTCGACGAGACCAGCTCGGAGCGCCGGCCTGCCGTGCAGGTGGGCAACCCCTTTCTCGAGAAGTGCCTGCTCGAGGCGTGCATGGACCTCGCCCACACGGATGCGGTGGTCGCCATCCAGGACCTCGGCGCCGCCGGCCTCACGTCGTCGGTGGCGGAGTGCGCGGGACGCGTGAGCGGTGCGGGCGCGCACATCGACGTGGCGCGCGTGCCGCGCCGCGAACGTGGCATGAGCCCCTACCACGTGATGCTCTCCGAGTCGCAGGAAAGGATGCTCGTGGTGGTCGAGCGGGGACGCGAGGCCGAGGTCGAGTCCATCTTCCACGCCTGGGACCTGACCTCGGCGGTCATCGGTCACGTCACCGACGACGGCGACCTGACCGTCGTCGACGGGCCGGCCTTCGTGGCCCGGCTCCCGATCGGCCTGCTCACCGAGGGCGCGCCGCCGCGCCGTCTCGTCGGCGTCGCTGCCGAACAGCCGCCGGGCCTCGACGTGGATGCCCTTCCTCCACTCGTCGACCCCGGCGCTACGCTGCTGCGCCTGCTCGCAAGCCCGAACCTGAGCAGCCGGCGCGGCATCTTCCGCCGCTATGACCACATGGTCGGAGACGCGACCGTGGTTCCGCCGGGAGGCGACGCCGCGATGCTGCGCGTCAAGGGCACGCGCCTGGGCCTGGCCGTCACCACGGACTGCAACTCGCGCTACTGCCACCTCGACCCGCACCTCGGCGCCCAGCTGGCGGTCGCCGAGGCGGCGCGCAACATCGTCGCCACGGGCGCGCACCCGCTGGCGGTCACCGACTGCTTGAACTTCGCGAACCCGGACCGGCCCGAGGTCTACTGGGAGATGGAGGAGACGATCGCCGGTCTCGCGCACGCATGCCGCGCCCTGGACCTCCCCATCGTCAGCGGCAACGTCAGCCTGTACAACGACTCTTCCGGCGAGTCCGCGATCTATCCGACACCCGTCGTGGGCATGGTGGGGTTGATCAGCGACTACGGAAAGCGGCTCGCGGCCGGTCTCCGCTCAGAAGGGGACTTTGTGCTCCTGATCGGGTCCAGTCACAACGACCTCGGGGGCAGCGAGTACCTGAAGGTCGAGCACGGCGTCGTCGCAGGACGGCCCCCGGCGCTCGACCTCTCGCGCGAACGCTCGGTGCAGAGCCTGGTCCTGGCGGCGGCGGAGAACGGGCTGCTGCATTCGGCCCACGATTGCGCGGAAGGAGGCATGCTCGTTGCTCTCGCGGAGTGCTGCCTGCTCGGAGGCATCGGCGTGCGCTGCCCGGCGATCAGGCCCGAAGCTCCGCTGCGCATGGATGCCGCTCTCTTCGGCGAATCACCCAGCCGCTTCGTCGTGAGCCTGCCGTCGCGCTCGATGCCGGCGCTGCAGTCTCTCGCGCGCCGCCACCACGTCGAGATCGCGCTCCTCGGGCTTGCCGGCGGCGCCACCATCGAGTTCGAAGGTCAGTTCCGGCTCCCCCTGGCCGAGATCCGTCAAGCTTGGGAAGGAGCCTTGGTCTAGAAGTGTGTGGAGTGTTTGGGATCTGCGCGAAGCAGGGCGTGGATGTCGCCAACCTCACCTACTTCGGCCTCTTCTCGCTCCAGCATCGGGGCCAGGAGTCCGCGGGGATCGCTGTGTCGGACGGCGCGAACGTACGCGTGCATCGCGCGATGGGGCTGGTGGCGCAGGTGTTCTCGCCCGAGCAGATCAAGGACATGGGCGAGGGCTCGATCCTTGCGCTCGGCCACACCCGCTACTCCACCACAGGGTCCAGCCGCGCTGAGAACGCGCATCCGTTGCCCTTCCATCACCCGTCGCTCGGTCCTGGCGCGATCGCCCACAACGGCAACCTCCTGAACGCGGAATCGCTGCGCGCCCAGCTCGAGGAAGAAGGAGCGACCTTCGATTCGGGGCTCGACACCGAGGTCATGGCTCGCTTGATCGAGCACACGCACGGCAAGACGTGGGAGGACGTGATTCGCCGGACATTTGCGCGCGTGGTCGGCGCCTACTCGTGCGGCATCATCACGCCGACACAGCTCATCGCGCTTCGCGACCCGTATGGATTCCGTCCCCTGTGCATCGGGTTCATTCCACTCGCCGGCCAGCCGGCACATGTCATCGCCTCGGAGACCTGCGCGCTCGACACGGTCAACGCCACCTTCGTGCGCGAGGTCCAGCCGGGCGAGATGGTGATCATGGACGAGCATGGCGTTCACAGCGTCACTTTCCAAACGTCGAGCAAGCACGCGATGTGCGTCTTCGAGTTCATCTACTTCGCGCGGCCGGACTCCATCCTCAAGAACTGCGAGCTCGAGGACGCGCGCATCCGGATGGGACACGAGCTGGCCAAGGAAGCCCCGGTCGACGCGGACATGGTGGTCGCGTTCCCCGACTCCGGAACGCCCGCGGCGATCGGTTACGCCGAAGCGGCCGGCATCCCGTTCCGCGAAGCGCTCATGAAGAGCCGCTACATCAACCGCACGTTCATCCAGCCGGACCAGTCGCTGCGCGAGGCCGGCGTGATGCTCAAGCTCAACGCGCTGCCTCGGTCGATCAGGGGCAAGCGGATCATCGCAGTCGACGACTCGATCGTCCGCGGGACGACCTCGCGGCGGATCATCGAACGTCTTCGGACCGCCGGCGCGCGCGAGATTCACATGCGGATCTCGAGTCCTCCGATGCGCTTTCCCTGCTTCATGGGCGTCGACATCGGTTCGACCAAAGAGCTGATCGCGGCGGGACGCACCGTGGAACAGGTGCGCGAGCGCATCGGCGCGGACAGCCTGCAGTACCTGTCCATCCCGGGCCTCATGCGCGCCATCGGCCGCGGTACGTCCCAGGAGTTCTGCCGCGCCTGCTTCGACGGCTCCTACCCGGTGGCCGTGCCGCAGCAGCTCGAGATGGACAAGATGCAATTCGAGCTTCCGATGAAGTCCGATCACGTCCCCGGTCCCCCGTCGCCCTCGCTCGTCGGCTGATGGGCGCTGAAGGGCTCTCGTACGCCGCGGCGGGCGTCGACATCGAGGCTTACGAGCGCGCGCTGGAGCGGGTCAAGCCGCTGATCGCCGCCACGCACGGCAAGGACGTGGCCGTCGGCGTCGGCCCATTCGCGGGCCTCTACGCGCTGCCGGGGGGTGGCCACCTCGCGTCAAGTGCGGACGGCGTCGGCACTAAGATCAAGATCGCCATCGCGGCCGGAGCGCATCGTGGAATCGGCGTCGACATCGTGAACCACTGCGTCAACGACATCGCCACAGCCGGAGCGCGGCCGCTTTTCTTTCTAGACTACTTCGCCACCGGAAAGCTGGACCCGGAGGTCTTCACCCAGCTGATCGAAGGGATGACGCAGGCATGTCGCGGCGCCGGCTGCGCGCTCCTGGGCGGAGAGACCGCCGAGATGCCCGGCGTCTACGCGCTCGGGGATTACGACCTCGCCGGGTTCATCGTCGGCCTGGTGGAGGCCGGCCGGAATCCCGACCCGGCGAGCATCAAGGCCGGGGACGTGCTGATCGGACTGCCATCGAGCGGCCTGCACACCAACGGCTACTCGCTGGTACGCAAAGTCTTCGAAGACGTGCCCTTGACCCGCGTGTTTCCGGAGCTGGGTCATCCGCTGAGCGAGGTCCTGCTGGAGCCGCACACCTCTTACTTGGACGACCTCGGTCGCCTGCGCTGGAAAGGCGCCGCGCACATCACCGGCGGCGGAATTCTCGGGAACCTTCCGCGGTGCCTACCCGACGGTCTCGGCGCGCGAATCGATCGCAAGGCGTGGAAGGTGCAGCCGATCTTCGAGCTCATCCGCACGCGAGGCCGTATCGCCGATGACGAGATGTACGGCACTTTCAACATGGGTCTGGGAATGATCCTCGTGGTCGATCCGGCTGACGTCCCCGCCGGCTCGCGGGTGGTCGGCGAGGTGGTCCGGCAGTCCGGACCCGATCGGGTGGTCATCCGCTGACGCTCAGGTTGGGCGTCTGCGTCTCCGGTCAAGGTTCGAACCTGCGCAACCTCGTGGACAGGGGATCCAACGTGGTCGCGGTGGCCACCAACCGGCCGTCATGCGGAGGCGCCGCCTTCGTTCGCCAGCGCGGCATCCCGCTTGGAGAGCTGTCGCAAAAGTCATTCGCGTCTGCGGAAGACCGCGACGCGGCGATGCGCGACTTCTTCATGGGCCACGGCGTCGAGCTCGTGGTGGATGCCGGCTATGACCGCGTCCACTCCAATGGCTTCCTCGAAGCCTTCGCCGATCGCATCATCAACGTCCACCCCTCGCTGCTTCCGGAGTTCGGAGGCGGCATGGACGCCGTGGAGCGAGCGCTGGAAAGCGGGGCCGCGGAAACCGGGGCGACCGTCCACGTCGTCACGCGCGATCTCGACGCCGGCCCGATCCTCGTACAGGAGGCGGTCCCCATCCTCGAAGGCGATACCGTGGAAACCCTGCGGCAGCGCGTGCACGAGGCGGAGTACCGGATCCTTCCAAAGGCGATCGACATGATGGAGGCAAGACTTGCCCACAGCCCTTCTGTCGGTTAGCGACAAGACCGGCCTCGCCGCCTTGGCTCGCGGGTTGCGGAGACTCGGCTACGAGCTCTTTGCGACCGGCAGCACCCTCCAGGCGATCCAGGACGCCGCGGTCGATGCGCGCCCCGTCAGCGATCTGACTGGTTTCCCCGAGATGATGGACGGGCGCATCAAGACCCTTCATCCCGGGGTGCACGCGGGGATCCTGGCGCGGCGCGACAGGCCCGAGCACATGGTGGCGCTTGCGGACCACGGCTTGCGCGAGATCGACCTCGTGTGCTGCAACCTCTATCCGTTCGTCGAGACGGTCACGCGGCCCGGCGTGAAATTCGAAGAGGCGATAGAGCAGATCGACATCGGCGGACCCGCGATGATCCGGGCGGCGGCCAAGAACCACGAATCGGTGCTCGTGGTCGTGCGGCCCGAGCGCTATTCGGACCTCCTCGCCGCGCTCAACGAGGGAACCGTCGACGCCGCGATGCGACGGCGACTCGCCGCGGAGGCCTTCGCGCACACATCCGCCTACGACTCGTGGATCGCCGCCTACATGCGTGGGGTGGCGCCCGACGGCTTTCCACCCGAGATCTCGTTCGCCGGCATCCTCACTCAACCTCTGAAGTACGGCGAGAACGAGCACCAGAAGGCCGGCTTCTACCGGTTCGGACCGAACCCGGGCGGGATCGGCGGCGCCGTGCAGGTGCAGGGCAAAGAGCTTGGATTCAACAACATCCAGGACGCGTCGGCCGCGTTTCAGCTGGTGCGTGACTTCGAGCGGCCGGCGGCCGCGATCGTGAAGCACATGAACCCATGCGGGCTCGCGGTCGCGGACGATATCGCCAAGGCGTACCGGCTCGCCTACGAATGCGACACCGTCTCCGCGTTTGGCGGAATCGTGTCGGTCAACCGGCCCCTCGACCGCTCGACCGCCGAGCAGATCGTGCAGATCGTCACCCACGTCGTCATCGCGCCCGAGGTGCTCGACGAGGCCAGGGACGTACTTGCCAGGCGGAAGGGGATGATCGTCCTTGCGGCGAAACCGCCGCACGCAAATCCATTCGACTTCGATGTGCGATCGGTCCCTGGAGGCTTTCTCGTGCAGGAGTGGGACCAGGCCGGGTTTGACCGCGCGACCAGTGCTGTGGTGACCCGCCGCGCGCCAACCGAGGATGAATGGGAGCAGCTCGGATGGGCGTGGACCGCGGTCAAGCACGTGAAGTCGAACGCCATCGTGCTTTTCAAAGAAGGAGCTGCGGTGGGCGTTGGAGCGGGGCAGATGTCGCGCGTCGAGGCGGTCCAGATCGCGGTTCGGCGCGCCGGAGAGCGGGCGCGAGGATCGGTTATGGCGTCCGACGCATTCTTTCCCTTTCCGGATGGCCTCGAGGAAGGCATCAGCGCCGGCGTGACAGCGGTCATCCAGCCCGGCGGCTCGATGAAGGACGCCGACGTTGTCGCTGCGGCCGATGCGGCCGGGATCGCCATGGTCGTCACCGGCCGGCGCCACTTCAAGCACTGATGGGTTCGCGGTTCTACGGTCGGTCGCAACTGTGAAGGACCCGTTCGAGGGTGAACGTCCGGAACATCACATGAAGAAGACGCACGTCGAGCACCCCAAGGTGACCTGCGGCACATGCCGGATGTTCGACGGCACTGCGTGGTGCCGGCATTGGAACTTCCACACCACGGCGGAATCGCCGCCGTGCCGCTTCTACAAAACCAAGGGGAGCTGAGAGGACGCCGCGCGGGCGCGGCGCCCTCCCGATTGCCGGCGTTCAGGCCGCCTGCGCAGTCTCCAGGTCGTCAGACGCGAACTCCTGCCGCACGCGAGCGGCGTGCGGCGCCCGCAGCACCACGACGACGACGAGCAGGCCCGTCGCGACGCAGGCCGCCGCGATCCCGAAGCCCAACTGATACCCGGCGCTCAGCGCTCCCGCCAGCGACTGGCCCTGCGCCATCAGCGTCTGCGTATGGCCGGCGGAGATGGTTCCCAGGGCGGCCAGGCCGAACGCCCCACCGACCTGCATCGTGACATTCCCCACGCCGGATGCGACCCCGGCGTCGATGGCCGGAATTTCGGACATCATGATCGTGGTGAGGGGCATGAACGTCATGCCCGCTCCGATTCCAAACAGGAGGTAGGCGCCGAAGATCCCGGGGAAGTAGGCCGCGTTTTGATCCGTTGTCGCCATCAGCAGCAGCGCCACCGTGATTGTCGCGAGGCCAGGGATGAGCAGGGCCCGGGGACCGAAGCCGCGCATCAACCGAGCCGAGATCCCGAGGGACAGCACGGCGAGCGTGAGCGTCGAAGGCAGGAAGGCCAGGCCGGTGTTGAACGCGCTGTATCCCTTGACGTGCTGCAGGTAGAGGGCGCCAAAAAAGAAAGTGGCGAACATCCCGGTGGCCACAAGGCCTCGCGCCGCGCTGGCGCCGGTCAGGCTGCGGAGGCGCAGGATCCGCAGCGGCATGATCGGGTTCTCGAGGCGAGCCTCGACCACGAAGAAAGTCGCGAGAAGAACCATCGCGGCCCCGCCAAACCCAAGCGTGTGGGCCGAGGTCCAACCCGTCTCGGCGGCCGTGACGATTGCGTAGATGCCCAGCACCATCGCGGCGCTGACGAGAATCGATCCGACGGCGTCCACGCCCCGGCTCAAGCCAAGCCCTTCGTGCTCTTCGATCAGCCACGAGCCGAGCAGCATCGTGCCGGCTCCGATCGGCAGGTTGATGAAGAAGATCCAGTGCCAGTTGATCAGCTGAGTCAGCGTCCCTCCGGCGAGCAACCCCAGGGAGCCGCCACCGGCGATCACGAACATGAAGATGCTCATGGCCTGGGCGCGCTCTCCGGGCTTGGGGAAGCCGGTGACGATGAGTGCGAGGATGACTCCCGCAGACATCGCGGCGCCGAGGCCTTGCAGAAGACGCGCCGCGATCAGGGTCGTGGAGTCGAAGGCCAGGCCATCCAGCCCCGAGGCCACTGTGAAGACGGCCACGCCGGCGAGAAACAGCCTTTTGCGGCCGATCAGGTCGCCGGCCCGGCCGGCGAGCAAGAGCAGGCTGCCGTAGGCGATCAGGTAGCCGTTGACCACCCAGGTCAGGTTGGCCTGGGTGAAGTGAAGGTCGCGCTGGATCGCGGGCAGCGCGACGTTCACGATCGTCGAGTCGAGCACGATCATCAGCTGGCCGAAGCAGATCACGACGAGGGCGAGCCAGCGCTGCCGGTCGCCGAACCGGGGTTGTGCGGTTGAGTAATTCAATTTCATACTGACTCCTTGGACGAACCGGACTGCGGGACGATCACTATAACAGGATCATGACCATCCTTATTGCATGAATATCTGGAAGGTGGGAATAGTTCTCATCTAGTGGTAGGATCAGAAATGGCCAAGATGGAGAGCGGTTCCGGTTCAGAGACAGGGCTGATCGCCCTGCTCATCCAGATCAACAAGGCGCTGCACCGGCACACCTCGGAGGAGCTCCTCGGCATGCGACTCAAGGCGTTCCTGCTCCTGGGCTATGTGCGCGACCGGGGTGCTGTCTCCCAGCAGGAGCTGGAAGCGGGACTCCTGATGGATGCAAACAGCGTCGTGCTGCTCCTCAACGAGACCGAGGCGGCCGGGTTTTCAGTCCGGCGGCGCGACCCGGCGGACAGGCGCCGTCACATGGTCGAGCTCACCGAGGCGGGCAAGCTCGCGGTCGAGCGAGCCGAAAGGGCGCGGGAGGGGATCGAGGACGAGGTTCTGTCGGATCTGAGCATCGAAGAGCGGAAGGCCCTCAGGAAGCTTTTGAAGCGGGTCCTTGCCGGCCTGGTACGGGTCCCCGTCGAGTCTCAGTCGCAGGCCTGAGCCGCGCCGGTTCAGTCGTCGATCGCGGCGTGCGCCGTGGTCCAGAAGTCGACGAAGACCCCGCCCGGGGTGGAAGACTCCCAACCTCTCTGGGTCATCAGGATCGTGATCAGCTGCTCGTGCGGGTCGTTCTCCCACAAGGTCCCCATTCCGCCGCTCCAGCCGTAGCTCCCCACGGACGCCGGCCCGGTGCGCCGCGTGGCGATCTGCAGGCAGAAGCCCCAGCCGAAATCTGTGAAAGAGTCCGGGCCGAAACCTGAGCGCGCCTTTTGCTCCGGCGTCAGCTGATCGGTGGTCATGAGCTCGACCGAGGGCCGCGAGAGGATGCGCGTCAATGTTCCATTTTTGCCATGCCGGCCGCCGTCCATCAGCATCTTCGCGAACGAAAAGTAGTCATCGGCGGTGGAGACGAGGCCTCCAGCCCCGTTCGGAAAGGCGGGTGGGCGGCTCCAATCGCCGCCTTCGGCAGGGTCGTAGAGAAACAGCTCACGCGTATGCGGATCGACCATGTAGCTCGTCGCGAACCGGTCGAGCTTGACGGTCGGGACGCTGAAGTCCGTGTCCTTCATACCCAGCGGCTCGAAGAGGCGGTCGTGCAAGAACGCGTCGAACGCCTGGCCCGACGCGCGGGCGATCAGCACGCTCAGCACCTCTGCCGAGGTGTTGTACAGCCAGCTCGTCCCAGGCTGATAGATGAGCGGCAGCGTGCCCAGGCGTTTCATGAACTCGCCGGGGTTCGGATCGCCCGACGGCCGGGGCGGCCCAGGCTGCATCCCCGCGCCGGCCGCGGCACGGTGGATTGGGTATTCCTCCCTCGCGAACAGGTAGCCGAAGCCCATCCGGAAGGTGAGGAGGTCCCGCAACGTGATCGGCCGCTGCGCCGGCTCGGTTTCATCGACCGGGCCGTCGATGCGTTTCAGGACCTGCCGGTTGGCAAGCTCGGGCAGCAGCCGGTCCACCGGGTCGTCGAGCCGAAGCTTGCCCTCCTCGACTAGGATCAGCGCGGCCACCGCTGTGACGGGCTTTGTCATCGAAGAGATGCGAAAGATCGTGTCGCGCGCGACGGGACGACCGCCGATCGACGTGCTGCCCGCGACGTGTACGTGCAGCCCGCCCTTGCGGGCGACGAGCGCCACGAGGCCTGGCACCTCGCCGCGCTCGACGGAGCCATCAAGGACGCCGTCCATGCGGCGCAGGCGCTCGGCGGACAGCCCGCCGGTGCTCGCGGCAGCGGCCCTGGTCGCGATTTCTAGTTCAGTCGCTCCACGATCATCGCCATCCCTTCCACCCCACGAAATCTTCGATTTCGCGGGGACCCCGGAGTCGTGCTTGTGAGCATTAGTTCAGACGTTCCACGATCATCGCCATTCCTTGCCCGCCGCCCACGCACATCGTCTCCAGGCCATACGTCTTGTTCTTCTCGCGCAGGCCGTTGAGGAGCGTGCACAGGATGCGAGCTCCGGTCATCCCGAACGGGTGGCCCAGCGCGATCGCGCCGCCGTGGGGGTTGAGCTTGTCGCTGAACGGGTCGACGCCGATGCCGCGCGCAGAAGGAATGACCTGGGCGGCGAACGCTTCGTTGATCTCGACGATGTCGATGTCGTCGATGGTCATCTTCGCGCGCTTGAGGGCTTGCCTCGAGGCTTCGATTGGGCCAAGGCCCATGAACTCAGGCTCCAGCGCGGTGAGGCCGGTCGAGACCACGCGCGCAAGCGGCTTGATGCCCAGCTCCTTGGCTCGTCGCTCAGACATCACCACCACCGCGGCCGCCCCGTCGTTGAGAGGGCACGCGTTGCCCGCGGTGACCGTGCCGTTCTCGCGGAAGGCCGGCTTGAGCGTGGCGAGCACTTCGACCGTCGTCCCAGGCCGCGGGCTGTCGTCCTTGGTGAACATCTCGCCATTGGGCAGCGGCACCGGGATGATCTCGCGGTCGAAGAAGCCGTTGTCGCGAGCTTTGACCGCGGCGTCCTGGCTCTTCACCGCGTAGCGGTCCTGCTCT
>DATBZR010000091.1:0-4369 GCA_036513095.1 Candidatus Dormiibacterota bacterium | reverse complement strand
CGCCGCCGCACCACGTGCTTCCGATGACAGGCGCCACAGGAGCGTGACACCGCTGAGGAGCTCGATCACGCTGTCGAAGCCGAACGCGGTGAGGAGCACGCTGCGGGCGGCGATTCCCGCGCCGATCGCCAGCGCCGCTTCGGCCGCCATCCAGGCGACGGTCACGACCTCGAGGCGGACGCCGGTTCGGACCGCGGCCGCGCGGTCAGTCGTAGAGAAGGCGGCCCCACTCCTCGCCGTCGAGGACCAGGTCGAGGTGTTTGAGCGGGCCGAGACCGCGCACCGTGAGCCCGAAGCGGGAGGGAAGGCGGACCGCCGCGCGTGGATCCACCAGGAGCTCTGGCCCATCCCCGATCACGGCCGCGGTGTGGCGGCTGACGTCGTCGCGCCGTGAGTGCTCCCGGACCTGCACGCTGCAGATCCGTCCACCGCCGCAGCAGCGAGTGACCTTGTACGCGATGACGCGCCGCCCGGCTGACGGATGCGACTTCAACCACGCGCGAGCCGCGGCGTCCGGCTCTACCTGGAAGCTCGCCGTCATGGACATCGGCCCAACTATATGACCGGTTGAGCTCGTACGAGCTCGGGACGGATACGGCTGCCAGAGGTATTCCGCACTTCTGGCGACAGACGGATCTCTCAGCACGGAGCGAGGCGAACGTTTGGTGCCAGGCGCGCGGTTGCCCGGTCTGCCTAGCTCACCTGCTTGATCGCTGACTCGATCGTGGAGGTAGGCACCTCGCCGATCAGGATCCGGGAGACTTTGCCGGAGCGGTCTGACACGACGTTGACCGGCAGTCCGACGTCGACGCCGTAAGCCGACGCGATGGCGCCATCCGGGTCCATCACCGCCTCGAGGTTCACCGACAGCCCGGCGAGGAACTGTCGCATCCGGTCGGTGCTCGTCTCCCGGTAGTTCACCAGCAGCACCGCGAATCCGCCGTCGCGATATTGACCCTGGAGCCGCTGCAGCGCCGGCAGCTCGTCATGGCAGACCGTGCACCAGGTCGCCCAGAAGGAGAGGAGCACCGGCCGGCCCGCGTAGTCCGAGAGGCTCACTTTCTTGCCGCCGAGGTCGTGGGTCGTGAAATTGGGGCTTGTCCCGCCGACGATGGCGTGGCCAGAAGCAACCCACACGCTGCTCGAGGGCCGGTCCGCGACGACTATCGCGACTCCCGCGCTCACCGCAAGCAGCACCACGACCACTGGCAGCGCGAGAGCCCATGCCGGCACTTGCCGGCTTCCTGGGGTGCCTGCGATCACAGCCTCACGACGGAGGCGAGCGCCGCGGCCGGGAACAAGAGCGCGAGGTAGGCGAGGGAGTAGTGGAACAGCACAACGGCAGACGCACCGTCCCGCCTGCGGGTAGCGCGGCCGGCCAGGGCCAGGAAGGCTCCGCCGAGTGCGATGGCGGCGACTGCGTAGATCGGTCCGAGCCACACGAGGGGGACCAGGCTGATGGCGAAGAGCAGGACGGTATAGAAGAGGATGGAGCGGCGCGTGCGCCTCTCGCCCACGACGACCGGCAGCATGGGGATCTTTGCCACGGAGTATTGCTTGCTCAGCAGCAGGGCGAGCGCCCAGAAATGCGGGGGCGTCCAGAAGAAGACGATCGCGAACAGCACCCAGGCGAGCGGGCTCAGCGATCCGGTGGCCGCGGCCCACCCGACCAGCGGCGGAAAGGCGCCCGCCGCGCCGCCGATGACGATGTTCTGGGCCGTCGAGCGCTTGAGCCACATCGTGTACACGAAGACGTAGACCAACCCTCCGGCAAGAGCCAGGGCAGCGGCCAGGAGATTGGTGGTCAGCGCGACGAGCGCCACGCCGAGCAGGCCGACCGCGATGCCGAACGTGAGCCCGGCCACGGGAGAGACGCGGCCCGCCGCGATTGGCCGGCGGCGTGTGCGCGGCATCAGCTGGTCGATGTCGCGGTCGAACCATTGGTTCACGGCGCCCGCCCCACCGGCGGCCATCGCGCCGCCGGCGAGCGCGCCGATCAGAACTTCCGGGCGGGGCCATCCGCGAGCCGCGACAACCATCGCGCTGAGCTCGGTGATGACGAGCAGCAGGATGATCTTCGGCTTGAGCAGCTCCACGTAATCGCCCGCGACATGGAGAAGGGTCGCTAGCGCGTCACGCGGGGCGGGGACCTCCGGACTGCGCTGCGCCTCAACCGCCATGAGCTTGTCCCTCGACCATGGATGTGGCGCGCGAGTCTTCCTCGGCCAGCCACTGGAACAGGAGCGCGATGAAAACGATCGAATACGTGACCGCGCCCGGAACCCACATCATCCCGCCGCCCAGCTGCTGGTCCGTCAGCGCCGAGATCCCGCCTGGGCGGCTGGGCAGCAGGGCGTAGGCGTAAAACGCGCCGGTCGCAAACGAGAGAACCGCCGCGAGCCCCCAGGACTGAACCATCGCGAAGAAGACATATGAGGCCCGCGCGAGGGTGTTGAGCGGCGAGCGAAAAGGGTGCTGGTCGAACACCTGGGCCCAGAACGCGAGTCCCAGGCCGAGAAAGAGGCCGTGCTCAACGTGGTGGACGAGGTGGTTTCTCAGGGTGAGGTCGTACAGGGCCGGCAGGTGCCACAGCCAGAGGTTGGCGGCGGCCAGCGTCCAGATCACACCGGGCCGCGCCAACTGGTGGTAGGTCCAGCGCACCGAGGCCAGGCTCGGGTGCAGGAACACCGGCCGGGCGACCGCACGTCTCCAGCCGAGCGGGAGCGCGCGCCACAGGCGCGTCCACGGTGAGGCGATGGCGAGCAGCGGCGCGGCCACGACCGTGAGCAGTAGGTGCTGGACCATGTGCATCCAGAACAGCTGGCGCGCGAGCATCTCGATCGGGCTCTGCAGCGCAAGCAGAATGGAAAAAAGCCCGAGCCAGAACGCGGCCTCGCGCCAGCGCACGAGCGAGCCGGTGCGTGGTTTGCGAGACCGGCCGACGCCGCCGACCACATAGAGCATCGCCGCGATCGCGACGCCGATGAGGACGGCAGGCTCAAAAGGCCAGTAGGAGAGGGCCGCCCCTAGGCCCGGGGACACGTCAGACGAAGTAGAGGACTAGGTAGGCCACCAGGGCGATCGCGGCCAGAAACACCATGAAGTTACCGAAGATGACAGCGGACTTGGGCCGGATGATGACATCCCCCATCGGTCGCGTCTGCGCGATCTGTGCCGCCAGCCACAGCATGGCCCCGGTGAGCTGGAACAGCCACACGCCCTTCAGCCCGACGAACACGCTCGGGTAGCCGCCACCCTGCTGGGGGTCGAACCCGAGGTTGCGGAACTCGTAGATCTGGACCCCGAAGCAGAGGATGCCGGCGATCAGCGCGAGCCAGAAGAACAGGCGCGCGGTGACGCGCTGCGCGAGGACTGTCCGCGCGCCGGCCCAGTACAGCCCGGCCGAGGCGATGGCCAGCAGCACGATGACCGCGCCGATGCCTCGCGTTGGATGCGTCGTGCCGGCGGGTAGCCAGTCGTAGTTGTTGTTCAGCGCGCGCAGATAGAAGAACGCGAAGAACCAGGCGGCGAAGAAGAACACGTCCGCGACGATCCAGATCCGGGTCCCCACCCGCGCCACGCGGGCGTCGACCTCGGGCTCCCACTCGGGAGAACGGGTGGCGAGCGTGGGCATGCCCCGGTGCGTGAACGCCGGAGCCGCGGGCTCGGCGACGTTGCCGGCGG
Organism: Candidatus Dormiibacterota bacterium; assembly: GCA_036513095.1. GTDB lineage: Bacteria > Chloroflexota > Dormibacteria > Dormibacterales > Dormibacteraceae > Palsa-870. Next base: position 685 of record DATBZR010000091.1, on the reverse strand, counting down.
CCATGGTCTCCTCGCTCATGCGGGCGCGGGCTCCGGGCCAGGGTCGGCCACCGGACGCGGCGACGGCTGTCCATAGTCATACGGACCAGAGGTGAACGTCGGGATGCGCTCGAAGTTGCGGCGCGGGAGCGGCGTGGGCAGCGTCCACTCGATGGAGCGCACGTGCCATGGGTCGGCGGGCGCAACTTTGGCGTTGAAGAACCACGACCAGATGACGTTGACCGCGAACAGCAGCATCGACGCGAACAGCAGGTAGGCCCAGAACGAGACCCAGTCGTTCAGCGATTGAAGCGATGGCGCGTAGGTGGAGACGCGGCGCGGCATGTCGAGGATGCCTGCCGCGAAGAGCGGCATGAACGCCAGGTTGAAGGCGATCATCATCCACCAGAAGTGGATCTTTCCAAGCGTCATGTTGAGCGCGCGGCCCGTCATCTTCGGGAACCAGTAGTAGATGGCCGCGATGATGGCGAAGATCTCGCCGCCGACGATCGTGAAGTGGAAATGCGCCATCGAGAAGTAGCTGCCATGGAGCGTGACGTCGCTTGGGACGTCGGACAGGAAGACTCCTGACAAGCCTCCGATCAGGAAGTTGAAGAGGAAGCCGAGACAGAAGAGCATCGGCACCGTCATCGAGATCTTGGCGCGCCACAGAGTTCCGAAGGCGACAAGGAACACGATGCCGGTG
>DATBZR010000090.1:0-12113 GCA_036513095.1 Candidatus Dormiibacterota bacterium | reverse complement strand
TTGCGGAACCCGATCAGCCCGCGCGTCGGGATCAGGTACTCCAGCCGGACGCCGCCCTTCTTGTCGTACGTGATCTCGAGCATCTCCCCGCGGCGCCTGCCGAGGGCCTCTGTCACCGCGCCGAGATTCTCCTCTCGCACGTCCACGGTCAGGTGCTCGACGGGTTCCATACGCTGGCCGTTGATCCTCTTGATGATGGCCTCCGGGCGCGAAACCTCGAACTCGTAGCCTTCACGGCGCATAGTCTCGATGAGCACCGCGAGGTGCAGCTCGCCGCGTCCGCTGACGGTGAATCCCTCAGCCGCATCGGTGTCCTCGACGTGGAGGCCGAGGTTGGTGTCGAGCTCTTTGTACAGTCGGGCGCGCAGCTGGCGCGAGGTCGAGAACTTGCCTTCGCGACCCGTGAACGGCGAGGTGTTGACGCCGAAGGTCATGCGCACGGTCGGCTCGTCTATGGCGATCCGGGGCAGGGCGTCCGGCGCCTCAGGGTCGGCCAGCGTGTCGCCGATGGCGACCTCGTCGAGACCGGTGAGGAGAACGATGTCGCCGGCGCTCGCGCTCGGCACTGCGACCCGGTCCAGGCCGCGATACACGAGCACCTGGACCACTTTGGCGCGTCGCGCATCTCCGGACGCTCCCAGCACTGCGACGGAGTCGCCCGGCGCAATGCTGCCTCGCGTGATACGGCCTATCGATATGGTCCCCGTGTAGTCGTCATAGGCACGGTTGGCGACCAGCATCTGGAAACCGCCCTGCTCCACGACCGGCGCCGGAAAGTTGTCGATGATCGTCTTGAACAGCGGCTCGAGGTCGGGCGCGAGCTCGTCTGGCTTGAGGCCCGCCCGGCCTTCCTTCGCGATCGCGTAGACGACGGGGGCCTCGAGCTGGTCGGCGTCTTCCGCGAGCTCGAGGAAGAGATCGTGCACGCGGTGCAGGGCCTGCTGGGGATCCGCGTTCTTGCGGTCGACCTTATTGATCACCACGATGATCCGCAGGCCGACTTCAAACGCCTTGCGCAGGACAAAGCGGGTCTGGGGCATCGGCCCCTCCGCCGCGTCCACGAGCAGAAGGCAGCCGTCGGCCATGTTCAGGACCCGCTCCACCTCGCCGCCGAAGTCGGCGTGGCCCGGTGTGTCGATGATGTTGATGGTCACGCCCTCGTGGCGGACCGATGTGTTCTTGGCCAGGATGGTGATGCCCTTCTCTCGCTCGAGGTCGTTCGAGTCCATGATCAACGTGCCGACCTCCTGGTTGTCCCGGAAGGTGTGGCTCTGTTTCAGCAGGGCGTCGACGAGCGTCGTCTTGCCGTGGTCGACGTGCGCGATGATCGCGACGTTACGTATGTCGTGGCGCAGGTTGGTAAGGGTCATTGGATGGCAGCAGGCACTATACCGAGGGGACGCCGAGCTCCGCGGTGGAAGTGGCTAAGCCTTGACCCGCCCGGCTCGAAGGGGTGCGCCGACCTCGTTCAAGAAACCGAGCAGCTCCCGGTACGACTCGATGAACGACGTCTCGTGGTACGCGATCCCCCTCTCCTGGCAGAACTGCTGGACAATGGGTTGCGCACGGCGCAGGTTGAGCCGCGCCATGCCGGGAAACAGGTGGTGCTCGATCTGGTAGTTGAGCGAGCCATACCAGAGGTCGGTGATGGGATGACCGCGAATGTTGCGGGCGGTCAGAACCTGCGTGCGCACGAAGTCGAGGCGGCTCGAGCTGTCTGTCTGGGTCATGCCCTTGTGATTGGGCGCGAAGACGGATGCCATGTAGGCACCGCCGACGGCCTTCTGGATCAGCACCACCATGAGCGCCGACCACGGGCCTAGGAAGTACACCATCGCGGTTAGGTACACGACGGCGTGAACGGCGAGGAGGCCGAACTCGAGACGGCGGTAGCGCGAAGGCTCTTTGATCAGATATTGCGTGCCAGCGACGTGCATGCTCCAGGCGAGGAAGGTCGTCAGCGGGAAGAAGAGGTAGGCCTGGTACATGGCGGCCAGCCTGCCGGCGCCGCGCCTGGCCTGAGCCTGCTCGTCGTTGTATGCGATGGCGCCGACTTTGATGTCGGGGTCGAGATCCACGTCGTTGGGGTTGCCGTGGTGGCGATTGTGCTTTTGCACCCACCAGCCGTAGCTAACCCCGAGCAGGAGGTTGGCGGTGACAAGGCCGACAAACGCGTTCTTTCCTGGCGACGCGAACATCTGGCGATGTCCTGAGTCGTGCAGCTGAAAGCCGAGCTGCACCGAGACGATGCCAAGTGCAACTGCCGCGAGAGCCTGACCCCAGACCGATCCGATGGTATACACCACCACGAGGCAGAGGGCCCAAACGACCATGTTCGTCGTGATGCTCAGTGCGTAATACGAGGGTCGCTTCTCCAGCAGGCGGGCCTCCTGGATTCGGCGCTTGAGAACCGCATACTCGGGCTCGTTCTTGATGTCGGGCGGGGTGCCCAGGTCCGAGGTCGGCGCTAGCAGAGTTGCCAAAGTTTCCTCACTTACATTGATGACGGTGGCGTAACAGAAGCCATAACATCGGCACCGGCTAGCATCTCCTGGCGTATGAGGTTTCACGCTGCTCGCCTCGCGGTCGCCCTACTCCTGGCCGCATGGGCGATCGGCCTATCCGGCCCGCCTGTCCACGCCGACGAAGGCTGGGTTATCACCTCTTTCCATTCGGATATCACGATCGCGCCCAACTCATCGCTCACGATCAAAGAAGACATCCAAGTCGATTTCGGGTCTCTTCAGAAGCACGGTATCTTCCGCACCATCCCACTCCGCTATCGCTATGACGACAGCCACGACCGTTACTACGCGCTCGAGGTGATGTCTGTCACGGACGGCTCCAGGCCACTGACTCACTCCGACTCGATCGACAGCGACAACTACGTGATCAAGATCGGCGATCCGAACAACCTGGTGACAGGCCCGAACCGCTACGTGATCACGTACGCGGTGGTTGGAGTGATGAACTCCTTCACGGACCACGACGAGCTCTTCTGGAACGTGGATGGTGCGCTGTGGCCGGTCCCGAAGCGATCGGTCACCGCCACCGTGAACCTACCGTCCAACGCGTTTCAGAAAGCCGCCTGCTACCAGGGTCCAACCGGCTCGCAAGAAAGCTGCACGTATGTGAACAGCGAACCGGCCGTCAGCTTCACCTCGACGCGACAGCTCGGTTCGGGCGAGCAGATGTCGATCGTGACGGCGCTGAACAAGGGCGTCGTAACCGTGCCGCCGCCCATGCTGGAGGCGCGCAAGCGCCAGTTCCCGCAGGACGCATTCGACATCAATCCGCTCACAGTCGCGCTCAGCCTGCTGATTGCAATCGCAGGCCTCAGCCTGGTCGCCTGGAACTGGTGGGCGCACGGGCGCGATCGCATGTACATCACGCAGTACTACCTGACGAACGATCCTCGCGAACGGACCGAACCGCTCTTTCAGCACGACACGGTGGTCGTCGAGTTCGACCCGCCGCAAAAGATGCGCCCCGCCGGACTCGGTCTGATTCTCGACGAACGTGCCGACGCAAAGGACGTCACCGCCACGATCGTCGACCTTGCAGTGCGCGGATTCTTGACGATCAGCGAAGCGCCCGGCCAGCAGGACTGGACTTTCGACTGGAAAGGCGGCGGCGACGCGGCATCACTGCTTCCTTACGAGCAGACTATCCTCGACGGCCTGTTCGCGGGGCGGCAGCAGGTGAAGCTCTCCGAGCTCAAGGGCACTTTCGCGCCCACGCTGAGAACCGCAGAGAGCCAGATCTACGCCGATGCAGCCTCTCGCAAGCTCTTCACTTCCAGGCCAGACACCACCCGCGCCCAGTGGGGATGCCTGGGCGTCGCCGTCACGATCGGCGGCATCGCCATCAGCGTCGCACTCGGGCTCGCATTCGGTTGGGGCCTGATCGGCGCCGCGATTGTGCTCACCGGCCTGGTCCTGACCATCACCTTTCCATTCATGCCGCAGCGCACAGCCCGCGGTCGCGACCTGCTTCAGCACACGCTCGGGTTCCGGCTCTACATGACAACCGCCGAGAAGTACCGCCAGCAGTTCGCGGCCAACGCATCGATCTTCACCCAGCTGCTTCCGTACGCGATCGTCTTCGGCTGCGTCTCGATGTGGGCCAAGGCGTTCGAAGGGATCGATACGAGCGCCACCAGCAACTGGTATGTCGGCAACGCGCCATTTCAGGCGGCGCTGCTGGCGAACAGCCTCCAGTCCATGAACGCGAACATCTCCAGCGCCATCACGTACACCCCGCCGAGCGCGGGGAGCGGCAGCGGGTTCGGAGGCGGTGGGTTCTCGGGCGGCGGCGGCGGGGGTGGCGGAGGGGGAAGCTGGTAGCCATGGTCTCCGCCGTGCGGGGCTTGCGGTCGCGGCCCCCTTCCGTGCTCGACCTGGCCGTCGGACTCTGCGCGATCGCGTCGGTCGCGTCGCCCTGGTGGATCAGCGTTCCCCCAGCCCACCTCGCCGAGACGTTTGGCTTCCAGACCCCCGCGTGCTGGCTCGCTGTCATCGCACTCGGCGCCGCGCTGTTCGTAGATCTGCGCGTGGCGGTGCTTGCGGTCGGGGTTGTCGAGGCCGTGCTGGTCGCCTGGTTCGGCTGGGCGATGTGGGTCGTGACCACCCCGCGCTTCGCGTCGCTCGGATTTCCCTTCATCGGCACGGACCTGCTCGGCCCGGGGTGGTACGCGGCAGCCATCGCGCTGCTCGTCGCGGCGGGCGTCGTGGTGAAAGAGCTCAACGACCGGAATGTGCCCGCCGGCTGGGACCTCTGGGTGCTGACCACTCTTCCCGGATACGGTCTGGCGCGGCTCGGACGGTGGAGCAGCGGGCTTGCGTGGACCGCACTCGTCTCGGCGGCGCTGTACTTCGCGTCGACGGACTCGCCAGACCCCGCGCAGTTCGCGGACTACGGCCACAGCAACAACTTGCCGCCCCCATACCCTCGTGAGCCGGAGTGGGTGCTGCTTGCCCTCGCCGCCCTGTTGTGGGTGTTGAGCGTGGCGGCCACCGCGTTGCGGCGGCGAAAGCAGCTCAGCGCAGGCGGCTGAGGGCGCCCCAGCTTGCAAAACACCCGCGTTTGAGATTGAATTCAGGTCACCTGGCGGCCTTGTCGACTTGGGGGGAAGACGATGGGGATTCTGCTGACGTTTCATCAGTCCTACCAGCCCGTGCTCGGGAGCATCCTGCTGTCGGCGCTGGTCGCGGGCCTTCCGCTGTACGTCCTGTTCGTCCTGCTCGCGATTCTCAGGCTGCCCGCGTGGATATGCGCCCTCGCCGCGATGCTCACCGCGGCTTTGCTCGCGTGGATCGTCTGGGGCATGCCGTTCGGAGTGACTATCGGAACCGCGACCGAGGGAATGGCGTTCGGCCTTTGGCCGATCAGCTGGATCGTCCTCAATGCGGTCTTCTTCCATAACCTGACCGTCGCCAGCGGCGACTTCGACGTCATCAAACGGTCACTCACGCGGCTGACCACCGACCGCAGGCTGCAGGCCCTGCTGGTGGCGTTCAGCTTCGGCGCCCTGCTCGAAGGGATTGCCGGGTTTGGCGCCCCGGTGGCGATCACCGCCTCGATCCTGGCAAGCCTCGGTTTCGAGCCGGTTTCCGCCGCCGTCCTCGCGCTCCTGGCCAACACCGCGCCCGTGGCTTTCGGCTCGATCGGCATCCCGATCGTCACGCTCGGCGGCCTGGTGGCGCCGATCCTCGGCCACAAGGACCCGACGTCGACCACCCTCGCGCTGTCGGCGATGGTCGGCCGGCAGCTGCCGCTCTTCTCGGTCCTGATTCCGGCCTACCTCATCGTCGTGCTCGCGGGCTGGCGGCGGATGCGCGAGATCCTGCCGGCCGTGCTCGTCACTGGCGTGTCGTTCGCGATCGTGCAGTTCCTCGTCTCGAACTTCGTCGGCCCCGAGCTGACCGACATCCTCGCTGCGCTCGTCTCGATGGGCTGCCTGGCCCTCTTGCTTCGCTTCTGGAAGCCGGCAGAAGTCTGGCGGTTTGCGCACGAGACGGCGACGCCCGTGACGCCGCGGCGAGTCGCCGGCGCAACCGGGTTGCCGGTCACAGCGGTCGAGCCGGGAGGTTCGCCTCTCGAGGCTGTCGACTCGCCCGGACGCGTCCTGCGCGCCTTCGCGATGTACATCGTGCTGGTCGTGGTCATCCTCGTCGGGCAGATGGGAAACCTGCCTTTCTTTGCCGGCCACCCAGTCGGTGACGTTAAGACTGCGCTGGCCACGCCGGCCAACATCACCGCCGACCTGAAGTGCGGCACCCCCGCGTTCAAACTGTGTCCACTGCCGTGGATCGGACCCGATCCAGCGAAGGACCGGCAGGCGTTCAAGTTCCCGGACTGGAACGTCTACTGGCCGGGGACGTACGACATCGTCAAGGGCAAACCCGTCTCTTTGATATTCCGCGAGAAGCCGATCGTCTCGAAGTCGTCGGAGTATCCGCTCACCTTCGATTGGAACTTGCTTGCCGCGGCAGGATCGTTAGTGCTGTACGCGGGCCTGATCGCGTTCCTGTTGATGCGCATCCTCGGCTCGCGCGTGAACTTCATCACCGCATACGGCCGGACGCTGCGCCAGCTCGCGCTGCCGATCGCGACCATAGCGCTGATCCTCGCCATCGCTCAGCTGATGAACTACTCGGGCATGACCTCGAGCCTCGCCATCGCCCTGTCCAAGACCGGGGTCATCTTTCCGTTTGTCGCCGCATTCCTCGGCTGGCTTGGCGTGTTCCTGACCGGCAGCGACACGTCGTCGAACACCCTGTTCGGGCCGCTCCAAGCGCAGACGGCGCAGCAGCTGCACAACGTGAGCCCGATCCTCACCGCCGGCACGAACTCGTCCGGTGGAGTGATGGGCAAGATGATCAGCCCGCAGAACCTGTCGGTGGGAGCGGCCGGCGTGAACAAGGTCGGGTCGGAGGGTGAGATCTTCCGGCGCGTGATCGGCTACAGCCTCATCCTCACGACCGCCGTCGGGGTGCTGGCCATGATCGAGGCCTACGTGATCCCAGGAATCGTCCCCACGCCCTGACGACCGGGTCTGGTGCCGAGATCGGGAGTCGAACCCGAACGTCCTTGCGGACATCGGTTTTTGAGACCGACGCGTCTGCCTGTTCCGCCACCTCGGCGCTCTGGAAATGAGCCTCGACCATACTAATTGGCTCATGCGAGCCGCCCGCGTCCTGTGCCTGAGCGTGCTCGTCGCCGCCTGCGGACCAAACCTGGCGCCAGCCGCCACGGTCAGCCCGGGTCCGTCGCCGGCGCCCGTGGCGTCCGCGCCCCGTATCGAGCAACCCCCCGTTTCCCCCCCGGCGCCCCCTGGTACAAATCTGCCCGCCTTCGCCTGCGCCGACGCAAGCGGCGGCAAGACGGGCGTCGCGAACGCTGTCACGGCGCGAGTGGCCGAGCAGACCGGGTATGACCGGTTCGTGCTCCAGTTCGACTCGACCGTTCCCAGCTACACGGTCAAGCGCCAGGCCACTCCAACGTTCTCGTCCGGGGCGTCAGGCCAGACGATCACCTTAAGCGGCACCTCAGGAGTCCTGGTGAACGTGCAATCGGCGACGGGCGCCAACACGTTCACCGGGCCGACCGACTTCTCGCAGGGCGAGTTTCTCGTCCTCAAAGAGGCTCGTCAGACCCAGGACTTCGAGGGCCATCTCTCGTGGGGTCTCGGACTTGGCAAGCCTGCGTGTTTCCGGAGCTTCACGCTCAGCGACCCGGCTCGCCTTGTGATCGATTTCTCCACCGCCTGACCAGAGAGCGCTCGATTCGACCTACCAGGGGTTAACCTTCCCCGGCGAATGGCCATCCAGCCGCCGCCGGCGCCCACCGTCCCACAACAAGGTGTCCCACCTGCGGCACCCCAGAAAGGAGGCTGCTTCGGCCGCGGCTGTGGCTGCGGGTGCGGAGGCTGCCTGCTGGCGCTGCTGGTTGCCGGCCTGCTCGTCGTGGGAAGCGGCTACTACTTCTTCGTTGTGCAGGCGCAGGCTGCAGTTGCCGCGCCGGCTTCGCTCGTTGTGATCAACCAGCCGGTGGACGTCGACGGCAACCCGGGTATCGCCGGCGAGGCGCTAAACCCCAACAACGAGGTGCACACCGGGGCCGGCGCCCACGCCGCGATCCAGTTCCCTGACGGTTCGTTCATCCGCATGTCACCAGACACCCGGGTGACGATCACCGCGGTGCAGCTTCAGAAATCAGGCGGCCTGCAATCGGCGAGCGTGGTTCAAAAGATCGGGCGGACCTTCACGTCTGTGGAGCACCTGGCCACGGGCGCGAGCTTCCAGGTGGGCGGCCACTCGGTCAGCGCGCAGGTTCGCGGCACCCAGTTCGAGGTCCTGGTCCGCAGCAACAACACGAACTTGATCAAGGTCTTCGAGGGCACGGTCACAGTCGCCGGCGCCGGCGCACCGGTCAAGGTCACCGCCGGCCAGCAGATCGACGCCGACGCAAACGGCCGTCTCTCCAACCAGCGGGCGATCCAGCCCGACGCACTGGATCCTTACCCGCTCACCGCTCAGTGCTCGAGGGCCGCGGCGAGCGGCAACAGCTCGGGCACGATGCAGTCGTCGAGCGGCGAGAGCCTGACCAGCGGCCAGACCGCCGAGAGCGACTACAACTCTGCGGGCGGCAACCTGACCCTTGCCTTCTGCTACCCGGGCAGCCTGATGGAGGTGACGGTCACAGATCCCGCGGGCCGCGTCTTCACGAGGCAAGGGTCGCCGCCACTCATCGTCAGGATCACCGGCGGCCAGCCTGGGATCTACAAGGCAATCGTGACCGCGCTCAACGTGCCGTCAACCGGAGAGGCGTACTCGCTGACCTTCGCAACCGACGCGGTGTGCTCCGCCGGCAACGTCGACACGGGCGCAGTCGTACGCCAGACCCTGAGCAACTCCCAGATCGCGAACGCCTTGGCCCAGGCGGGTTCGACCGGCATAACGCTGCAGGTCCAGGGCACCTCCGCCACCTCGGCCCGCATCTTCTATTACTCCAACCTCGGCGGGCTGCCGATCTCGTGGACGATCGACTTCTACGCGGCGACCCCCAACCTTGGGGCGGTGATCACCCAGGTGACCGTCCGCGGTATCAATGTGACGACCCAGGTGATCTCCCGGCTGGGCTCGCTCGGTCCCAACTCGATCACCTCGATGCCGACCGGCTTCATCGTCGACCGGGTGTACTCATGCAACGCCCCCGGAGGCGACGACGTGATGGTGATCGAGGGGCACCGGGCGAGCTAGACGGCCCAGCAAGGGCGGCTAACCGGCTCCGTTGAACTGCACGTGAGCTATCTTTCCCGGGCACCATGTCCTCAGTAGCCGCCCGAACACCCGCTCGCCGCCGGGGCGGGCGACGGCTCCTGATCCTGCTGGTGCTCGTGATCGTGGTCGTCGCCGGAGGCATCTTCTGGCTCAACAGCGCCGCCCAGGCGGCGGTCAACGTCTCCGGGACCCTTACGGTCTATCAACCCACTACGTCCCTGCAACGAGGAAGCGGCGATTTCGCCGCCGCCAGCTCAGGAGAGCAGGTCCAGGCCGGAGACTCGGTACAGACCGACACGACGGGCCGGGCGTCGATCCAGCTGCCTGACGGCACTTTGACCCGGCTTGCGAGCGACACCCAGGTCAGGCTCGACGCCGCCCACTTCTCAAAGAACGGCGCCCTGCATGACGCAAAGCTCAGCCAGAAGATCGGCCGGACCCTCACGAGCGTGCAGCACCTCGTTTCGGGCGCGACGTTCCAGGTGGCGGGACAGGCCGCGGTGGCCTCCGTGCGCGGCACAAAGTTCGAGATCTACATCAAGCCCGACGGCACGATGATCGTGAAGCTGTACGAGGGCTTCCTTGATTTCACCGGCAAGAACGGCTCCGTCGTCCACCTGGTGGCGGGGCAGCAGGCGACCGCCGACCCGCAGGGCAACATCGGGCCGGCGGAGCCGATCCAGCCCGACCCCAACGACCCGTTCGGCCCGGCCCTCGACGCATCCAACGCGGTGAGCACCGGTACGACGCCCGGGACCGAGCAGGACTTCATCGGGGCGCCGATCCGCAACGGCGAGCAGCAGCAGTACCGGTACAGCTACGCGGGCGGCAGCCTGGTCAAGGCGTCGCTTGGTTATCCGGGCAGTGCGATGCAGCTGAAGGTCCAGGCACCAGACGGCCAGATGTTCACGGGCAGCGGCAAGTCGCCCATCGTCGTCAGCGTGACCAATGCTCCGGCGGGGATCTACATCCTGTACGTGGTCGGAGTGAGCGGCCTCGGCACGGTTGGAGAGGAACCGTTCCTCGCCGTGGCGGCGATGGAGCCTTGCGTCAGCTCTGACATCGACCAGAACGGCGCTGTGCGCCGCGGCTACACGGCGAAGGACCTCGGCACGACTGTCCAGGTTTCAGGCCTCTCCAACCTGGCCGTGACCATCGCGCCCAACTCGCCGGCCGGAGCAATTGTGAGTGGGCAAGGGACGTACAACGGAGTGGGCTGGACTGGCGCCGTCCTGCTGGTGCCACACAACGGCGTGGTCGAGATCATGGCAGTCGGCGCGACGGTCTTCGGAGTGAGCGTGCCGGCTCAGCAGATCGTTACGCAGATCGGTTCGGCGATCGGCCAGGACCCGACGAATCTAAGTGTCGGGTTCATCGTCGACCGCCTCTTCGCGTGCGACAGCGTCGTGATGATCGACGGAAGGCATTCGTAGCGCCGCTGCCCACGAGGCAGAGGCGGCTAGCGAATTCCGAACAGCCGCTGAGCGAAGTGCATCACCAGTGTCAACCCTGAGCCTTCGAGCAGCCACGCGACCTCAGCCGCCCCCACGACCAGGACCAGCACGGCGCTCAGGCCGATGCTTCCGCGATGCATGACCGGCTGCAGCCAGTGCAGGGAGTCCGGGTTGCCGCCGGGCGAGGTGAGCGCCGCTTCCAGGCTGTCGAGCAGCTCTCCTGCCGTGGCCGGGCGGCGGCCAGGGTCGCGATCCATCGCCTGCTGGAGCACCGACGCAAAGGCGACCGGCAGCTCCGGCACGATGTCGCGCACGCTGGGCGGCTGCTCGTAGAGGCGCCTGCTCAACGTTTCGATCCAGCTCTTCGAGGAGAACGGCCGGTGTCCGGTGACCGCTTCGAAAACGACGGCCGCGAGCGAGTACACGTCCGCGCGCCCGTCTACCTCGCGGCCGACGAGCCGCTCTGGCGCGACGTAGTCGGGGGCGACAGGACCACCCGCGCTGGGCCCGGTGTTGAAGGATGCCACGGTCCCGAGACCGAAACCGGTCAGAAGAGTGCGGCCATCGTCGGCGAGCAGGATGTTCGCGGGCTTGACGTCCCGATGGACCGCCGCTCGCGAGTGGGCGTAATCGAGTGCGCTCGCGATCGGGCGCAGCAGCGCGATGATCCCGAGAGGCTCGTACCGTTCGCCTGCTTCGAGCACTTCGTCGAGAGTCTTGCCCGCGACCATCTCCGTGACCAGGTAGGGGGACTCTCCCTCATATGCAAGCTCGTATAGGCGCGGAATCGCTTCGTGCTCGAGCGCCACGTACGACCGGAGCTCCAGCAGGAACCGGCGCGAGAAGCTGACGTCTCGCGCGACATTGGCGCCGATGGTTCGCACGGCGACCCGGCGCTGCAGCCGCGGATGCTCGGCCTCGTAGACCGATCCCAGGCTGTCGGTCTCGATCTCACGCAGCACGCGGTAACCGCCCACGTGGTGATGACCGTTGCTCGAAGCCTTGGGTTTGGATCCGTTCTCGTGCGGGGTTTGCTCTCCCACGAACCCTGAACTTTAGCCAGAAAGCCCCGCTTACGCTCCCGCGCAGCGACGAGGTCGCGCCGTCCGCGGACGCAGGCGTGGCCAGAACAAGGCTCGCAAAGACCGCGGACAACAGAACTACCAAACGTCGAGTCATCAGGTTTCATCCTTTCCCGACTCATCGGGTCATGAGCTCTTGCTTCGGCCGACAGTGCTCCAGAGCCTGTGACCAACTTAAGAAATGGGAACGAGGTCGCATCAGGGGAGAACTACCTGATTGCAGGGCCGGGGAGTACCTGAGCTGAGGACCCGCTTGGTGTCGGCGAGAGGATTTGAACCTCCACGCCCTTTCG
>DATBZR010000089.1:0-5568 GCA_036513095.1 Candidatus Dormiibacterota bacterium | reverse complement strand
GACATCCTTCGCGACCTGCCCGCCGACCCAGAGCCTGGCTCGGCGCAGGAACAGGTTCTGCTGGAAGCCGGTCGTATTCCCCTCGGCCTGTTGGCCGTTCCAGTCCGCCCAGCCCTGCAGCAGGATGCCGAGCCGAAAGTTCACGACATCGTTGACCTTGACGATGGCCTGCGCATTCGCGACTGCCGGCAACAGCGCGATGAGCAGGGCAAGGGAAACGAGGGCGAAACGGTTCAGACTGATCCTTGAACGCACACCTTCCTCCTTCACGTCAGCACGCCTACGAGCGGCACGGCTGGAGCGCATCTATGGCGAAGACGATAGCCACTTAATGGATTCCGCGTCAACAGGAATCTTCCGTCCCGGGGTGATGCATCTGCTCTAGCGCGGAGCCAGTATTTCGGCTTGACATCGACCGGGAGTCTGAAAGACTCCCGGTCAACCTTGTTTGACCTGAATTCTGTATCTGGAGTCCGCTTCGCGCAATCGCGCAGCGGCAGCCCTGCCTCACATGAGGCGGGCGCCGCCCGTCCGGAAGTACCGGGCGTCCTCTCTATCGTGTGCATTAACGCGGCACAGGTGTCTGGATCGAACTGGAAAAGGAAACTTTGGACCAGATTACCGTCGTTCTTTAGGTCCTATTTCTAGAGGCGCATTCGATCGAATCTCGAGAGTGTAAGGAGGAGGACCCGACAATGGCAACCCCTGACGCATCCGCAAGTTCTGCTATGAGTGTTACGGGCGAAGCTCACCTCAACCGATGGTGGCGCGTCGTCGGCGGACTCCTGATGAACCTGGCTCTGGGCTCGCTTTACGCCTGGAGCGTCTTCGTGGCGCCGCTGGAGAAGGAGTTCGGCTGGAAGCGAGCTGACACGTCAGTGGTATTTACCTGGGCTGTCGTCGTCTTCGCGCTCTCCTTCATCATCGCCGGGCGCCTCCAGGACAAGCTCGGTCCCTTCAAGGTCTCGATCACGGGCTGCATCCTCCTGACGGCGGGCTTCCTGCTCTCCGCCCAGACCACCAGCTTGACGTACCTGATCATCTGCTTCGGAATCCTTGTCGGCATCGGTAACGGCTTTGGCTACGCGACGCCGATCCCCGTCATGGCGAAATGGTTCCCGGATAAGCGCGGCCTCGCCGTCGGTCTGGCTGTTGCCGGCTACGGCGGCGGTTCGGCGATCTTCGGGCCCATGGCGAGCCTGTGGCTCATCCCTACGTACGGCTGGCGCACCACGTTCACGATTCTCGGCGCCATCTTCTTCGTGATGACGCTCGTCGGAGCGTTCCTGCTGCATAACCCGCCCGCCGGGTATTCGGTGCCGGGCTGGGCGCCCGCTTCAAAACCCAAGTCGTTGGCCACCACTCACGAGTTCACTCCGGGGGAGACGTTGCACACCCCCGCGTTCTATTTTATGTGGGTCGCATACGCGCTGGGCACGGCGGCCGGGCTGATGGTCATCAGCCAGCTCGTCCCCTTTGCCAAGAGCATGAAGATTCCGAGCGAGGCTCTGGCGGCGATCACGCTCGTCATCGGCGCCGTCGGCAACGCCTCCGGCCGAATCCTGTCGGGCTGGATGTCCGACGGTCTCGGGCGTCTCAATGTGCTGCGCCTCATGATCGGCGTCTCGGCGGTCGCCATGCCCATCCTCTACCTGACCGGCGGCAACGTCGGCATGCTCTACGTGATGGTCTTCATCGTCTACTGGTGCTACGGCACCCAGCTTTCGGTCAATGCCGCCACGACCTCCGATTTCTGGGGGACGAAGAACGCCGGAATCAACTACGGCATGCTGTTCACGTCCTGGGGCGTGGCGGGTATCGTCGGGCCCCGGATTGGCGCAAGGCTGTTCGACATCAACAAGAACTACGAGGCCGCTTTCTACTGGGCCGGAGGCTTGGCGGTCGTCGCGCTGATCTTCGAGTTCCTCGCGAAGAAACCGTTACCGCCGGCGGGAGCGAAGGCATAGCGCGGCGGGGCTCAGATCGTGACACCGAACGCTTTTCGACAACCGACAGGAGAAGAGAATGGCTAACACCCGATATGCGAAGCACAAGGTCCTGCCTTGGCCGGCGGTCCCGATCCCGACACCCGACGAGGTCTACGCGGGTCTCACGGATCAGGCCAAGGAATACCCCCTTTCCCTCGAGAAGCAGCTCAGACAGAGCGAGAACTTCAAGAAACCCGAGAACCTGACGACGGTTCGTGTCCTCGACCTGAGCAAGGGGATGATCATCGGCAATTGGTGCTCCTCGATGCTTTCGGAGCTGGGCTCCGACACGATCAAGTGCGAGCCGCCAGACGGCGACCCGTTGCGGTGGCAGACGCCGTTCGGGCGCAAGGAATACATGATCAAGGATGCCGAGACCGGGGAACCGATCGGCCTCCACTTCCTCAACGAGATGAGGAACAAGCAGTCCATCACCCTCAATCTCGAAAAGCCGGAGGGCCGCGAGCTCCTCAAGAAGCTCGCCGTCCACGTCGACGTCCTGATCGAGAACTACCCACCGGGGCAGTTCGACGCGTGGGGAATCGGCTATCGGCAGCTGAAGGAGATCAACCCGCGGCTCGTCTACTGCTGGGTGGGGCAGAAAGGCCAGTGGGGGCCGTCCAAAGACAAGCCGGGTAACCTGGACCCGACCGCTCAGGCGGCTTGCGGATTCGTCCACGGCACGGGCCAGCCGAAAGAGTTCGGCGGACGGCCGACCCGCTCGGCCATGTGGATGGCGGACCAGGTCGGCGGGACCTCGGCGGCCATCGGGATCCTCGCCGCGCTCCTTTATCGCGACAAGGTCTCGGGCAAGGGCCAATTCATAGAAGCGACGGCGGCCGAGGCCGTCATCCGGATTCTGGATTACAACTGGGGCTGGTACGGATTCGACGGGAGCATCCGCCCCCGCTACGGGAACTGGGATCTGGCCATCAACATCTACGCGGTCAATCCCTGCAAGGACGGATATTTCATGGTGGGCGGCGGACACGATCGCCTCTGGTACCGGATCTGGCGGACGGTGGGGCAGACGCGTCCCGACCTCGAGGACGAGATCCTGGACGACAAGAGCCTCCGGGTCGTCACGGCGCGGCTTCCGCACATGAAGCAGGTAAAGACCTACACGATCCTCGCCGACTGGCAGAAGGACCATTCCCGGGCAGACGCCATGCACCAGCTGCTCGCCCAGCAGGTCGCGTCCGGCGGCGTCAACTACATCGACGAGGTCGCCGAGGACCCGCACTTCAAGTACCGCGGACACGTCGACGAGATCGACGACCGGCTTTACGGGAAAGTCCTCTACGGCACGTCGCCTTTGCTCGAAGACAAGGCTCCCGCGCGCTTGAAGTGGATCGGCCGGCCGCTCGGATACGACAACGAAGAGATCTACCTGAAGCTGCTCGGGCTTGGTCCGGCCGAGGTCGCCGGGCTCAAGAAGCGCGGCGTGGTTTAGGGCAGAGGAGGCAGAACAGATGGCCACACCCGATTTCGAAACCTACTGTCAGGGGCTCTTCGACCACAAGACGGCTTCCGGAAAGCCGGAGGTCTTGAAGGGTTATCGCGTTCTCTCCTGCACGCAGTACATCCTCGGTCCTTCCTGCGCGGCCTACCTGGCCGAGCTGGGAGCCGAGGTCATCAAGATCGAGACGCCGCGGCGCGGCGAGCCGATGCGTCACACGACCCCGTTCAACGAGCCTCTCCTCTACCCGCTGTCCCGCTGGGTGCCGGAGGCGGGGACGGGCCTGGGCTTCTTCGGCGCCAACGACAACGAGGAGTTCGTCACCCTCGACTTCCACCGGCCGGAGGCGAGGCAGGCCATGTTGGAGCTGGCGGCCAAGTCGGACGTCATGGTCCAGAACTTCCGGCCCGGAACGTTCGACCGGTGGGGGATGGGGTATCAGCACTTTTCCAAGGTCAACCCACGCCTCATCTACCAGTGGCTGGGCGGGTTCGGCGGCTGGGGGCCCGGACGCGTCCGAGCCTCTTACGACATCCTGGGCCAGGCCATGGGTGGCGCCTTCGGGATCACGGGCGAAGCCGCAGACCGGGGCGGGACACCGTCCAAACACACGATCTGGCTGGCCGACTACTGGGGCGGCATGATGGCCGCGGTAGCCGTCATGGCGGCTCTCTATCGTCGGGACACGGTTTCCGGCGAGGGGTGCTTCATCGAGTACTCGCAGGTTCACGGCGTCACCCGGATGCTCGAGTACGCCCTTCCGCTCTATGGGCGGTACGGGGTCCGCCGGGAGCGCTGGGGCAACTGGGACACGGAGCTTTGCCCGCACGGGATCGTCCAGTGCGGCAAGTCGTCCTATCCAGGCTCCAAGAACCCGCAGGAGGCCGAGGTGGGGTACATCCTCGTCACGGCCCACACGGACGAGGACTTCAAGAAGCTGTGCGGCGTGATCGGGGCGAAGGACCTCGCGACGACGCTCGCGAAGCACGACGACCGCGTCAAGGCCGAGAATCAGGGCACCGTCTACGATGCCATCGAGGCCTGGGCGAAGGACAAGACCAAGGAAGACGTGGCAACGCTCCTCGACAAGGCCGGCATCAACAACCAGCCCGTTTGGAACGCCAAGGAGGTTTCCGAGAATCCCCACTGGAAGCTGCGCGGCGCGGTCCAGTGGATCGACGATCCGATCTACGGCGACCTCCACCATCAGGGTCCCGCCTTCAAGATGTCCGACACGCCTCCACGCCTGAAGTGGGCGCTGAAGCCCGTGGGCGCCGACAACGAGAGGGTCTACGGTAGGCTCCTCGGCTGGACGAAATCGAAGCTCGCCAAGATGGAAGAGATGGAGGTGATCTGAGATGGCCACCGAGACGAGTTCCGGCGTCATCAAACAGGGCCTGGTGCTCACGTGCGCCAAGTGCTCCACCAAAAATTACCTCGACCCGTATCCGTTCTGGAACTTCAGCGGCAATACGAAGTGCGCCAGTTGCGACGCCCTCTATGCCGTGAAGTTCGTCAATGGCCAGGAGGTGAGCGGACCGACGGCTAGCACCGGGAAGGCCGATCTGCTGCCGGGCTATGCCGAAGACAAGAACGGGGCCGCCATCACCGGGGAAGGAAAGATCCGCCCGGCCCCGCAGTCGCGGCCCGATCCCTTCACCGGGCAGCAGAAGCAGGTCACGAAAAGCCTCCGGGGCAAGCCGCTCAGCGGCAGTCGTCTCAAGAAGGAAGATCTCGTGGGAAGCCGGGCCAGGTTCATCGCGGACCTGCACAAGACCTGAAGAAGGAGAAACAGCCGTGGTAGAGACTGAAAAGAAAAAGGGAGCGTCGACCTACAAGTGCTGCGAGCACTTCGAGGCGGCGCTGGATCCGAACATCCTGAGGGCGTACCTCGGGTACTGCAAGGCGCGCGAATGGCCCTTCACCGTGATGGTTCCCATCGGCGGTCTGGAGGGCGTGTGTCCGAAGCCCCCGATCAAGAAGAAAGCTTAAGACGGCAGGGGACGGGCGTGGCGAGCCCCCGCGAGGAGTTCGAGCAGCGGTACGGACAGCTCTGGTCCGGGGCGTCGTCTCTCGTGATCGGGGGTGTCACCTACGAGCTCGAAGAGGTGATGCACAGGA
>DATBZR010000088.1:0-4080 GCA_036513095.1 Candidatus Dormiibacterota bacterium | reverse complement strand
AGTGGCCGGCCGTGGGTGTGCCAGGCCTCGGCCTGGTCCAGGGCCAGAGCGAGCACGACCCGGGTCAACGAGGGCATCAGCCCGAATTCCTCGACCAGGGCCAGGAAGGCGTCAGGGTTGAGCAACCCGCGGGTGGGGTGGCGCAGCATGAGGCGGTTTGAAGCCTCCCCCCGCAGGGCGACTCCGAAGGGCCACAAAACCTTCATCAACTGCACAGCACCGCTTTACCCGGGCCTACCCATACAGCCCGAGCGCCAGCGTTCGTGGCACACCTTTTCCCATGATGTCCAACGCCGTCCGAGTCTGGGCGAGTTGGGCAGTGAGCCGGATGTTCTGGGCGCGTAGCCGCCCGACCTCGCCGCGATCCTTGGCCGACGCCTTCGAACCAGACGCTGACTTGCGGGCGTCGGCGAGTCCGGAGCGTGCCCCGACATCGCGGGCGCGTGTCCATTCCTTGATGTGGGAGTGGTGCAGCCCCTCCCGGCGCAACACCGCCGACTTCTCACCATGCGGGGCCGCTTCATACTCCCCGACCACCGCCAGCTTGTACGCCGCGGTGAACGAGCGCCTGGTCGGTCGGAGCGCCGGATCGGAAGCCACCTGTTGAGGCATCGGCGCCGTCTCGGCCACGGCCCCGCCGATCTCTTCGGCGGATGAGTTACTGCTGATCACGTTCAGTCTCCAGTCATGCCCTACAAGCCAAACCCCGAAGCCCGGGGTGTCTCACGTAAGACTGACAGAGAGGGGGTAGGGTGCGCGCATGCGACGCGCTTTGATTCAGGACTACCTTGTCCACCTGGCTGGCTCTGACCTTCTGCCCCATCGGTTCCGCCCTCTTCTGTTGCGCCGTGCAGGGATTTGGGTAGGTGATCGGACGCTGCTTATGGCCGGGCTGAGGGTCGCCCGAACAGGTGGCGTGCACATTGGTTCGGACGTCTTCATCAACTTCGACTGTTACATCGACGCGGAGGCGTCCGTGGTGATCGAGGACCGAGTGCAGATCGCGGACCACGTCCGGCTTGTCACGTCTGGGCATGACATCAACACATCCCAAAGCCGTGCGGGCGAGAGCTGGGGTAAGCCCATCCGCATTGGCGCCGGGTCTTGGATCTGCTCGTCGGTCACGGTGCTTCCCGGAGTAACGATCGGCCATGGCTGCGTTGTGGCTGCCGGCGCCGTGGTCGTCAGCGACTGTGAACCGAACGGTCTGTATATGGGCGTTCCTGCGGTCCGCAAGCGGGGCTTTGAAGGTGCGAGTCTCGGATCGGAACGTACCCTTAGGTATGAGCCTCCCCCAAAACCGTGGAGACATGCGCTATGAGGAGTAGTCATGTCGGAGAAACGAAGGAAGTTCGATCAGGAGTTTCGTGAGGGGGCTGTGCGAATCGTCCGGGAGACCGGAAAACCGATCGCGCAGGTCGCTCGTGATCTCGGAATCAACGAGGGCACGCTGGGTAACTGGTTTGCCAAGGATCGCGGGGAGCAGGAGGGCACCAACGGCCTTTCGGTCGAGGACATCAACGAGCTGAAGCGGCTACGCAGCGAGAACGCCGAGCTGCGGATGGAGCGCGATGTCCTCAAGCGCTCCGTGGTCCTGTGGGTGTAATCCCGAGTTCGGCATAACACCCATAATGTCGAGTGCCGGATTATGTCGAGTCCAGTGCGGACTTGCCTGCAGAGTATGGGATTCGCGCCCACACACTCGGCATAATCACAGCCCGTTTCGTGAGGAGACTTCTCTCTCGACCACAATCTGGAGAGGAGCAGATCATGAAAGACAGGGCGACGCTTGGTGCGGGTGGTCGGGCCGTTGGCCCGGTATGCAAACGGATACCGGCGCCGCGGACATACACGCCGAGTTAGGCGGCTGGCCAGGTGCAGTGGATGGCGCATGTGAGTTTCTGCAGACCCGACGCGCTGCTCGCGTTCCTGGAGACACTGTGATTATGCCGAGCGCCTGGGCACTAATCCCGCACCCAGCAGGTCAAATCCGAGGCGAACTCGGCATAATCCGGCACTCGGCATTATGGGTGAAGGAGGCGACGAAGTGAGCGTGGCACGCTTCATCGCCGACCAGAGGACCTTCTACCGCGTCCCGTACGCGGTGTGCTGCGTGATCCTGGGAGTGAGCCAGTCGTGGTTCTACAAGTGGTTCAACCGGCCGGCCACCGCTGGTCAGCGGCGCCGGGGGGAGCTGGACGTCGAGGTCCTGAAGATGTTCAACCCGTCCAAGCGCTCCTACGGCTCGCCTCGTGTGCATGCCGACCTGCTCGCGGCAGGGTGGACGGTCAGCGTGAACACGGTCGCGGACTCGATGCGTCGCCAGGGTCTTGCAGGGCGCAAACCCAAGCACAGTAAGGGATTGACCCGTCAGGACAGGAAAGCACCGAAGTTCCCCGACCTGCTCAAACGAGACTTCACCGCACCCGGGCCGAACCTCAAGTGGTGCGGGGACATCACCGAGATCCCCACCGATGAAGGCAAGCTGTACATGGCCACCGTGCTAGATCTGTTCTCCCGGCGACTGTTGGCGTGCCCGACCTCCGAGCACCCGGACGCGCAGCTGGTCTGTGACGGGATCAAGATCGCTGCCGCGGCCCGCGGCGGACGCACCAAGATCGAGGCGGTGATCTTCCACACCGACCGCGGCTCGACCTACACCGCGAGCAGCTTCACGTTGCTGTGTAAGGACAAACTCGGAATCAGGCAGTCGATGGGGAGGGTCGGTTCGTGCTTCGACAACGCCGCTGCCGAATCGTTCTTCTCCACCCTCGAGCACGAAGTTCTGTCCCGGCACCACTTCACCACCAAGGCCCAAGCGCGCACCGTGGTCCTGGCCTGGTGCCACGAGTTCTACAACACCCACCGCAGGCACAGCTCGGCGGCGATGATGGCCCCGGCCGACTACGAACACACCGCTGCCCAGCGCGCAGACGGGAAGGAGGCCGCCTGATGAACACGCAAACCCCGCCGAGTGACGTTTCCGTTACGCCACCAGGCTGTGCTGCCTGCGGTTCGCCGCTGCCCGCAGGCCGGTCCCGGCGCTTCTGCTCGCCAGCCTGCCGGCAAGCTGCCTACCGTCGACGCCACCAAAGCGTTTCGGCTGAAGCTCCCTTGCCGCCCCGCCGGTCACGGTTGGAAGGCACCATCTACCAATGCCCGGAGTGCGAGACCCGCTACCTGGCCGAGCAATGGTGCCCCGACTGCTCACGGCCCTGCCAACGCCTCGGCGCCGGCGGAATCTGCCCCTGCTGCGACGAGATGATCACCATCGAGGAACTCACCGAAGACACCGCCGCGAGCTCACCCTTGCCCGTGGCCAGCACGTCCATCCATCATTGAAGAAGCCTCCACGATTCGAGGGGAAGCTCAAACCCGTCCGAGCGAGATCGACCAGTCATCGGCGCCCAACTGGCAGAACCGTCCGTAGGTTTCGAGGTCCGGAGCCGCACAGCGATGAAGTCGGCGCGGTGCCGAAGGGCACGGCTGGGGACGGGTAGCACATGAAGCCAGCAGGTGCTCATCCCGCCGGCTTCTCATCATGGCCCCCGAAACCCTTGCGCATGGCGGAGAGCACCTGATTGGCGAAGTGGTCAAGGTCTCGTGAGTCGAACCGGGAAGACAGCGCGGTGCTGAGCACCGGGGTCGGCACACCCTCTTCGATTGCTGCGATTGCCGTCCAGCGGCCTTCCCCCGAGTCGGACACCCGACCGGAGAAACCAGAGAGATCGGGGGCCTCGACGAAGGCCTGCGCGGTAAGGTCCAATAGCCATGAGGAGATAACGCTGCCGCGCCGCCACACCTCAGTGACCGAGGCAAGGTCAAGGTTGTAACGGTAGAACTGGGAGTTCTCCATGGGCGCGGTCTCGGCGTCGGCGTCCTGCTGGGCTGCTCCGGCGTTGGCGTTCTTCAAGATGTTAAGGCCCTCGGCGTAGGCGGCCATCGCCGCGTATTCAATGCCGTTGTGCACCATCTTCACGAAGTGGCCGGCCCCACTCGGCCCACAGTGGAGGTAGCCGTGCTCGGCCGGGCCCGGCTCGCCGGTGCGACCTGGGGTGCGCTCAGCCGCTGCCACGCCGG
>DATBZR010000087.1:0-31259 GCA_036513095.1 Candidatus Dormiibacterota bacterium | reverse complement strand
GTCGGACGCGTCACCGCGTCGGCGGATGCGCTGACGCAGATGCGCCATGACCTTGGCGAGACGAGAATCGCGCAGTCGCGCCCAGGTTCTCTGCGCGAGCTGTACGGCGTCTTCGGAGGCCTCAACTGCCTTCACCTTTCGGACGCGCCGGAATCTGGAGCCGCCGAGGTCGAGAACTGGTCGAAGGTCGTGCAGCTGGACAAAGTTGCGGTCGAGCTGGGCACCAGGGCGCACCGCCCGGACCACACCTACCACCTGCGGTCGCTTGCGACCCAGGTGGCCGCCGGCATCCACGTCGATCTCGCGTCGCAGGCCATTCACGACCTGCTGGCGGAGGAATCGGAGATCGAAGGCGAGCAGCTCGAGGCGCTCTACCGGGTCATTCGGGGGGCGCTGGACTAGGAGACTCAGGCGGAAAGCCGTCGGCGGAGCTTCGGCGCCCATGCGGCCCATCTCCGGGTTCAGCCCCTGCGCTGCTCGCTTGCGAATGCCCGATGCGCGCACTCCGCTGCTCGGCGCTTCACCCGGATCTGGGCCACCTGGATCACCGAATCTCTCACCGAGGGTTTCCGCCCGAGTCTCCAGAGGTTTCGGCGACTCGCTCGGCGGCGTGCACGTGGACCAACACCGCCTTGTTGAACAGCTCTGAGTTCGGCACCACCACGAGGTCACCTTGTTCGTTCTTCAACAAGGTCACCCGGAGCTTGATCTGCTCCACCGTGCCCGAGACCACTCCCTCCATGGAAATGCGGTCGCCCACCCTCATGTGCCGCTCAAGGAGCACGTAGTAGCCGGACACGTAGTCCTTGAGCACGTCCTGCACACCGAAGCTGGCGACGATCGTGGCGAGCAGGATGCCCGCGAGCGTGAAGTTCTGGCTCTGGAACGCCAGGCCGATCGCGAGCCAGACGCCGAGCCCGATCAGGACGACGGTGACGACGCGGCCTCCGATCTGGACCACGTCCGCGCGCATGTTCCGCCTGTGCAGTGCCGCGACCACGCGGTTGGAGACGAACCGCGAGCCGATGACGAAGAGCACGAGGACGGCGAGGCCGACGCCGAAGTATTCGAGGTTGGTGTCCGAGACGAAGGGAAACAGCGACAGCGGCGGCGCGCTCACTCCTTGGTTTCGGCGGCTTCCTCCGCGCCTTCTTCGCCCTCGGCCGCGGCCTCGCCCTCGGCGCCGACCACGGCTTCGGCCGTCGGGACTTCCTCTTCGACCTTCATCTCGCGCTTGTGCACGATCTTGACGATCAGCTCTTCAGGGTCGAGGAGAACGGTCACGCCCTTGGGGAGGTTGAGGTCCGCGACGCGAAACTCGGACTCGATCTCTTCCAGGGGAGCCAGGTCGACCTCGAACTCAGCGGGGATGTCGGACGGGAGGCACTCGACCCGCAGCGCGTGGATCGGCTGAAGCACGTCGGCGTCGCCGCGCTTGACCGCCGCGGATTCGCCCACCAGGTGGACCGGGACCTCGACCGTGATCTTCTCTTCCAGGTTCACCTGGTAGAAGTCGACGTGGATGGGGCCCAGGCGGCGGGGATGGGTCTGGATCTCGCGGACCAGCACCTTCTCGGTCTTGCCGTCCACGACGAGATCGACGAGGTGCGTGCGCCCCGACTTCACGAACACCTTCTGAAACTCGAGGCGGTCGAGCACCAGCGGGGTTGGCGTGGCGTTGTGGCCGTAGACGACAGCCGCCAGCTTGCCCTGGCCGTGGAGGCGGCGGGCGCGCTTACCGAGTAGTTCGCGGGTGGAGGCTTTGAGTTGCAATCAGTAAGTCCTTAGGTCCTTATCGCCGCTTTGCGCGCCATGGTTCGGCCTCGGGTTGAGAGGCGCTGGTTATGATACGGCAAAGCCGAGCGGCCACCCCGCCGGCGCGTCCAAACCGAATACCAGGAGGGTCCCAAGGCATGCAGAGCCCACCGCCTCCCCCACCGCCTAGCGGCAACCCTCCTCCGATGATGCCTCCGCCGCCGCCCGGTGGAGGTATGCCTCCGATGATGCCCCCGGGTGGTGGCGGTGCGATGGCGGCTCCCGGCAACCTGGCAAGTCCTGGCCTGCGGATCGTCGGCGGTGTGATCGACCTCGTCATCCTGATCGTGATCAACGGCATCATCGGGACGATCCTCCAGAGGGTCACCGGCCTGGCGGGCGTCATCAACCTGGTGCTCGACGTTGGCTACTTCGCCTACATGTGGAGCTCGCAGGGCGCCTCCATCGGCATGATGCCCTTCGGCTTCAAGGTGCGCGACATGGCCACCGGTCAGTACCCCACGATGGGCAAGGCCGCGCTGCGCGGGCTCATCTGGGTCCTCGAAGTCATCCTCACGTTCTGCATCTTCGGGGCCCTCGGCTGGCTGTGGCAGTTGTGGGACCCGCGGAAGCAGGCCGTTCACGACAAGATCGCCGGCACCATCGTCACCACGTCCTGACAGGAGGGATCCCCCCATGCAAAATCCACCACCTCCACCGCCCGGCGACTTTCCGCCTCCTCCTCCCGGTGGCGGCTATCCTCCTCCGCCGCCGCCTGGCGGCGCCTACCCGCCTCCACCTCCGCCCGGCGGCGGCTACCCCCCTCCTCCTCCGCCCGGCGGCGGCTACCCGCCTCCTCCTCCGCTGCCCGGCGGGTACGCTCCCGCGCCGGTGCCGGCATACGGTGCGCAACAGGTGCGCTTTGGCGGATTCTGGATCCGTTTCGTGGCCATATTCATCGACGGCCTGATTGTGGGTATCCCTGTCGGCATCGTGTCAGGGATCGTCAGTGCCGTTGTCGCAGGATCCAGTAACAACAGCCAGGCGGCCGGCGCGGCGTTCACCGGCATCCAGCTGCTGGTTGACCTGATCGGCCTGGTACTCGAAATCGGTTATTTCATCTACTTCTGGGGCAAAGGCCAAACGTTGGGCATGCGCCTATTCCATCTCCGCGTAGCCGACGCGACCACAGGTCTACCTATCGGCTACGGCCGGGCGGCGCTCCGGTACTTGGGATACCTGCTCAGCGCGATCGTCTGCTACATCGGCTTGATCTGGGCGGCGTTCGATTCACGTAAGCAGGGATGGCACGACAAGATCGCCGGCACGGTCGTGCTCCAGGACTAGCCGTACGGCGCCTCTAGGGCGCACCTTCCGGAAAGCGGTGGCGCAGCCAGTCGACGATCTCCTGCAGCGGGGTGCCCGGCGTGAAGAGCTTCTCGACGCCCTGCTTCTTCAGTGTCGCGATGTCGTCGTCCGGGATGATCCCGCCGCCGAACACCACGATGTCCGTGGCCTTCCTGCGTTTGAGCTCCTGGACGACCGCCGGGAAGAGCGTCATATGCGCGCCGGAGTGGATCGACAACCCGATCACCTGAGCGTCCTCCTGCAGCGCGGCGTCCACGACCATCTCAGGGGTCTGCCGCAGCCCGGTGTAGATCACCTCGTAGCCGGCATCGCGCAGCGCGCGCGCCACCACCTTGACGCCTCGGTCGTGGCCGTCCAGCCCGACCTTGGCCACGATGATCCGCACGGGTCGAACGGCTGTCGGGCTCATACGACCGCCTGCTCCGTGTAGATGCCGAACACCTCGATCAGCGTGTTCATGATCTCGCCCTCCGTCGCGTAGGCCCGGACCGATTCGAGGATGTACGGCATCAGGTTGTCGGCGCCGGCGGCCGCCTTCCGCAGCGCGCTCAGCGCGTTGGAGCATCGCGCCTGGTCGCGCTTCCTGCGCACCGCGCGCACGCGGGCGACCTGCTCGGCCTCGAGCCGCGGGTCGATGCGCAGGATCTCGATCGGCGCCTCCTCATCCACCTTGAAGTCGTTGACCCCGATCATGATTCTTTGCTTCTGCTCCAGCTCCCGCTGGTATTGAAACGCCGCATCGGCGATCTCCTTCTGGAAGAAGCTTGCTTCGATCGCGGGGATCACGCCGCCGAGCTCTTCGATCCGCTTGAAATAGACCTCCGCCTGCCGTTCCATCTCGTCGGTCAGGGCCTCGATGAAATAGCTGCCACCAAGCGGGTCGATCGTGTTGGCCGCGCCGCTTTCGTAGGCGAGCAGCTGCTGCGTGCGCAGCGCGATGCGAGCGGATTTGTCGGTCGGTAGAGCAAGCACCTCGTCCATCGCGTTGGTGTGAAGCGATTGGGTGCCGCCGAGGACCGCCGCCAGCGCCTCGATGGCCGTGCGCGCGATGTTCAGCTCCGGCTGCTGCGCAGTCAGCGACACGCCCGCGGTCTGGGTGTGAAAGCGAAGCTTCAGCGAGCGCTCGTCCTGCGCGCCGTAGCGCTCGCGCATCCATCGCGCCCAGATGCGGCGCGCTGCGCGGAACTTTGCGATCTCTTCGAAGAAGTCGATGTGCGCATCGAAGAAGAACGACAGGCGCGGCGCGAAATCGTCTATGCGCATGCCCCTCTCGATGCAGGCATCGACGTATGCCATACCGTCGGCCAGCGTGAACGCGAGCTCCTGCGCGGCGGTCGAGCCCGCCTCGCGGATGTGATAACCGGAGATGGAGATCGTGTTCCACTGCGGCACCTCTTTGGCGCAGTACTCGATCGAATCGACGACCAGCCTCATCGAGGGTCCCGGCGGAAAGATGAACTCCTTCTGCGCGATGAACTCTTTGAGGATGTCGTTCTGCAATGTGCCGCCGAGCTTCGACGCCGGGACTCCCTGCTCTTCGGCGACCGCGATGTACATGCACAACAGGATTGCGGCCGGCGAGTTGATCGTCATCGACGTCGTGATATCGGCCAGCGGAATACCGCTGAACAGCGTCTCCATGTCGGCCAGAGAGTCGATCGCGACCCCGCAGTGTCCGATCTCTCCGCGACTTGTGGGCGCGTCCGAGTCCTGCCCCATCAAGGTGGGCATGTCAAAAGCCACCGATAGACCGGTCTGGCCGTTGGCCAGCAGGTACTTGTAGCGGCGGTTGGTCTCCTCCGCCGTGGCAAAGCCGGAGAACTGGCGCATGGTCCAGAGGCGTCCGCGGTATCCGCTCGGGTGAATCCCGCGCGTGTACGGAAACTGGCCGGGAAGCTCTTCCGGCCTGCGCGGGAGATCGTCGGATGTGTACAGCGGCTTGAGCGGGATCCCGGAGATCGTCGAGGTCTCGATGCCGTCGTCCCGCACGGGGCTGGTTTCGAAATCCTCCTTCCAGGCCTGTTTGGGATCGCGGGCGCGCACTTTCATGGACCTCCCCATCTTATGGGGAGGTGGCGCAAAGCGCCGGCAAAGCGCCAGACGGAAGCCGCGCTACCTTTGGGGCCCTCGGTCCAGGATCTCCTCTGCCGTGTCGTAGGGCGTCCCTTCATCGAGCAGCCGTCCCGCGAGCTCCGAGTCTTCGTCCAGGGCCCGCCGAACCCGGTTGCGCGCGATCTCGGCCGCCACCTCGGCCGTCTCGTCCTTGAGCCTCTGCTGGGCGAGCTCGCGGGCCCGCCCGCTCGACTCCAGGTGCTCCCGGTGGGCCAGCACCGCAGCCCACAGCTCTTCGATGCCCTCCTGCTTCGCGGCGACCGTGGCGAGGATCGGGGGTTTCCAGGTTCCCTTGGGCGCCAGGCTGAGCATGGATCGCAGCTCCGTCACGACGCGGCCATGGCCCTCGAGGTCCGCCTTGTTGACGACGAAAATGTCCGCGATCTCCAGGATTCCGGCTTTGATCATCTGCACGCCATCCCCGAGGTTCGGGGTCAGCACGACGACGGTGGTGTCGGCCACGGCGGCCACCTCGAGCTCGGACTGGCCGACTCCAACCGTCTCCAGGATCACTTCGTCAAAACCGAACGCCCCCAGCAGCCGGATCGCTTCCCGGGTCGCCAGCGACAGACCGCCCAGGTGTCCCCGCGCCCCCATGCTGCGAATGAACACCTTCGGGTCGAGCGCGTGCCGCTGCATGCGAATCCGGTCGCCGAGGATCGCGCCCCCCGTGAACGGAGAGTTCGGGTCGGTGGCGAGCACTGCGACCGAGCTCTCCTTCCTCCGCAGCAGCGCCACCAGGCCGTCGACCAGCGTCGACTTGCCGGTGCCCGGCGCACCCGTGAAGCCGACGACTCCAGGAGGTCGTCCCCGCGTTCGTACGGACGCTTCGAGGTCGCGCGCGGATGCATCCCGCCGCTCGACCAGGCTGATCGCCCTCGCGAGGGCGCGGACGTCGCCGGACCGGAACCGATTCGCTAGGTCTTGATCCTCGTGGTCGTTCAGCTCACTACCGACCCAGGAAGCGTAGGGCGAAGTCGTGCCCCAGCACCACCACCAGACCGTAGGTCTGCTGGCCGGCTGCAGGGGGCGCGCTGGCCGGGGTCGCCGGCACCACCGTGCCCCCGAAAAAGTCCTGGAGATACTTGGCGGTCAGCGGGAACTGGCCGTTCGAGTAATCGAGGATCACCGTCGTGGCAGACGCGCGGTGGCCCACTGGATCGGCCAGCTGGAGTCCGGTCGGGTCGAACATCGTCGTGACGAGCGAGTCCAGGCCCGTGAAGCTGGTCGACGCATTGACAAACTGCACCGGCGCCTTCTCTGCGAGGGTCTTGGGATCGATCAGGACCGAGGCGAGGTACTTGTGGATCATGTTGAAGCTCGGGTCGTCGGCGCAAAGCTGCGAGACGTACGGGCCGAGACCGCAGTTTCCATAGTCGAGCAGGTTTCCGGGCGCAGCACTGGAGTTCGCCGTGAGCGCGACCCGGACGATCGACGTGTCAGGCAGATTCTTGCCCCAGTCGTAGATCGCCTTCATGTCGGACAGCGACATGTCCGTGTTGATGTTCTTCTGCAGCGCGTCGAGGAGCTGGGGCGCTTTCGAAAAGCCGTTGACGGTCGTCGCCTTCTTCTTGATCGCCTGCATGATGTCCTGCTGCCGTTGGGCGCGGCCGAAGTCGGATGACTGCTGCGGCTCGGTGGCGTGGCGCGACCGCGCGACCTGCAGCGCCTGCTCGCCGTTGAGGTGCTGGCAGCCTGCCTTGTAGTGAATGCCGCCGCGGATGTACCCGTTGAAGTAGTCCGGGTACTCATTGTCGTCAAGGTTGGTGCGCAGGCATACATCGACTCCCCCGAGCGCGTTGACCATATCGCGAAAAGCTGTGAAGTCGACCGCGATGTACCTGTCGAACGTAAGACCCGTCACCTTGCCGACCTCGTGCTCCGCTGCATACCCGCCGCCTGTGCGGCCTGTGTACTGCGAGGCGACGCAGCAGATGATGTTGGTGTACGGAACCTCATACGCGGCGTTGATCTTCTGCGGCCAGATCCTGCTTGGCGGGTTCTGCAGGTTCATGGGGACGGTCAGGTCGCGCGGGATCGACGCGAGCATCACGCGGTTGGACGTCGGGTCGATCGTGACGGCCATGATCGAGTCCGTCAGGTAAGGGGCGTCGTTCTGCTCGCCGCCCATTCCGAGCAGCAGGATGTTGACCTGCTGTCCGTGCTTGAGCTTGTATGCGATCGTGCCCTGCGCCGGCTCGACGGCCTGCACGACCTCGCCGATCGGGTTGATGTGATGACCGGTCGTAGCTGTGATGAAATCGTCCAGGCGCTTGTAGGTGAGAGTCGCCGCGACGATCACGACCAGCAGCAGGACGGCCACGAACGCCGCGGGGACCGACCGGGTCAGGCGGTAGGAGACGTGGTAGCGGGATCGCCTGGCCCTAGGCCTGGCCCTCTGCATGCGCACGGAGATCTTACCGTTCACCCCCCGTAATACGGTGGAGGAGGGCGAGAGGTTACGTCACGGCGAAGGCGTGCTGTGCGTCGCCGAGCTGATGATTCCTCCGACAAAGAGGAAGAACCAGCCGACGCTGGCGACAAATCCGATGATCCCCAACACGAGCCCGATCATCGCCATGGCCCCTCCGCCCAACGCCCCACCGCTGGTGGCGATCCGCTGGCGCGAGATGAACCCCATGATGGCCGCGGTCGGGCCGAGCACGACGCCCAGGCAGACGAAGGAGCAGACGAGAGAGAGGATGCCGACGATCAGAGCCGCGACCGCCAGCCCGTCGGTTCTGGGCGCGGCATACCCGGCCGACATCGGTGCGTAGCCGCCCGCCGGCGGAGGCGGCACGTAACCGCCGCCCATCGGAGGCGGTGGGGGTGGCGGCGGCGCCATTCCACCCCCGCCGGGTGGCGGCGGTGGCGGTGGTGGCGTCATCCCACCTCCGCTCGGCGGCGGTGGCGGCGGCGGTACGTCCGACATCTGACGACCTCCTTATGCCGCTGTCGCGGCAGGGGACCCGATCTCGAAACTCCGGACGACCCATGCCTGCATCGCGAGGGCATACGCCGTCGTGAAGAGGACTCCGATACCGCAAGCGACGACACCGATCGAGCCGATGAAGCCTGCGGCGATCAGCATAAGCCCGGCGATCAGGGTGTTGGCGATGTTTGCGCGGGCCTGCCGCAGCACCACGCCGGCGTTGAGGCCTCCACCGACCCCGCCGTGATCGGTGGCGAGAACGATCGATGGCATGACGAAGTTGAGAGCCAGGCTGCCCAGCGTGGCGAAGCTGAACGCCAGCAGGCTGAGTGCGATGGCCAGCGAGATCATCGCCGGGTTGGCGGAGCTGTGTGACTGGTTGGAGGCCACCATCAAAGCCGGCACGTAGATCGCGGCCGCGACGATCGCGATCGCGAGTCCGTAGACGAGATTGACCACGAAGAGAGGGAAGCCTCTGGCGATGTGGCTCAGGTTCGCGGGTGCGAGCCTTTCCTCACCGGCGCGCAGCCGGTCCAGCGATGCAAGCATCCAGCCCAGGCCGTTGATCGCGCCAACGACGGGAATCAGCAACGTGAGGCCGATGATCAGGAGCTTGGTCAGCCATTCCGGGTCTCTGGCGGGCCAGGCGAACGCATCGGTGATGCGGTCCAAGGGAGAGGGTCAGCCGGTTGCCGGTTGCGAGGTCGCCACGAGCAGCACGACGATCCAGGCCAGCGTGACCGCCGATCCGATCGCCATCGCCACCACGCCGAACACCCAACCCGCGACCGCGACGCCCCGGCCGCCCAGCGTGCCTTGCGAGCTGTCGATCCGGCTCACGGCCGACCTGCCAAGAAAATAAGCGAGCGTGCCCAGGACCATGCCGGGAATTCCCGCCGGCAACCCGAGCACGATGCCCACGATCGCGGTGACCAGCGATGCGGTCGCTCGCCCGTCATTCGACCCCGCGGCTTTGACGCGTGGCGGTGGATGGTTTGGCGGCGGATACCAGGGCGCCAGCGACGGCGCGACGTCCGTTAGGCCCGTATCGATTTCAGAGGACCCCGCGAGGCTCACCTGAGGAGCGCCCTTGCGATCACCACGCGCTGGATCTGGTTCGTGCCCTCGTAGATCTGCGTGATCTTGGCGTCTCGCATCATGCGTTCGACGGGGTAGTCGGAGATGTACCCGTAGCCGCCAAGGAGCTGAACGCAATCGGTGGTCACCTTCATCGCCATGTCCGAGGCGAACAGCTTCGCCATCGCCGCGATCTTGGTCAAATCCGGGGCCTTTGAGTCCACCTTGGTCGCCGCGCGGTACACGAGGTGGCGCGCGGCTTCGATCTGGGTCGCGATGTCGGCCAGCATGAACTGGATGCCCTGGAAGGCCGCGATCGGCTGGCCGAACTGCTGCCGGTCCTTGACGTAGTTGAGGGCGTAGTCGAATGCGCCCTCGGCGATGCCGAGGGCCTGCGCCCCGATGCCGGGCCGCGACCGGTCGAGGACGGCCAGCGCCAGCTTGAAGCCCGCGCCCTCCTCGCCCAGCCGGTTGGCCGCGGGAACCTTGACGTCTTCGAATACGAGCTGCGCGGTGGGCGACCCGCGAATGCCCAGCTTGTGCTCGAGCTTGGTCGCCTGCCAGGGGCTCGTCTCTCGCTCGAGCACAAACGCCGAGATGCCGCGGTGATCGGCTTCGGTGTCGGTCTGCGCGAAGACGACCAGCGTGCCCGCCACGCTTCCCGCAGTGATGAACTGCTTCGCGCCGTTGAGCACGTACTCGTTGCCATAACGCTTGGCGCGGGTCTTCATCGCCGCCGCATCCGAGCCGGAACCGGTTTCCGACAGCGCGTAGGCGGCGACCTTCTCCCCCGCCGCGAGCGGTGGGCAGAGCCGCTTCTTCTGCTCCTCCGAGCCGGCCACGAGGATCGGGTAGGAGCCGAGCGCCTGCACCGCGAGGATCAGAGACGAGCTCGCGCAGGCCTTCGCGATCTCTTCGATTCCCATGCAGATCATCACGCTCGAGCCTGAGATCCCGCCGTACTGCTCGGGGAATGGGATGCCGAGGATGCCGTTCTCGGCGAAGAGCTTCTCGATGTCCTTCGGGTACTCCGCCTTCTCGTCGATCTCGGCCGCGCGCGGCGCCACGCGGTCCTGGACGAGCTCCCGGATCGTGTTGCGGATCGCGATCTGCTCGTCCGTGAGCTCGAAATCCATGGGGTGAGCTTAGCGGAGGACCTCGCGAGCGATAACCATCCGCTGCACCTGGTTTGAGCCTTCGTAGATCTGGAGCGCCTTCGCGTCGCGGACGTGCCGCTCGAACGGGCTCCCCGAGACAGCCCCCTCCTCGCCCGCCAGCTGCAGCGCGTCCAGCGCCAGCTGCATCGCCGTGTCTGTGCAGTGGAGCTTGGCCATCGACGCCTGGCGCGTGAACGGCCGCCCGAGGCTGCAGAGCCAGGCTGCGTGGTAGGCGAGCAGGCGAGCCGATTCGAGCCGGGTCGCCATGTCGGCGAGCAGGAACTCGTCACCCTGTTGTCCACCCTGTTCTCTTGTCTGTTCTCTTGTCTGTTCTCTTGCGCGCTGCGCGAGGAGGGCGCGCGATTCGTCAACCGCTGCCTGCGCGATGCCCAACGCCTGGCCCGAGATCCCGATCCGCCCCGAATCGAGGGCGCGCATCGCGACCGTGAAACCCTGGCCCTCGGCGCCCAGGCGATTCCCGGCGGGCACCGCGACATCCTCGAGGACGAGCTCGCCCGTCGGGGAACCGTTCAATCCCATCTTCTTGAACACCTGCCCCACCCGAACCCCAGGGGTGCCGGCCGGCACCAGGAACGCAGTCACTCCAGCCGCCCTCTGGTCAGGCCCGGTACGCGCGAAAACGACGTACAGGCCGGCATGGCCGACATTCGTGATGAAGATCTTGGTGCCGTTGAGGACGTAACCATCACCGGTGGGCCTCGCGGTGGCCTGCAAGGATGCGGCGTCTGAGCCTGCGGCCGGCTCGGTCAGCGCGAACGCGCCGAGCAGCTCGCCTGAGGCCAGCCTCGGCAGCCATGTGCGCTTCTGCTCCTCGTTGCCGAACAGCAGGATGGGCTCGCTTCCGACGCTGGTGTGGACGTCGACGATGACCGAGGTGGACGCGCATGCCTGGGCGAGCTCTTCGATGCAGATCGCAAACGCGAGCGCGTCAAGTCCCGCCCCGCCGTATTCGCGGGGAATCAGGACGCCCAGCAGCCCCGCCTCCGCAGCCGCCCGCACAGCCTCCTCGGGGAACCTGTGGTCGCGATCGACCTCTGCCGCGAGAGGCGCGACCACGCCTTGCGCAAGTTCGCGCACCGCAGCCCGGAAGGTCGCCAGGGCCGGCGCGATTTCGAGATCCAAGTGAGGCGTTAACTAGAATAGGGGTCTGGTGATGGAAGCTGGTCCTCGCTACCTCGAAGGCACCACCGTCGGCAGTGGGCGCGACATCATCGGCGTGCGCCGTGATCGAATCGCCGACATCATCGGAACAGGGCGCGAGATCATCGCGCGCGCGAAGTCGGACAAGCTCTTGCCTGACACGATCACCGGCGCCACCGCGGCGCTCCTCGTGACGATCGCCGGCTACGGCGAGCCGTTGTCCGAAGGTCAGTGGCGCGAGCTTGCCGGAGTCGTCGGCGGCATCATGCGCGACAGCACGTACGCAGACCTTGCCCGCCTCCGCACGCTGATCAACCAGGAGCAGTTCCTGAACGTGGCTCGCAACCAGGGCTACAGCCGTTTCATCCGGCGCCTGGACGACGGGCGTTGGGTGTGCGAGCTGGCTCCCAAGCTTGAAGACCTCCCTGACGAGTAACCCCCTGGCGGGATTCCGGATCGGCAGAGCGCTGCGCTCGCGTCCCGTCCGATTGCTCTTCGCGTTCGTGTTCGGGATCGCGGTCGTGAGCCCGGCCGGAATCGTTTTTGCCGTGGTGTGGACGGCGCCGCCGGTCGCCACCGTGGCGAACCAGGCTCTTCCGGCGGCCGAGGCGCAACCGGTCCGGATGCTCCCCGCGCCTGACGTTCAGACGGCAAGCCTGCCGCCCGCCGCCTTCAACGTGTACGCGAACACTCTTTCGGGAGTCGTGCCCTGCCCGCTGTGCGAGCTGCCGCCTCGCGTGTACGTGCCCAACAGCATGGCGGGAACCGTTGACGTCATCGACCCGCTGACGTTCAAGTTGATCGACCACTACGCGGTCGGCGCCATCCCCCATCACATCGCGCCTGCCTGGGACATGAGCGCTCTCTATGTCGACAACGAGGGATCGAGCAGCCTGACCGTGCTGGACATTCACACGGGAAGGCCTACCGGCCAGACGATCCCGATGCCTTTTCCCTACAACCTCTACTTCACGCCTGACGGCACGAAGGCGATCGACGTCGTCGAACGGCTCCAGCGGATCGAGTTTCGGGACCCGCACAACGGATGGCGCCTCATGGGTTCCGTCGGCATCCCGTGGCCCGGCGCCGACCACCTGGACTTCAGCGCGGACGGCAGCTACCTGATGATCTCGGCCGAGTTCTCGGGAGTGGTCGCCAGGGTGGACGTCGTGAACATGAAACTGGACGGCTTCGTCCGTGTCGGCGGCCTTCCGATCGACGTCAAGCTTTCGCCCGACGGGCGGTATTTCTTCGTCACCAACCAGGGAAAGATGGGAGTCTCCGTCATCGACCCGGTCGCGATGAAGGAGATCCAGTTCATCCCCACCGGTCGCGGCGCGCACGGACTGCAGATCTCTCGCGACACCAGGTCTCTTTACGTCTCCAACCGGCTCGAGGGTTCGGTCTCGGTCATCGATTTCGCATCGCGCACCGTGACGGCGAAGTGGCAGATCCCGGGCGGCGGATCCCCAGACATGCTCCAGCTGAACCCCGAGGGCACGCAGCTGTGGGCCTCAGGCCGGTACAACCGCACGGTCTACGTGATGTCGACGGTGACCGGACAGCTCCTGGCCGAGATCCCCGTCGGATCACAGGACCATGGGCTGACCTACTTCCCGAACGTAGGCCTCCACAGCCTGGGCCACAACGGGGTGTACCGCTAACGCGGTTATGAGCGGAAACCTGGGCGGTTTCCGCTGCGCGCAGAGCGGCGATGAGGATGGGACTTACTGATTGCATCGCCCGGTCGGCTCCGCCGACGGGGCTGCTCACCTTCCCCGGGATCGGATTGTCTTAATAGTCACTCCTGGCGATGTCGGCGACATCCAAGGGTGCTGGGGACGGCCGGAGTAAATCCGGCCTTGCTGCGACGCTAGCAACCTAAGAGGCGCGCGATCAGCATTCGCTGCACCTCTGAGGTACCTTCCCCGATCTCGTTGATCTTCACGTCGCGCCAGTAACGCGCGACGGGATAGTCCTCCATGAAGCCGTAGCCGCCGTGGATCTGCACCGCCTGGTCGGCCGCCCGCTTGGACGTCTCTGAGGCGTAGAGCTTGGCCATCGCCGCGAGCATCCGCGCCTCGTCCGTCGTCTCCTTGCCGGACTTCATGTACGTGGCCGCCGCGCGATAGACCATCGTTCGCGCGAGCTCGGTCTCCATCGCCATGTCGGCCAGCTTGAACTGAACGGCCTGGTGCTTGGAGATCGGCACGCCAAAGGCGCGCCGCTCTTTGGCGTAGGCGAGCGAAGCGTCCAGGCACGCCTGCGCGAGGCCGACCGACAGGGCGGCGATGGCGATCCGCCCGCCCAAGAGCGTGTGAAGAAATTGCCGGTAGCCGCCGCCCTGCGCGCCGAGCAAGTTCTCCTTCGGCACGGCGCAGTCCTCGAAGCTCAGCGGGTGCGTGTCCGACGAATGCCAGCCGAGCTTCCGGTACGAGGCGAGCACCTGATAGCCCGGCGTGCCGGTCGGGATCATGATCGCGCTTATCTCCGGACGGTCGCCATTCGACTTTCCGGTCACTGCGGTCACCGTGACTCCGGCGGAGACGTCGGTCCCGGAGTTGGTGATGAACTGCTTGGCTCCGTTGATCACCCACTTCCCGTCGCGAATCTCCGCCCGCGTCTTGGTCGCTCCCGCGTCGGATCCCGCCTCGGGCTCGGTGAGGCCGAACGCCCACAGCTTGCGTCCCGCGAGCAGGTCGGGGAGCCAGCGCTCCTTCTGCTCCTTGGTGCCGAAGTCGTAGATGGGCGCCGCTCCCAGGCAGACCGCCGCTTCGAGGGTGATGCCGATCCCGGTGTCCGCACGCGAGATCTCTTCGATCGCAAGGCACAGCGAGAGAAAATCGCCGCCCGCGCCGCCGTACTCCTCGGAGAACGGAAGGCCGAAGAGGCCGAGCTCGCCCATCTGCCGGACGACGTCGTACCCGAACTTCGACTCGCGGTCGAGCTCCTCTGCTGCCGGAGCCACCACCTCCCGCGCGAAATCCCGGCATGTGTCGCGAATCGCCTGCTGCTCGCTGGTCAGCTCGAAGTCCACGTCACCAATCCTGGCACGTCGCTAGAACCGAATCGACATCTCGAATTCCCGGAGAGGCTCGGTGATCACGTCGCCGGTGCGGGTGAAGCCGTTCCGCTCGTAGAGCGATGCGGCCTTCGAATTGCCTTCAGTCACCCACAGGAGCACCTGGCTGAAACCCTCAGCCTTCGCCCATTTCAGGACCGCGTTCACAAGTTGGTCGCCAACTCCCTGGCCGCGCGTGCTCGGGTCAACCCACAGGGAAGTCAATGAAGCCGCCCCGGTGTCGTTCGACGCGCCACCGGCAGCCATTCCAACGACCTGGTCGTTGAAAACCGCGACGAATCGCATCCTGGACGTGACAGCCTCCCTCCACTCTTCATCGCCGCGGTCCTTCTCGCCTTCCCAGGTGGACCCAAATGCGTAGGGAGCCTCTTTTAGCGCCGCCAACCGAACCGTACGGAAAAGCTGCCAATCCTCAATCCCAAGACGGCGGATCTCAGTTGCCGAGGATGAAGACCTTCAGCGCCCAGCTCACGGCCACAGCGCTGGCCGCCCCGATGAACAGCAGCCTCCACTGCATCCCAGTGAGGCGCGGCGACCACGTGCGGCCGGTGACCGCTCCCATGGCAAGCCCGGCCACGCCGGCGAAAGCGCCGGCGAAGAACAGCGGCCCCAGCGGAAACAGCCTGACGGCGTTTGAGAAGTCGCCTTGCCACATGTACGCGAACGACCGAGTGCCGCCGCAGAACGGGCACGGATGCCCGGTGAGGTAGAAGAAAGGGCAGGGCGGGGCCGCCAGGTGGGCAGCCTGCAGCAGGAAGTACATGCGCGTGTAGAGGAGCCAGACCAGCAGGGCTGCGAGCAGGCCGAGGTCGCGCATCCGGTCCGCCGGCACAGCGCGCTGGAGGCTGATCGGGAGCGCGGTCATTTGAGCAGGCCCACGATTTCGTCGGTGGTCTCCGCGACCGCGACCCCGGCCTTCCGGAAAGCTTCCTCTTTGCTCTTGGCCGTCCCCCGGTTGCCCGAGATGATCGCGCCTGCATGACCCATCCGCTTGCCTTCCGGCGCCGTGCGCCCGGAGATGAACGCGACGGTCTTGAGCCGGCTGCCGCGCGCGAGCAATTCAGCCGCGTGCTCCTCGTCGCTTCCGCCGATCTCCCCGATCACGACCAGGTGCGTCGTGGCGGGATCATTTTCGAAGAGCTCGATGACGTCCCGAAAGGTGAGCCCCAACACAGGGTCTCCGCCGATGCCGACGATGGTGGACTGGCCCATTCCCGATGCGGTGAGCGCGGACGCGACCTCATAGGTGAGCGTGCCGCTCCGCGAG
The DNA here is from genome assembly GCA_036513095.1 of Candidatus Dormiibacterota bacterium. Classification (GTDB taxonomy): domain Bacteria; phylum Chloroflexota; class Dormibacteria; order Dormibacterales; family Dormibacteraceae; genus Palsa-870. Next base: position 15,348 of record DATBZR010000087.1, on the reverse strand, counting down.
ACGAGCCCGACATGGCCCGATGAGGTGATGTTCTGCGGGATGATCCCGATCTTCGCGGCACCGGGAGTGATCAGGCCCGGACAGTTGGCTCCGACGAGACGCGCCGCGGGATGGCCTCGCAGGAAATCCTTCACCTGGATCATTTCCTGGATCGGAATGCCCTCGGTGATGCACACGATCAGGGTGATGCCCGAAGCGGCCGCCTCCATGATCGCGTCTGCGGCAAATGGAGGTGGAACGAAAATGCCGGACGCGGTGGCGCCGGTGGCCTTCACCGCATCCGCCACAGTGTTGAAGACGGGCACGCCGAGGTGGGTCGTGCCTCCCTTTCCGGGGCTGGTTCCACCCACGAGCTTGGTGCCCATCGCCTGCATCTGCTCCGCATGGAAGGTGCCTTCCCTTCCGGTGATGCCCTGCACGATCACGCGAGTGGAGGCGTCGAGCAGGATGCTCATGCGCGCACTCTCGTCAGCTCGACGATCTTCTGCGCCGCTTCCCATGCGTTCGCGCCCGGCTCGATTCCGTTCTCTTTCAGGATCTTGCGGCCCTCGGCTTCGCGAGTGCCGCTCAGGCGCACGACCAGCGGGAGCTTCAACTTCAGGTTGTCACGCGCCGTGACAAGGCCCTTGGCCACCTCATCTCCACGCGTGATGCCACCGAACACGTTGATGAGGATGCCCTTCACCCGCGGATTCATGAGGATGACGGCCAGCGCGTTCTGCACCACCTCGGCTTTCGCGCCGCCGCCGATGTCGCAGAAGTTCGCGGCCTTGCCGCCGGCACGCTGAACCAGGTCGAGCGTGCTCATGCAGAGCCCGGCGCCGTTGCCGATGATCCCTATGTCGCCGTCGAGCGACACATAGGTGAGGCCGCGTTTCTTGGCCTCGACCTCGTAGGGGTCGCCCTCGACGACGTTGCCGTAACGCTCCTCGAGATCCTTGTGCCGCCACACCGCGTTGTCATCGATCTCGAGCTTGGCGTCCCCCGCGATCACCTCGCCCTTCTTGGTCACGACCAGCGGATTGATCTCCGCCGTCACGGCATCGAGCTCCGGGATCGCGCGATACAGCTTCTTGATCAGCGCGGTCAGAGGCCGGACCAGCTCACCCAGCTCTGCCTCGAACACGAGACGGTTGAGCTCGAAGTCGAGCGGCCCGCGCCATGGATTCGGATACAGCCGCGCGATCGACTCAGGCGACTCCTCGGCCACCTGCTCGATCTCCATGCCACCTTTCGCCGAGAGCATCAGGATGTTGGCGCGCGCGTCGCGATCCACCGTGAAACCGAGATAGATCTCGCGCTCGATCTCCAGCGCCGTCTCGCAATAAACGAGCGGCACCTTGAAACCCTTGATGTCCATCCCGATGATCTGCGCCGCGGCGGCGCGCGCCTCGTCCGGAGTCTTCGCGAGCTTGATCCCACCGGCCTTCCCACGCCCGCCGACAGGAACCTGCGCCTTGACCGCAACGGGCCCAAGCTCCGCGCAGGCGGCCGCCGCCTCGTCGGGAGTGCGTGCAACCTTGCCCGGCGGGATTGCTATGCCAAGGGAGGCAAGAACCTCCTTGGCCTGGTACTCGAGAAGCTTCAACTCAGGGGTTCATCCAGGCTCGGCACCGACTAATTATGAGAGGGAGCCTCGAACGGGCTAGTCCGGCCCGCGCGCGGCAGCACCAAAGTCGACCACCGGCGGAATCGTCAGCATCCGCCCGTCATCGCCACGAACGACCTGCCAGCCGCCCTCGTGCACCATCCAGTGATGCCGGTAGCAGAGCAAGGTCAGGTTGGGCGGCTCATTGGTGCCGCCATGCAGCCAGTGCCGGATGTGATGCCCCGAGGTCCAGCTGGCCGGCCGCTCGCAGCCCGGCCAGGTGCAGCCCCGGTCGCGCACGTTCAGCGCCTTGCGTGCCGGTCCCGAGATCGTCCGCTTGGCTCGCCCCACATCGATGACCATCGAGTCGGAGTCGAGCAGGATGCGCGTGACCGAGGCATCGCAAGCGAGCCGCTCGACCGTCCTGGAGGAGATAGGCAGAGGAGAAAACTCCATGTCCGCCGCCGCCGCGCCGGGCAGTCCGAGCAGCGTCTCGAGCGAGGTGGTGACCTGGAGGTGAGTGCGCTGGGTTGCCTGCTGGGGAACCAGGCCAATGTCGAGTGCATGCACAGCGAGCTCGACGGCGGCATCCGCCAGCCGCTTCTCGCGGCTGCGGTCGTCATGAGCGCCTGAGCGGCGCGCCAGGGGCTCGAAAGCCGTCCGCAGGGCAGCCCCGCCCTCGGGATCGAAGACTCCCTTGATCAGCACCGCTCCGTCATCGCAGGTGGTGATCGTGAGCTTGCGGTTCTCCACCCGCTCGGTCTGCTCCGCCTCGTAAGCCTTGGGGTCGACCGAATGCCGGTAGTGGTCGCAGATGTAATAGAACTTGCCCGCCGAGTTATCGCGCGCCTTGGGCAGCAGCACGGTCTCGTCGAACCCGTCCCCCACGGCCTCGGCCGTCCTGGCCATCGTCTTAAGGTGCGGAAAACCGATCTCGCGCTGGGTCACTGCTTGCACGCTTTGCGGTAAGCGCTCGAGGTTCTCGCCGACCATGATCAGGTCGGCGGCGGCAACGCTGGTCACATGGCAGTTGAAGCGCATCCAGTCGATCGGCGAGGCGAAGCCCGCCCGGTCGTAGTACTTGGTGGCCGCAAAGCGAGCGGCATGCTTGGAGATCCGGATGTCCAACAGATGTCTCTGTTGGAGCAGTTGCTTGAGCTCTTCCGCGACCACTGCATCGGGATCGAAGCGCACCTCAAAAGCCAACTGAACGCCGGCCGAAGGCTGCAGGTCTTGCGTCGCGAGCATGAAAAGAGACTACCAAACATCCGTTCGCTTGTCAAGGGATTTGACTCAAAAAGTTGCGCAAAATGCGCACCTCTCCCAGCCTTCGCTTGACCACCCAACCCCGGCCCCCAGACCCTTTTCGCAGTCCTTATCCGAGCGCCCTTTTCGCCTCCCAGGCCCCGCCACCCACAACCTCTTCCCAGTCTTTCTATTACCCCAGCGAAACCCTCCAGTCGTTGCACTGCATCCAGTCCTTTCGGGTACTCGAAGCGCACCTCGCCGAGCAGCGTGAGGCCGGTCTTGCGGCAGATGGCATTGGATGGTGGGTTGTCCACAAACGGAAAGGCGTGAAGGGTCGCCGGCACCACCCCGCACCCCTAGAGCGGGATGTTCCCGTGCCACCTCGGGCTTCGCCGCCGCTCCTTCCGCAACGCCATCCTCAACGCCTGGATCAGCTCCCACCGCGTACGGCCCGGCTCGATGACGTCATCGATGTACCCCCGCTCGGCAGCGATATAAGGATTCGCAAATCGCTCCGTGTAATCGCTCACGAGCTCGCGCCGCCGCCCCACCGGATCCTCCGCGGCCTCCAGCTCGCGATGAAAGATGATGTTGACCGCCCCCTCCGGACCCATCACCGCGATCTCCGCCGTGGGCCACGCAACATTGAAGTCCGCCCGGATGTGCTTGGAGCACATGACGCAGTAGGCGCCTCCGTAAGCCTTGCGCGTGATCACCGTGAGCTTTGGCACGGTCGCCTCGCTGTACGCATAGAGCAGCTTGGAGCCGTGGCGGATGATTCCGCCGTACTCCTGGGCCGTGCCGGGCAGGAATCCAGGCACATCGACGAACGTCACCAGTGGGATGTTGAACGCGTCGCAATAGCGGACAAACCGCGCCGCCTTCACCGACGCGTTGATGTCGAGCGCCCCCGCCATCACCTTGGGCTGGTTCGCCACCACGCCAACGGGATGACCATCCAGGTGCGCGAACCCGATCACGATGTTCATCGCGAAGTACGGCTGCACCTCGAGGAAATCGCCGTTGTCCACGACCATCCCGATGACCTCTTTGATGTCGTAAGGCTCTTTGGGGTTGTCGGGGATGACCGTGGCCAGGCCGGGCGCCGCGCGCTGCGGATCGTCGGTCACCGCGGCCATGGGCGGCTGCTGGTCGAAGCTCTGCGGAATGTACTTGAACAACCGCCGCACCTGGGCGAAGCACTCGTCCTCCGATTCTGCGAGGAAATGCGCAACGCCTGACTTGACGTTGTGCACCTCGGCCCCTCCGAGAGAATCGAACGTCACCTGCTCCCCCGTCGTGACGCGAATCACCTCAGGCCCCGTGATGAACATGTAACCGACCTCGTGGACCATGAAGGTGAAATCGGTGATCGCGGGAGAGTAGACCGCGCCACCGGTGCACGGGCCGAGGATCAGGCTCAACTGGGGGATGACGCCGCTGGCTTCGACGTTGCGCCAGAAGATCTCTGCGTAGCCCGCCAGCGACACGACGCCCTCCTGGATGCGCGCTCCGCCCGAGTCGTTGATCCCGATGATCGGGATCCTGTTGCGCAGAGCGAGGTCCATCACCTTGATGACCTTCTCTGCGAACACCTCGCCCAGCGACCCTCCGAAAACCGAGGCGTCGTGACTGAAGAGGACCACGTCCCTCCCGTCGATCTTCCCCATCCCGGTGACCACTCCGTCGCCAGGCACCCGCCTGCTCTCGAGGCCGAAACCCGACGCGCGGTGCTTGGCGAAGATGTCGATCTCCTCGAACGAGTTGCGGTCGACCAGGCGATTGATCCGCTCGCGCGCGGTCAGCTTGCCCTTGGCGTGCTGGCGGTTGAAGGCCTCGGCGTCGCCGTGCCCCGCGTCGTACCTGCGCTGGCGCAGCTCGTTGAGCGGATCGACCTTTCGCTTCTTGGGCGGCGACGCCATCAGGCCGCCTCCCCGGGCCGGTACTCGCCGAATACGCGGCGCAGAACCGAGCAGCACTCGCCGATGGTCACGTAGTCCGCGAGGGCCGCCTTGAGCGGAACCATCAGGTTGTCCGTTCCGCGTGCTGCAAGCTCGAGCTGCGCAAGGTGCTTTTCGACCACCCCTTTCGGCCGGCGCGCCCGCAAGCGTTTGAGGGCTCGGGTCTGCGCGGCCTGGTGTCGCGGGCTGACCTTCATGATCTCCACCGCCTCGGCGCCGGTCTCCGTGTAGCGGTTGACGCCGACCACCACGCGCTCGCCGGATTCGACCCGCCGCTGCAGGCGGTACGCGCTGTCCCCGATGCGCCGCTGCGTCCAGCCTCTCTCGATGCACGCCACCGCGCCCCCCAGCTCGTCCACCTCGGCCATGATCGACTGCGCCTCCTCCTCGACCCGGTCCGTCAGGTTCTCGACGTAATAGGACCCGCCGAGCGGGTCGGCGACGAGCGGGACGGCCGTCTCGTACCCGATCACCTGCTGCGTGCGCAGCGCAAGCTCAGCCGCGCTCTGCGACGGGAGCCCCAAAGCCTCGTCGTAACCGTTCGTGTGCAACGACTGCGTGCCGCCCAGCACGGCGCTCAGCGCCTCGAGCGCCGTACGCACGACGTTGTTCAACGGCTGCTGCGCTGTCAGCGTGACGCCGCCGGTCTGGGTGTGAAAGCGAAGCGCGAGCGATCGTTCGTCGGCGGCGTGGAATCGGTCCCGCATGATGCGCGCCCACATTCGCCTCGCCGCGCGGAATTTCGCCACCTCCTCGAAGAAGTCCATGTGCGCGGCGAAGAAGAACGAGAGGTGCGGGCCGAACTCGTCCACCGAAAGGCCTGCAGCCTGCGCCGCCTCGACATAGGCGATCGCGTGGCTGAGCGTGAGCGCGATCTCCTCGGCCGCGGTCGAGCCTGCCTCCCGGATGTGATAGCCGGAGATCGAGATCGTGTTCCAGCTCGGAAGCGACCGGCCGCAGTAGGCGAAGAGATCCGTCACGAGTCGCATCGAAGGCTGCGGCGGAAAGATGTACGTCCCCCGCGCCGCGTACTCCTTGAGGATGTCGTTCTGCACGGTGCCCGTGATCTTTTCCGGGGGGCAGCCCTGCTGCTCGGCCACCAGCTGATAGAGCAGGAGCAGCATCGCGGCGGTGGCGTTGATCGTCATCGAGGTCGACACCTTCTCGAGCGGGATGTCCTTGAGCAGGATCTCCATGTCCTCGAGCGAGTCGATCGCGACGCCGACCTTGCCCACCTCGCCGTTCGCCATCGGGTCGTCCGAGTCATAGCCGATCTGCGTCGGCAGGTCGAAGGCGACGGACAGGCCGGTCTGGCCCTGCTTGAGCAGGAACCTGTAGCGCTCGTTCGATTCCGCCGCCGAGCCGAACCCGGCGTACTGGCGCATCGTCCACAGGCGGCCGCGGTACATGTCCTTGTGAATTCCACGCGTGAACGGGAACTGACCCGGAAGCGGCTCCTCCGAGCGCCGGTCCTCGACCGAGTACACAGGCTTGATCGGCAGGCCGCCGTCGTTCTTAAGGGGGGACTCCCCCCTGTCGCCCTGCTTCACGTCCGTCATGTTTCTACGAACTCCGTCAGCACGCCGCCCATGCTCTTCGGATGCACGAAGGCGATGCGCCTGCCGTGCAGGCCGAGCCGCGGCTCGGCGTCGATGAGCTCCAGGCCGGCATCTCGGGCGCGGGCGAGTGCCACGTCGATGTCGTCCACGCCGTACGCGACGTGGTGCAGACCAGGGCCGCGCTTGGCCACGAACTTCCCCACCGGCGAATCCTCGCGCAGCGGGGCCATGAGCTCGATCTCACCATCGCCAATGCGCAGCAGAGCGGCCTCGAGACCTTCCGTCTCGCTCGCCGCGCGATGGACAAGCTCCGCGCCCAGGGCGTTTTGATAGAGCCGGATCGATTCGTCGAGGTCGGCGACGGCGACGCCGATGTGGTGGATGCGATCCGGCGCGCTCAATACCGGTACCAGCCCTCTCCTGTGGACCCCACGAAGTCTTCGACTTCGCGGGGACCCCCCAAGCCCACTGAAATCGGCTTTCTACTTGTCGTATCGATACCAGCCTTCCCCGGTTTTGCGGCCGAGCTTCCCGGCTTTGACCTTGGCCTCCAGCTGCGGAGACGGCCGGAACCGCTCGTCTCCGGTCGTCGTGTACATGTGCAGCCTCGCCTTGTAGGTGACGTCGAGACCGCTGAAGTCCCCCAGGCGAAACGGACCCATCGGCCAGTTGAGACCCTTCTCGACCGCCAGGTCGATGTCTTCGAAGCCGGCCACGCCGCCGTCGAGGAGCCGGTAGGCCTCCTGCGTCGCGGCGTGGAGAATGCGGTTGACGATGAAGCCGTCGATCTCCTTGTTGATGAGCACCGGCGTGCGACCGATCTCGCGCGCCACCGACATCGCGCGAGCCACCGTTTCATCCGAGGTCAGAGGTCCGCGCACAACTTCCACAAGGTCCATCACCAGCACCGGGTAGAAGAAGTGCATGTTCACGCAGAGCTCGGGCCGCGAGGTCGCGTCTGCGATCTTGCTGATTCCCATCGTCGACGAGTTGCTCGCCAGCACGGCGTAGTTCGGCGCTGCGCGATCGAGCTCCGCAAACACCGATCGCTTCAGTTGAAGATCCTCGAAGACCGCCTCGATGACGAAATCGGCGCGCGAGACCGCCTCGGAAAGGTGGGTGGTCGTGTGCACGCGCGACAGCGCCTTCTCGGCTTCGGCCGCGTCGAGCTTTCCCTTCTCGACGCGCCGCATCACATGACCGCGGTTCGAGTCCTCCGCCTTCTGCAGCTGCTCGACGCTCTGGTCCTGGAGAAGGACATCAACACCGTGCAGGGCTGCTTGCTGTGCGATCTGCGCGCCCATGCTTCCAGCCCCGACCACCGTCAGGCGCATCACTGCACCGAAAAGATCCGGGTGACCCGGTTCAGGGTCGCGATGTTCGGAAGCAGCCCGTCGATCTTCAGCTTGCCCTGCAGCAGCTTGAGCGCAATCCCTCGGCCCACTTCGTCGTAGTAGATCGGAAGGCCGAACAGCCCGATCTTGAGATTGCTCAGGCTCATGACAGTGTCGGCCTGGGCGCGGATGGTGATCGTGCGCCGGGGTTCGAGGCCGTTGTAAACCGCCAGACGGCCCGATTCGAACACCAGCGTCACGCCCTCGTCGATGTCGGTGACCCAGATGCCCACGCGCGCCGTGAGCGCATCGAAGTCCTGCCGCTTCTTCGGGTTCGACTTTACGTTGGCATCGATCAATCCCCCGAGCATCTCGGCGAAGGCGCTCGGTTCCGTGCTCGCGTAAGTGACCAACGTGGTTTTCTTGCCTGAGGGCTTTACTGTTCGTCGGGCCATTGGGTCGATACCCGGGTCGTGCACTCTGTCAGCTCCTGGGATGCCTTCGTGTAGCGCACGATGGTGGGCAGGTCGCCCTTCAGCTTCAGCTTGCCCTGGAGCATTCCTTTGGTCGCGTCGAGCTCCTTGGTCGCGACCTGCTTCCAGCGCGTGTAAGGAGCCGTGATCACGAAGTCGCATTTCTGCGCGTCACCGGCAGACCCGACCCTGATGTCGCGAGCGTCACCATCGAACAGGTCCATCACCAGGCCGCGCGACTCCGGGAAATGCTTGTCCGGCTCGGCTTCGACGACCAGCCCCACGGTCCACTTCCATCCCTTCCCCGCCGCCTTGTAACCGCTGGACTTGTTGACCTCGTCCTTGAACTGCGCCGCCCATTCGTCTGAGAACGCATCGACCGCCATGTTTTCCTCCTGGTTCATAAACAGCAGCCGCCGGCGACAAGCCTACGGCAGTCGAGGCTATCCCCCTTACGATGGCGCCGTGCCGTCTGGGGCAACCACCGCTCCCTTCCATGAGCCGCTTTCGGCCCGCGACGCCTGGTTTCTCTACGCCGAGCGCGCGGAGACGCCACTGGACCTCGGCACCGTGTACGTGTTCGAGGGAGGTTCTCGCATTCCGGGCGGCCGCGGCGCTCTCGGGGTCGAGGAGACGATCAAGGAGCGGATCCACCTGGTCCCGCGCTACCGGCAGCGGATCCACCGCGTGCCGTGGAACCTCACGCACCCGGTCTGGGTCGACGATCCGCATTTCGACCTCGGCGCGCACATCCGCCGCGAGGTGCTCCCGCCGCCGGGAGACGGCGCGTCGTTGAGGCGCCTGGTGATGCGGATCCTGGCGCGGCCGCTCGACATGCGCCGGCCGCTCTGGGAGATGACGATCGTCACCGGCCTGCGCGGCGGCCGCGTGGTGCTCGTGAACCGCGCGCACCACGCGATGGTCGACGGCGCGTCATCGGTCGACATCCTGTCGCTGCTGCTCGACCCAAATCCCGAGGGCTACACGCCCGACCCGCCGGAGGACGGCTGGCATCCGCGTCCGGCACCCTCGAACTGGCAGCTGATCAGGCCGATGCTCTGGAACCTTCGCGCGACGCAGCAGTCGGAGCGGACCAGGCTTCCCGCCGTCTGGAGCACGTGGCGTATGCCGTGGACCGGGATGCTCAAGCTGAGCGGCAAATTCGTCACGCGCCGCCCCGACCTCTTCTTCAACCGCAAGATCGGAACCCAACGCACAGGTCGGGGGCTGAAGGTTCCGATCGCGGCATTCAAGGCGCTCAAGGACCGTTTCGGATGCACCGTCAACGACGCCGTGCTCGCCGTCGTCTCGGAGGGACTCTACCGCTGGTTCAAAGGGCGCGGCGAAAGCGTGCCCGCAAAGGTACGCGTCTTCTGCCCGGTGAGCGTGCGCAGCGAAGACGGCCGTGGCCGCCTCGGCAATCAGATCAGCGGCATGGTGCTCGAGCTGCCCACCGGCGACCTGACCATCGAGGAGCGCTTGCGCCAGATCAAGGTCACCACCGGGGACCTGAAGCGGACACGACAAGCGGTCGCCGCGGACGCGCTCGCGGGCCTTGCCGACTGGGCTCCACCATCGTTGCTTGTGTTGGCCGGCCGCCTGATGTCGAACCCTCAGGCGGGAGCCAACATCAACGTCACAAACGTTCCAGGTCCTCAGTTCCCGCTTTACTCGGGCGGCGCCGAGCTGCTGGAGGTGTGGCCTTTTGCGCCGCTTTATCCGTCGATGGGTCTGGGCGTCGCGATCGTCTCCTACAACGGCTATGCGTACTTCGGGCTCACGGCCGACCCCGGCATCGTGCCCGACGTGGAGGAGTTCACCGCGCGGCTCGAAGAGGCCGCAGCGCAGTGCAGGGAGCTGGCCGCCAGGTCCTAACTCCGAATTCGTGGCTAGTAGGCCGGATTTACTCCGGCCGTCCCCGGCGCGCATGACGGCCACCACGCGTCGCGCGGAGTAACTACTAAGTCAAGTCCCATCCATATACCGGAATGAGAGCAGCCACGCGCGCGTGGCGCCTGGCGATGCAATCAGTAAGTCCCATCCTGATCGCCGCTTTGCGCGCAGGGAAAACCATCCGGGTTTTCCCCTATATCTCTAGCTTTCCAGCGCGAAGCGCATCGTGTTCTGGCCGATCGCGATCATGTCGCCGTCAGTCAGCTCTTTTTCGATCACCGGCTCGCCGTTGACCAGCGTGCCGTTGGTGCTCCCCAGGTCGCTGATCCAGAAAGAGCCGTTCCGCACCTCGATCCGGCCGTGGTGACCGGAGGTCGCCGGGTCGCCGACCACGACGTCGTTGTCAGGCGCTCTGCCGACGCTCACCATCTGGCTGGGGAGAGCGACGATCCGGCCGGCGAACGGCCCTGACTCGAATGTGAGCAGCGCGGCAAAGCCCGCGCCCGCAGCGACCTGCTCGACGGGCACCGCCTCCATGGACACGGTTCGTCGCGAGTCGGACGGTGCGTCCGAGTGCTGCCACGCCGGGATGATCGAGGTCGCCTCTTCGAATGTCTCAGCTTGGGCGGCGGCCGGCGATCCGTTGCCGGGAGACGTGCTCCCGGGCCACCGCACCATGGTCGAGGTGACGGAGGCCGCGGCCGGCATTGACGGCTCAGGTTCCGCTGCCATGACAGCCGGCTGTGGCTCCGGTTCCGGGGAAGTATCTGGAATTGTTTCCTGCCACGACTTGTCGACGGCGGCCACCGGTTCCGGCGCCGGTTCGGGTTCTTGCTCCGACTCGACCGCGACCGCATCGGGCTGCGGCGCGTCTTCGACCACCGGCTCCGGCGCGCGGCCTGGATCGGAATCCTGCTCAGCCTGCAGCCAGGGCTCGGTGGCCGCGCTGGGCTCAGGCTCAGCCGCGACGACCGGCTCGGGTTCGGGTTCCGGTTCGGCCGCGACGACCGGCTCGGGTTCGGGTTCCGGCTCGGCGGTGACGACCGGCTCGGGTTCAGGTTCCGGTTCGGCCGCGACGACCGGCTCCGATTCGGGTTCCGGCTGGGCTTCCATGACGGGTCCGGGCTCGGCCTCGGGTTCGACCGCGACCACCGGCTCAAGCTCAGGCTCGGCTTCGACCGGGGGTTCAGGTTCGGGCTCGGCTTCGGCGACTGGCTCGGGCTCGGCTTCGAGCTCCGGCTCGCTCGGCATGCCCTCGCCCGCCATCGGCAGGGCTGGGGCAAGGAGCGAATCGGACCCGCCGGACGGCTCTTCCGCCGCCACCGCATGCGGCTCGGGCAGGTCGGGAAGCGCCTCCGGCTCGGCGAACGCGGGAGCGGCGTCCACGGTCTCCGCGACCGCCTCAGCCTCCGGCTCCAGCGTCTCGAGGGCCAGCGTTTCGGTCTCCAGGACTGGAGCCGGCGGCGGTTCACCGACGGGCTGCTCGCGGGTTGCAAAGTCAGGTACCGGAAGGACCTGCGTTGCGGCCTCGCTGACGTGATCCACGGCGGCCGTGCCGAGGAAGCGCTCGTACCAGCCGGCGATGCGGCGCAGACGCTCCACGCGCCGGTCGGGCCGACCGTTGCGCGAGATGTCGTGAGACTCGTCGGGAAAGCGGACCAGCTCGACCGTCTTGCCCAGCAGGCGCATGGCCCCGAAAAGCTCTTCCGATTGTGAGATCGCGCAGCGAAGGTCCATCTCGCCACACGTGAGCAGGAGCGGAGTCTTGATGTTCTTGACGTAACGGATCGGCGAGCGCCGCCAGAGCTCGTCGAGGTCGGGCCACGGCGGAGGCCCGAGCTCGAGGGCGCCCCAGAGCACGATGTCGTGCTGGGAGTATTCGCTGACCAGGTTCGAGATGGATCGCATGGAGACCGCTGCCGAGAACCGGTCGGTCTGGCCAATCGCCCAGTTGGTCATGTAGCCGCCATACGACCCGCCGCCGATTCCCATCCGGCTCGTGTCGACGTAGCCGGTGCGTTCGATCACCTGGTCGAGCGCGCTCATCAGGTCGAGATAGTCTTTGCCGCCCCAGTCGCGGACCACCTCGCAGCGGAACCGTTCGCCGTAGCCGTCCGATCCGCGCGGATTCAGGAACAGGACGACGTACCCCATGCCGGCCAGGACCTGCAGCTCGTGGAAGAAAGCCCAGCCGTACTGGCCATGCGGCCCGCCATGGACCTCCAGCACGAGCGGGTGCCGCTTGTGCGGGTCCATGCCATCCGGCTTGAGCACCCAGCCCTCGATCCCCCAGCCGTCCGGCGCCGTGAACTGAAGGCGCTCCGGCTGTGCGACGTAGCGGTCGTGCAGCCAGGGGTTCAGGTCGGTCAGCCGCGCCTCGGCGCCCTGGGTGAGGATGTGAAGCTCTCCGGGATGGTGTGTGTCGGAGACGGCGAAGGCGAGCACGCCGTGCGCGAGGTCGAAATCGTAGATGCGGCGCTGGCCGCCGGCCTCCTGCCGGACCTTGCCCTCGAGGTCGCTCGAGTAGAGAGTGGTGACGCCTGGGCCGCTCGCCAGGAAGTAGACGCGGTCTCCCTCCGCCGACCAGGTGAGCCGGCTGCCGTGGCCGGCTCGCATGTCCGTGATGATGCTGTCGGTGACCGCCTGGTCGAAGCCGGCGGTCAGACAGCGCGGTCCGCCTTCGCCACTGAGCGGAACGACCCACAGCCGTTCCAGAAGACCCGCATCGAGCCCGTTGGGGGCGATGAACGCGATGAGGTCGCCGCGCGGCGACCAGGACGGGGTCCCAAGGTAAAGGCCTCCGCCAAACCTGTGTCGATTGCCCGCGAGGTCGACCACGTACAGGTTCTGCTCGCGCTGCAGGTCGGCGCCAGGCTCAGCGTTTCCGGACACCACCAGCCGGGCGCCGTCGGGCGACCAGTCGAACCCGTTGACGTCCCAGGCGCCGGCCGTGAGCTGAGTAACGTTCCCGCCCAGCGCCGACACTACGAAGAGGTGGTGGTACCTGCCGTCGACGAAACCCTGGCCGTCGTGCTTGTAGTCGAGGCGGCGGGCGATTCGGGCGACCGGCGGGCGTCGCAGCTGGTCTCTCGTTTCAGGCGGCCGAGGGTCGTCCACCACCGCGTCAGGGTCGGAGAGCACCGTTCCGATGAAGGCGATGCGGCGTCCGTCCGGAGACCACAGCGCGCTCGCCACGCCCTCTGCGAGCGAGCTCAGCTGCCGCGTCTCGCCTCCGGCGAGGTCCATTACGAAAAGCTGATCCACCGGGCCGACCCGGCTCATGAAAGCAAGGTGGCGCCCGTCGGGCGACCACTCGGGCGAGTGATCCCGGCGCGCAGCTCCGGTGGGCTCGATCGGCTCGGGCTCGAGCAGCCTGCGCACAACCACTCGGCTTCGGTTCTGCCGCGACTCGGCATCCGCCCAGCCGAGCTGATAGGCGACGCGTTCGCCATCGCGACTCAGCCGGATGTGATCGATCCAGCGAAATCGATAAATGTCTTCAGCGCCAATTGGGGCGGGCACTTCGGTGCATCGATGCTATCAGCAGGCAACGTCCTTTCGGTAAGGGCCTACTTAACCTCGGACCCGTATCGTCTGCGTGTATTGCAACTGTGATGACTGGAATCGGCAACCGGCAGGCGGCGATTCGCGGGTTCGGCTGGGGCGCGATCGCGGGGCTCGCGCTGGTCGCCCTCATGTACCTGGCGAACCTCCTTCTCGGCCTTCGTACGCTGCCCGCGCTGCTGAACCAGCCGATCCTTTCGCTGATGCCCGGCTTTGTCTTCGGGTTCCTGATCGACACCCTCCAGCACGCCGGCAAGGTCGTCGAAGAGTTCGGCTTGATCGTGGCGATGTTGGTGGGGTTGGGAGTCCTGGGCGCCGCCTGGGCTGTGGCCGCGCTCCGCTGGCAGACCCAGTACCTCGCGCTCATGTTCGCCGGCATCGGCTGGCTCGTTGTGGTGGCCGTCCTGCTGCCGCTCGGCGGGGCCGGCTTCCTGGGCTTGAACGACGGACCGACCACCGCCCTGATCTGGGCCGCGCTGTTTGCCGTTTACAGCGTCGTTCTGCAGCTCGGTCGCGGCGCGACCGATGCACGTGCGGTGGACCCCGGCCGGCGGCGAATGCTGGGCGCGCTGCCGGTCACGATCGGGGCGGTCAGCCTCGGAGTGCTCGCCTTCAAGCTGCTGCCCGACTGGTCCCAGGCCATCTTCAATCCGCCGGAAGCCGGCCTCCGCGGTCCGGCGCCGGAGATCACCCCGATCGACAACTTCTACGTCGTCTCGAAGAATTTCAGCGACCCTGTGGTCGACGCACAGGGTTGGAGCCTCAGCGTGGGCGGGTTGGTCGACCAGCCGCTCAAGCTGTCGATTGCCGACCTCCGGGCGCTGCCTGGGGTCAGCGAGTACGTGACCCTGGAGTGCGTCAGCAATAACGTTGGCGGCGGGTTGATGAGCACCGGCAGCTTCACCGGGGTCCGGCTGAACGACCTCCTCACCATGGCCGGAGCCAAGGCGTCGGGCACATGGGTCGCGTTCACGGCTGTCGATGGGTACACGGAGAGCATCCCAGTCAGCCTCGTCCGGGCCTCACCGGAAATCCTCGTCGCCTACGACCTCGACGGTGCGGCCCTGCCCGTGGGCCATGGTTTTCCGGCGCGCATGGTGATCCCCGGCTTCTACGGCATGAAGGGACCGAAGTGGCTGACCAGCATCGATCTCGTCAACCACGAGAGCGGTGGCTACTGGGAGCAGCAGGGCTGGGACCACAACCCCATCGTCAAGACCACCTCGCGGATCGACGCGCCGGCGGACGGTGGCGTGGTGAAGCTGGGTCCGGTGACGATCGCGGGGGTGGCGTTTGCCGGGACGCGGGGGATCAAGAAGGTGGAGTACAGCACCGACGGCGGGGCGAGCTGGAGCGAGGCGCCGTTCAAGGCGCCGCTTTCGACGTTGACCTGGGTGTTGTGGTCGGCGGATTGGACGCCGGCTGCAGAAGGGGCTTATCGGATCCTGGCCCGGGCCACCGACGGGACGGGCGCGCTGCAGGATTCGCGCAGCGCGGCCAGCTACCCGAGCGGCGCCAGTGGGTATCACACCATCCACGTCGATATCAGTAAGTAGAGGCGACGGGAAGGACTGGGAACAGGGAGTCTGGCGGGGCCTGGGTGGTGGTTAGGCAACGCTTGGGTGGGCGGCGGGAAGGACTGGGAAGAGGGCGTCGGGGGGGGGCTGGATGGCTCTACTGGACGATTGGGTGGGCGGTGGGAAGGACTGGGAAGAAGGAGTCGGGGCG
>DATBZR010000086.1:0-5028 GCA_036513095.1 Candidatus Dormiibacterota bacterium | reverse complement strand
TCAGCCGGCGGGACCACCGCCCCCGTCACACCGTGAGCACCGCAACATGAACGAAACCGCCACCACCACCGACGTCCGCTGGTACGTCGTGCACGCTTACTCGGGGCACGAGGAGAAGGTCAAGGCCAACCTCCTCAAGCGAGTCGAGTCGATGGACATGCACGACAAGATCTTCGACGTCCTCGTCCCCACCGAAGAGGTGATGGAGATCAAGGACGGCCAGCGCCGCAAGGTGGCCAAGAGGATCTTCCCCGGCTACATCCTGGTCAACATGATCATGTCCGACGAGTCGTGGTACGTGGTGCGCAACACCCCCGGGGTGACCTCGTTCGTGGGCAGTGGCAACAAGCCGGTGCCCCTCCAGGACCACGAGGTCCTGGGGATCCAGAAGCAGGTGAAGGCCGAGGCCCCAACCAAGGTGTCCGTGGAATACGAGATCGGCGAGAATGTGCGCGTCACCGACGGCCCGTTCACCGACTTCCACGGCAAGGTCACCGAGATGAATGCCGAGAAGGGCAAGCTCAAGGTGCTGGTCAACATGTTCGGACGCGAAACGCCGGTTGAGCTCGACCTCCTTCAGGTCGAGAAGGTCCACTGAGCGCGCATCCCGAGATCCACATAAGTAGAAGGAAGAAGAGCTAACTCAGATGGGCAAGAAGAAGGTCCGAGCGATCCTCAAGCTCGAGCTGCAGGCAGGCAAGGCGACCCCGGCGCCCCCGGTGGGCACCGCGCTGGGCCCGCATGGCATCAACATCATGGAATTCACCAAGGCCTACAACGAGCGCACGCAGGCGCAGGCCGGCGACGTCGTGCCCGCCGAGATCACGATCTACGAGGACCGCAGCTTCTCGTTCGTCCTCAAGACTCCACCCGCGGTCAACCTGCTGAAGCGCGCGGCCGGCATCGAGAAGGGATCGGCGAAGCCGAACCGCGAGAAGGTCGGACGCGTCACGCGGCAGGTGATGCGGCAGATCGTCGAGGTCAAACGCAAGGACCTCAACGCCTACGACGACGAGCACGCGATGAAGATGATCGAGGGCACGGCGCGCTCGATGGGCCTGGAGATCGTCGAGTAATGCCGAAGAAGCGCGGGAAGAAGTACATCGAGGCCGCCAAGAAGGTCGAGGCGGCGATGGAGAGCAACGGCAATGGCGGGCTTGACCCGGCCGCGGCCGTGGCGCTGGCCAAAGAGACCTCGATCTCGAAGTTCGACGCCACGGTCGAAGCTCACATCCGCCTTGGTGTCGACCCTCGCCACGCCGAGCAGATGGTGCGCGGCTCGGTCGTGCTGCCCAACGGCACCGGCAAGAAGGTCCGGGTCGCCGTGTTCGCGACGGCGGACAAGGCGAAGGAGGCCCAGGAGGCCGGAGCCGACTTCGTGGGCGGCGACGACCTGGTGAAGAAGGTCTCCGAAGGGTGGACCGACTTCGACGCCGCGGTTGCGACACCGGACATCATGTCGAAGGTGGGGCCGCTCGGGAAGATTCTCGGGCCCCGCGGCTTGATGCCGAACCCCAAGTCGGGGACGGTGACGTTCGACGTCGCTCGCGCCGTGCGAGAGGTGAAGGGCGGCAAGGTGGAGTTCCGAACCGACAAGTTCGGGATAGTGCACGCGCCGATCGGCAAGGTTTCCTTCGACTCGAACCAGCTGCATCAGAACCTGGCGGCCCTGGTCGACGCGCTGATCCGCAACAAGCCGACGACCTCCAAGGGGCAGTACCTGCGCACGTTCTTCCTGACCGCGACGCAGGGCCCGTCGGTGCCAGTGGACGTCAAGGAAGCGGCAAAGCTCCACACCAGCAGCTAGCGGGGTAGGCTTTCGGGCGCCGGAGTGGCCGCAATTACGCGCCGTTGGCGCCAAACGTGCGGGATCAGCTCAATCCAGACACCCCGTTGGCGCCAAACGTGCGGAATCAGCTCAGAGGGCTAGGGTTCCCTAATAAACTTTCGGCGCCATGTACGGTCCGGTCATCCAGGGCAAGCTCGTTCGACTCCGGCCGCCGAAGCCCGAAGACGCGGCGGTGATGATCGCCTGGTTCGAGGACCTCGAAACCAACCGCTTTCTCGGGCGGCGCAACCCGCCTTCCCTCGAGATGGAGAAGGAGTGGCTCGAAAGCACCGCCAAGGATCCCGACTCGGTCGTCTGGGTGGTGGAGGTCGATGGCCGTGCGGTGGGCACAACGGGTATCCGAGAGATCGACTGGAAGAACGGCTTCGGAACCACGGGCACGATGATCGGAGACCGGTCGCTGTGGAGAAAGGGCATCGGCCGGGAGACGATGCAGGCGCGATCACGCTACGCATTCACGCAGCTCCCGCTGCGCAAGCTCAAGTCATCTTATTTCGATGGCAACACGGCGAGCGGGCGCGCGCAGGCGGCCGCGGGCTATCGGGAGGTGGGTCGCTTCCGGGCCGATCGTTACGTGGATGGGCAATGGGTCGACGAGGTGATGACCGAGGTCTTGCGGGAAGATTGGTTGAAAGCGAACTCCGTATAATCTCGTTTCTGCCCTAGACCGTAGGTGCGGGCGTGGCGCCCGCTTAATTTCCTACAGAGGCATCTGAAGTGAAGGACGCTGGATCCTTCCTGCCTTGTTGTTCGCCGGGCGCGCGCAGGGCGCACTGGTCAAGGGTCAGGAAGGATTTTTTATTTGCCAAAAGCTAGAAAAGAGCAGAAGGCCGAGCAGGTCGAGCTTCTGAGCGAGAAGCTCAAGAGGGCGAAGGTCGCCGTGCTCACCGACTACCGGGGGCTCAAGGTGAGCCAGATCCAGGAGCTGCGAGGCAAGCTCCGGGGTGGTGACGTCGAGTATCGCGTGGTGAAGAACACGCTGGCGCGGCGCGCCGCCGAGGCGGCCGGCTTCCCGGCGCTGAAGGACGAGCTCAAGGGACCAGTCGCCATCGCCTTCGGCTACGACGACCTGAGCATCGCTTCCAGGCTGATCAACGAGTTCGTCCGCGCGACCCGGCTCAAGCTGGACATCGTGGGCGGGCTCGTCGAAGGCAGGGTCTTCTCTCCGGACCAGATCAAGCAGCTGGCCGATCTGCCGTCCCGTGAAACGTTGATCGCCCAGCTCATGGGCACGCTTCAGTCGCCGGTCGCCCAGCTCGTCGGAATCATGCAAACACCGCTTCAGCAGCTTCTCGGAACGCTCGAGGCGTACAAGACCAAAATGGAGGCAGCGTAGAAATGGCAACCAAGCTCACCCCGAAGGACTTCGTCGAGGCCCTCAAGGACTGGAGCATCCTCGACGTCGTCGAGGCTGTGAAGGCGATCGAGGACGAGTTCGGCATCAAGGCCGCATCCGCGGTGGCCGCCGTGGCCGCGGCTCCGGCGTCCAGCGCGGCAGCTGATGCACCGGAGGAGCAGACGGAGTTCACCGTCCACCTCACCGCCGTCGGCGACAGCAAGATCAACGTGATCAAGGCTGTCCGCGAGCTGACCCAGCTCGGCCTGAAGGAGGCCAAGGACCTGGTCGACGCGGCGCCGAAGCCCGTGCTGGAGAACGTCAGCAAGGCCGACGCCGAGAAGGCTGTCGCCAGGTTGAAGGAAGCCGGCGCTACGGCGGAGCTCAAGTAAGAAGAGAAACCCAAGGTTGGGAGTGGGGGAGCCGGGCCTTCGGGCCCGGCTTCTTTCATTCATGGACGTCGGAGTCAATTGCTGGGCGAGCGACGAACGGTGAAGAGGGGGTGAGGGGCGGGACTGGGAGGCTAAAAGGAACGTTTGGCGCCAAACGTGCGCAGCGAGCGCGTTAGAGAGGGACGGTTGGCGACAGACGTGCGGAATCGACCTAAGTGCGTGCTCCCAGGTGCTCGAAGACGAGGTCCAGGCCACGCTCCAGGTCTTCTTCGGTTACGCACCAGTGGGGGGACAGGCGGATCCGGCCCGGGCGTGAGTCCACGATCACGCCGGCTGCGTGCAGCTTGGCTTCCACTTCTTCCGGGTGCTCGGACTCCAAGGTCACGATTCCGCAACGCTGCTTTCGCTCCCGCGGCGTGAACGTCTTGACTCCCGCCTCGTCGCAGCGTTCCAGGATTCGGTCGGTCAGGTCGCGGAGGCGTTCCTGGATGTTGGCCACGCCGACGTCAAGGACCAGCTCCAGCCCCGCCAGGCCCGCATAGTGGGACGGCATCGCCCACGTCCCGGTCTCCAGGCGGCGGGCGTCGTCGGCGAAGTCGAGCTCCTGGAGGGTGAACGAAAAGGGGTCGCGGGTCGCAAACCAGCCCGTGCCCTGCGGGCGGACCCGCGGAATCAGCTCCGGCCGGACGTACAGGAACGCGTTGCCCGGGCCGCCGCTGAGCCATTTCAGGCAGCCGCCCACGAATGCGTCGCAGCCCATCGCTTCCACGTCGAGAGGCACGCAGCCGCACGTCTGGTAGCCGTCGATCACGCACAGGGCTCCCGCGGCGTGGGCGGCATCCGCGATCGCGCGGACGTCCTGGAGGTAGCCGGTCGTATAGAAGAGGTGGGTGGTCACGACCAGGGCGGTCTGGGCGTCGATCCGCTCGGCGAAAGCCGACGGGGGGATGGTCACCCCGTCTTGGCTGGGGACGAACTCGACCTCGAACTCGGGACGGGAGAGCCACTGGTGGCCGATGGTCGGGAAGTCCAGCTCGCCGATCAGGACCTTCCGGCGCCCCTCGGCCAGGGGCAGGCCGGTGGCGAGCGTGGTCAGGGCCACCGAGACCGACGGCGCGAGGGCGGTCGTCCCGGCCGGGGCTTTGAGCAGCTCGCCGATGCGCTCCCGGAACCGGGCCAGCAGCGGAATCCACTCTGAATACCAGACCGGGGTGCCTTGCTCGTCCCAATCCCGGGCGTAGCGGTCGAGGGCGGCCTGGCCGGCGCGGGGGAGCGGGCCGAGGGAGCAGGCGTTGAAGTAGATGTACCGGTCAAGGAGGGGAAACTCGGCCCGGAGAGCCTTCCAATCCGGCATCCGTAACAGGCTAGCGGTGGAGGCCAGGCGGTGTTATATTGCCTCGAAACCTTCGGTCAGGCGAGCGGGTCGCCTGGCTTCGATGCAACGTCCCCAC
>DATBZR010000085.1:0-3696 GCA_036513095.1 Candidatus Dormiibacterota bacterium | reverse complement strand
CGGCGTGGCTACACGCCACGATCGGCGGTGAACGAGCTGCGGCAGGTGGCTCGCCTCAGTAGGTGGCTCGAGGATCGGGAGCTCGGCGCTGAGCGACTGACCCGTGAGCGGGTCGAGGAGTTTCTCGTTTTCCAGCGTGCCGGAGGCAGGCACCGCGCCCAGTGGTCACGGCCCGGGCTGGGGTGCCTGCTGGAGGTGTTGGAGGTGCTGGGCGCGCTGGAGCACGAGGAGCAGGCGCCGGTCCTGTCGCCGAGGCAGACGCTGCTGTGTTCCTTCGAGCACTATCTCTTGGTCGAGCGTGCGCTCTCGGCCGGCACGGTGGGCGGCTACGTCGACCACGCCCGAAAGTTCCTCGACGGGCTACCGCCGGGCAGCGCCGTGGGGGAGGTGACGGCGGCTGACGTGACCATGGCCTTGCGTCGCGTCGCCGATGCGGTGTCGGTCGCTGCGGCCCAGAACTTCCGGGCAGGGCTGCGTGCCTTTCTCCGGTTCTGCTTCACCGAGGGGATCCTCGGCGTCGACCTTTCCGGTGCGGCCCTGGCCGTGACCGGGCGGCGACGGGTGTGTCTTCCGCGAGGGATCGAGCCCGCTCAGGCTCGCGCGCTGCTTTCATCCTGCGATCGACGAACAGCGCTCGGGCGACGGGACCACGCGATGCTGGTCGTGCTGCTTCGCCTGGGTCTTCGTGCCGGCGAGGCGGCGCGGCTTCGTCTTGACGACCTGGACTGGCGCGCCGGCGAGCTCGTCGTCCGCGGCAAGGGCGCGCGGCTGGACCGGCTGCCCATGCCCGTCGAGGTAGGCGAGGCGATCACTGCCTATCTGCGCCGCGGACGACCCAGAAGTGACCGGCGGGAGGTGTTCTTGCGGGCGCGGGCGCCGTTCAATCCGATCGCGACCGGCACCGTTGGCTCGACCGTGCGCCGGGCATGTCGCCGCGCGGGAATCGCCGAGGTCGGCCCGCACCGGCTACGTCACACGCTGGCCTGCGAGATGGTCTCGGCCGGTGTTCCGCTGGTGCAGATCGGCCAGGTGCTGCGACACAAGAGCTTGCAGTCGACCGGGATTTACGCCCGGGTGGACCTGGACACGCTGCGGGGGCTCGCCGCGCCGTGGCCAGGAGGTGCGAGATGACCGCCCTTGGCCGCCACGTCCAGCAGTACCTGGCGCTGCGGCGTTCGTTCGGCTTCAAGCTTGAACGCGAAGAGCAGCTGCTTGCGCAGTTCGTGGCCTACGGCGAAGCGGCCGGCCAGGAGCACCTCACCAGCGACCTGGCGATCGCCTGGGCGAAGCTGCCGGTCGCGGCCTCCCCCAACCAGTGGGCCAAGCGTCTGGGCGTCGTACGCAGTTTCGCCGTCTATCTGGTGACGATGGACCCTGCCACCGAGGTGCCACCGTCGGGGATCTTCCCCACGAACCGGCGCAGACCGTCCCCTTACCTGTTCTCCGAGAGCGATATTGAGCGGGTGCTCGCAGCCGCGCGAGGGCTCGTCCCTCCGCTACGCGCGGCGACCTACGAGGCGCTCTTCGGGCTGCTCGTCGTGTCCGGCATGCGCATCGGTGAGGCGATCGGTCTTGCCTGCGGCGACGTTGATCTCAACTCGGGCGTGGTCACGATCCGCCACGCGAAGTTCGACCGGACGCGGCTCGTGCCGCTGCACGAGAGCACCACGGCGGCACTGTCCGCCTATGCGGCCACACGTGACCGACTGTGCCGAGCGCCGCGTGCGGACGTTTTCTTCTGTTCCAGCGCCGGCGCGGCACTTGATCGCTCCGGTGTCGGCAAGACCTTTCGGAAGATCACCACGGCGCTCGGACTTCGCACCGCGACGACACATCCGCGTGTGCACGATCTTCGGCACGGTTTTGCCGTCCGCACGCTCGTGAACTGGCAGCGGCAGGGAGTGAGCATCGACGCCCACATCGCGACCCTGTCTGGCTATCTGGGTCACGTCGCGCCGTCTGACACCTATTGGTATCTGTCGGCCGTTCCCGAGCTGATGACACTCGCCGCCGGTCGGCTCGAGGCTCGTTTCGGGAACCAGCGATGAGCCCGCTCGCACCGTCACTAGAGGCGTTCTTCACCGACCGGCTGGCCAGCCAGCGAGCGGCGAGCCAGAACACGATCGCCGCTTACGCGCTCACGTTCCGGCTGCTACTCCAGTTCACGTCGGCTCGCAGCGGCATCCCGCCCAGCAAGCTCGACATCGCCGATCTCGACGCGCCGCTCGTCGCGGCATTCCTCGAACATCTCGAGCGCGAGAGGGGAAACGCTACGACAACACGCAACGCGCGGCTCGCGGCGATCCACTCGTTGTTCTCCTACCTGGCGCTGCACCATCCCGAGCACGCCGGCTCGATCCGTCGCGTCTTGTCGATCCCGAACAAGCGAACCGAGGTCAACCTCGTCACCTACCTCAACGACGACGAGGCGACCGCGCTCCTCGCGGCGTGCGATCAGCGACGTTGGACCAGCCGACGCGATCACGCAATGCTCGCTCTCACGATCCAGACCGGGCTTCGGATCTCCGAGCTCGTCGGACTCAACTGCGTGGACGTGACCCTTGGCCGCGGCGCCAACGTGCACACCCTCGGCAAGGGCAGGAAGGAACGGCGCACCCCGCTAGTCCCGAGCACGGTGCAGATCCTCCAGGCCTTCCTCGCCGAGCGGGCGGGAGCGCCGAACGAACCCCTCTTTGCCACGAGTACGGGAAGGCGCCTGAGCCGAGACGCCGTCGAACATCGACTCGCCCACCACGTCGCGCTGGCGCAAACGACATGCCCGTCGCTCGGGGCCAAGCGGATCACCATGCACACGCTCCGCCACACCGCGGCGATGCGCCTCCTACTCGCAGGCAACGACATCACCGTCATCGCTCTCTGGCTCGGACACGAGCAACTCGCCACGACGAACATCTACCTGCACGCCGACATGAGCCACAAACAGGAAGCGATCGACCGCGTCACCCCGCTCGCCGCGAAGCCGGGCCGCTATCGGCCACCGGACTCACTGATCGCGTTCTTGGAGGCGCTCTGATTATGCCGACAATTTCCAGGCAGCCACCCCCGGTGAACAGGACGTTCCCGGAAACATCGGCATAACGCAAACGTCGGCATAATCAGAGTTCTCTGTAGCCCGGAGGCGTGATCCCTTGTGTTGGAAGGTCTTTCTCGTTGTAGACATGTCTTCGACGATGGTCACGATCGTCTCGTGACTGCGGCGGCGCGAGCGGCACCGAGCCTGCGGGCCAGTTCCTCACGCAGTGCCTGGTTCTCGGTCCGTAGGCGGTTGATCTCGTCGCGATAGGTGCGCGCTTGCTGGCGCAGCGAGTCGGTGGTTGCTCGCTCAGCCGCTGGCAGGACTCCCGGACGGTTTTGTGACGCAGCACGGAGCCGGTTGATCTCTTCACACAGGTCTTGTTGGCGGTAGAGCCAGGACCGAGAGACGCCCGCGACCTCGGCGACACGGCGGAAGGTGACTGCCTCACCGCGCCTGGCCAGGAGCTGCAGGGCGTTCTTCGCCCGGCGCAGGGTGCTCTCGTGACGGGCTTGTGCCGCTTCGCGGAGCCTTTCGACCCGGTCAGGCATTGTCGGTTCCCTCCGGGCGCAGCGCCTGCAGGGAGCCGATGATCTTGTCGAGGCTGACAAGGACTTTCCGGTGGTTGTCGGCCTGTCGTTGCCGGCCGGCGCTCTGCGCGG
>DATBZR010000084.1:0-21476 GCA_036513095.1 Candidatus Dormiibacterota bacterium | reverse complement strand
GTCGCCCGTCGACGGTGGTGAAGTGCACGCCCCTGGCGCTCGCGACCGCCATCGGCTGAAGCGCCGACTGGGCCGACCAGTCGTACAGGGTGTGGCGCACGCAGAGCTCTGAGATCTCCTCCGCGCTCAGGGCTTTCGCAGCTTCTGTGACCACGACTAAGATGGTATCGCTGTCGGACCAAAGCGCTGAGCGCCACTGTTTGACAACGCAACTATCCGGTGTTACAACGGCGTGGGCCGGGGTTGTGACCCGCCGCTTTTTCGTTCCGTCAGAGGGAGGGTAAACGATGTTTCCGGCCGCTTTCGACTACAGCGCCCCCACGACACTCGCCGAAGCCCTGTCCATCCTCGCGCAGCGCGGCGACGACGCCAAGGTCATGGCCGGCGGCCAGAGCCTCATCCCCCTTCTCAAGCTTCGTTTCTCCCAGCCGCAGCTGATCGTCGACATCGGCCGCCCGGGTTGACGTCGGCGATGCAGCCGCACGTCTCCAGGGGTTGGCGCCGGCCAGGTCGAAGCTGCCGAGCACGACATCGGCCGCAAAGTCCTCGGGCGAGGCCCCGGCCGGCAAGGTGCGGGGCGTGAGCCAGCAGGAGATCGCGCTCCTGGCGCTCGCCGAGGTGGTCACGGCACGACGTAAACGGGGGCACGTGCCCGCGCCCGTCGAGGCATCTCCAGTCGTCTTCGCGACCGACCAGGTCTGCGGCATGACCGTGGACCCGCTCACGTCGCAGCACAAAGCCGTCTATCGAGACACGACCTACTGCTTCTGCTCGTCCGGGTGCCAGGACGAGTTCGAAAAGCAACCCGAGCGCTACCTCCGCCGCATCGAAGCCTAGAGGCATGAGCAGCACCGGCCTGGTGCTCGCGGCCGGCTCCTCGCGCCGGATGGGCAGCCCCAAGCAATTGCTGATGGTCGGAGGCAAGCCGCTGCTCGAGCTCGTGGTCGGGCAGGTCAACGCCTCCAATCTCGACGACGTCCTGATTGTGCTTGGGGCGGCGGCAGATGAGATCCAGAGCCGCGTAGACCTGGGCCGCGCCCGCGTGCTGGTGAATCCAGATCACGCCTCCGGCATGGCCTCGTCGCTGAGGGCAGGGGTTGCCTCCCTCGGGGCGGACGTCGACCGCGTGGTGGTCATCCTGGGTGACCAGCCGGACGTCGACGCGGCGCTGCTGAACCGGCTGCTCGAGCTGCAAGCGAGCTCAGGCCTTCCGGCCGCCGCGCTCAGCTTCAACGGCCTGCTCCACCCGCCGGTGGTGCTGAATCGCGAGCTGTGGGGCGACCTGATGACCCTGGAGGGGGACGTGGGCTGCCGAGCCGTGATCCGAGGGCGCCCCGAACAGGTGGTAAGCCTCCCTGTGGAAACAGACCTAACGCACCCCATAGACATCGATACGCAGGCGGACTACGAACGCATTACCAGCAGGCCTGGCTTCGCGAGGCCGTCTAACCAACGTCCCTAAGGTCTCCAGACGTCGTCGGGGGAAATCACCTGAGCTCAACGTTTCAGCGTTGCGAGAGCTCCAGCAGGTGTCGATGCTGCCAACCGCGTTCGCCGGCGGCAGCGGCGCTTGCGTCGGGCGCCGCGGCGTTGTCTCTCACAGCCGTCGCGGCGTAGACGGCCGCGGCGATCGCGTGGCTGGGAACGTGTGCAGCCGCCACCGCCTGGCCGGCGGCACGTGCAGCCGACCGAGCAGCCTGGTGCTTCAAAGCACCGCGGGCCGCGGCATGGGCATCCAGCGATGCCTTGCGTATATCGGCCATCCGGAAGACCCCGCTCGTCACCCAGGCACGACCTGCTCGAATCGCCAGTCGAGGGCGATCGTCTTCCGCGAACTGCGCCTCAAACAATGGCAAGACGCGCTCGGCGCAGTCGCAGGCCCAGGTTGCAACAGTTCGGTGGCCGGCGGTTCTGGCAAGGTCGGCAATCTGCCCATCGAGACTGGTTTTGACCAGCTTGGGTGCGTCCATGTTGCTTCACATATATTGCCAATCTGGGTTGAGTGGGTTCGAGTCCGTGAACGCTCCGGGGGGCTACACCCTCAGCATGCAGGGCATCTATCCACACAGACTCGATCCTGCAGGTGCTGTCCAACTTTCTGTCCAACGCCCGCAAGTACTCGCCCGACGGCGGCGACATACTCGTGACCACCAGCCTGGCCGGCGGGATGGTCACTATCGATGTCCAGGACAACGGCCTTGGGCTGCCTGCCGGCGAGCTGCCGAAGCTCTTCGCGACGTTCTACCGCGTGGAGGGCGGCGATCGCCGCCTGATCAAGGGAACCGGCCTGGGTCTAGCGATCAATCGGAGGATCGTCGAGGCACAGGGTGGGGAGGTCGCGGTTCACTCGGACGGGCCCGGTAAGGGTTCGCGTTTCCAGTTCACGGTGCCGGTGGCCGAACCCGGCCCCAAGGTGGCAGACGTCCTCATCGTCGAGGACGACACCGGTTTCGGACGCCTCCTCCAGGAACAGTTCGTGGCGCGCGGCCTGACGGCCGTGCGCACGGCCGACGCTGAGACCGCCCAACGTCTGCTGAAGGAAGGTATGAAGCCGCGCGCGGTCGTCTCGGATCTCCTGCTGCCAGGTCTGCAGGGTGAGGACTTTGTGGCGCGGCTGGGAGCAGACACTGGCCCGGCGGTGCCGGTCGTGGTGCTGACGGTGAAGCAGCTCGCTCCGGACGAGGTCTCAGCGCTGGAGAAGGCCGGCGTGACCGCTGTGATGCCAAAGGAAGCCGGGGCGACTCAAGCCGCGGCAAGTCTCATCGCCGCGGCTCTAGCGAAAGAGTGATCGACGGCTGATGCCCAGAAGGCCGCCCGCGCTGCAGACCCTGGCGACCGTGCTCATCGCTGATGACGAGCCGAGCATGCGCCTCCTCGTGCATACCACCATCGAGTCCGACAACTACCGGGTGGTCGAGGCCGCCGATGGCGACGAGGCCTGGGCGTTGATCAAGCGGCACAGGCCGTCGTTGGTGCTCCTCGACATCCAGATGCCGGGCCGGACGGGCCTCGAGATCCTGGCGTCGATCAGGAGCGATCCGAGCCTCGACGCCGTCCGGGTGATCGTGATGACGGCACGGGCCCTCGGAGCCGACCGAACCGCGGCCATGGCGGCCGGCGCCGACTTCTACCTGACCAAGCCGTTCTCGCCGCTCGAGCTGCTCGCCCGCGTGCAAGAAGCGCTCGGCATCTGACGCGCTCGGTCTGTGACGCCTCCGCCTCGTTCGTAGCCGGCTTTGGCTCCGGGCCGCATCGACTGTCATCGCCGATACGGACCATGAGAAGGCCATATCGTGTTGGCCATGGGGAACCGCGAGCGAATTCGGTCCAGCACGCTCATGGTGCGTAGGCTTGGGCTCGTCGTGACGATGCCTTGCCGGAGAGCCATGTGAGCATCGTTCAGCGCGACTACCTCATGCGGATGATCGAGCAATGCGCCGCGGCCATCGCAGAGATCGCCGCGCTCATCCGCGCGGGGGAGTTCGACCTCGCCCTCATCGTGGTCCGCAAGACCTCTGACCTGGTGCTCGGTAATCTCGGGCCGGTGTTCGAACGCCTCGATGCCACGAGCGTCGTCGACCTGATCGGAAAGCACGACATCGACCGCGTCCGCATGTATGCGGCGCTGCTTGCTGAGGAGGGGACGATTCGCGAGCTCCGCGGTGAGGCTCCCCGCGCCAAGTACTGCTTCGGCCGCGCCCTCGACCTGTATGAGGCGATCTCACGATCGGGCGCTCAACTGAGGACAGCCGATTGGGAACGCATGGATGTTCTGCGGCCCAAAGTCGAGGCGGCAAGCGGCTAAGCCGGAAATGGACAACGGCAAACAGGGCCCGGCATGGCGGTGGATCTCGGAGTTCCGGCGCTAGCCGATTTTCAGCCGGCCTGCGCCTCTTTCAGCTGCTCGGACGAGGTCGTACGGGAGAGCGGCAGGACCAGCGCGAAAACACTGCCCTTGCCGCGTGTGCTGCTCTCGACCACGAGGCTGCCGCCGTAGCTCTGGGCCAGCTGGCGGCAGATGAACAGCCCAAGCCCGATGCCGGGCACGATGACCTGCGGGTCAACGACCCGGTACAGGCGGTCGAAAACCCGCTCGCGCTCAACGGCGGGGATGCCGACTCCGTTGTCTTCCACCCGAACGATTGCCTTACGAGAGCGAGTGGACAGCCTGATCGCGAGCCGCGGCGTCCGGATCGTGTACGTGAATGCATTGTTCAAGAGGTCATCCATGACGCGACCCAGGTGGTCCTCATCAACCTCAACCAGAACCGGATCAGGAGGCAGGTTGAGCACCACCTCTGCACGAAGAAGTTCGGCTCGCGGGCCGGCCCGCTCGACTGCGTCCTCGACGACCTTTCGCAGATCGATAGCTTGACGGTCGAGGTGCGGGTCGACGACCTCGAGACGAGAGGCGTTCTGAAGATCGCTGACAATCCTCTCCATCTCCCCGGTTTTCTGTACGAGGATGTTGATCGGGGTTACCCATGCGTTGGGCGGTTTACCGAGCGAGCCGCCTGACAGCAGCGACAGGTATCCCGTAAATACGGTCAGCGGAGTCCTCAGCTCGTGGGCCGCCATGTTCAGAAAAGAGCTCTTGGTCTGGCTGGCCGCGGCTGCGGACACGTAGAGGCGCGTCATCTCTTCAGCTCGGGTGCGCGCCTCGATGAAAGCCGCAAGCACGAATGACGTGAGGGCGAGGAAGACGTTGAACACCTGCAGGATCACCATCTTCTGGAACAGGTTCTCGTCGGCGAAAGGACCTGTTCCCTGCACGGCCGCCCAGATCGCGACCCCCGATGCGACCAGGGCCGCGGGGGCTGCGCCGCGCAGGTGGAAGCGCCAGGCCGCCAGCGTGATCAGCGGAAAGACGAGGTATTCGAGGCGCAGGCTGTTCTGGAAAAGCACGAAGGTCACGATGCCGATCAGAAGCAGGAGTGCGACAAGCTCCGCTGCAGTTCGCAGCGTCGGCGCCGGAGCCTTTGCGTTGGGCAGGAGGCTGAGGATGAACGGGGCCACCAACAGCACCCCCATCGCATCCCCCGCCCACCAGACCGCCCAGCTCGACCAGAAGCTGCCGAGAGGCAAGCCGCCCCACAGCACCAGCACCGATGTGCCAACCGTGGCGCTGATCGTCATGCCGACCAGGGCGCCGAGCACGATGATGGCGCCGGCATCACGCAGGCGGTCGAGCTCGATCCGGAAGCCGGCTCGTTTGAGGAGGGCTGCGGCGGTGAGCGGAGCAAGCGTGTTGCCCGCCGCGATGAAGGCGGCGCCCAACGGGGACGGGCCGATGGGCAGGTTGACCGCGAGGGCGGCGAGGAACACCGCCGGCCAGACCCGCCGTCCGAACACGAGAATCGCAACCAGGGCGATCCCGGTGGGGGGCCAGATCGGAGTCACCTGGCCGTGAACGAGCGCGAGCCGCAAGCTCGCGATCGCCGCCAACCAGTAAGCCAGCGTGACCACAGCCAGCTGCAGCCCGACGCTGAGCACCCTCATGCGTCCGCGCGTATCGCTCACCCCGACCGCTGAGATCCGATCGCTCATCGGCTACCCCGTATAACGAGTCTACGCAGGTTTTCTCACCCCGGATTCAAGCTCAATTCGGTAAGCCGGAGGTCCTTCCCTGGCGCAGCCGGGCGCCTAGCCGGACGGTTGGTCGGTGTCCTCCAACACGTCGCCCGCTCGCAACCGCTCGAGGCTCTGCATGCGTGCCTGGGCGCGAGGTCCGAGCCGCCCAAGCACCGCCGCGACCACCCCTTCGACGACCGCCATCGCCCCGACCAGCGAGTCGAACGGCCCCTCCGTGTCGACGCTGGTCACGATCACCTGCCGTGCAAACCCCGAGGCCGGCGAGAGCCATGGATCGGTGAACAGGATGACGTTGCAGCCCTGCGCGGAAGCGACGCGCGCGCTCTCGATCGTGTCGGCCTGGTACCTCCGGTAGTCGAACACGACCAGGACATCGCCCCGCCGCATGTCGATCAGCTGCTGCGCGGGCGCGCTGCGCTCTGAGTCGACAAGGGCGATCCCCGGCCGCAGGAGATGGAGCTGCGCGGCGAGGTATCGCGCGAGCGGCGCGCTCACCCTCCCGCCCAGCACCATGACACGCCGCCGGACGTCTCCGATGATCTCCACGGCCTCGTTGACGTCGCGATGCGAGAGGACGTCCACCGTCGCCTTCAGGTTGTCGGCGGCGACGTCCAGCGCGGCCAGGAGCACGGAATCCGTGCCGCGGACGGGCTGATCGTCGCGGTACCTGGCGAGCGGCGAGCTGAGCCGCGCCTGGACCTCGTGGCGCAGCGTTTCCTGGAACTCCGGGTAGCCGCTGAAGCCGAGCTTCGTGATGAACCGGGTGACCGTGGGCGGGCTGACGTGGGCGCGTTCGGCGAACCTCGCGACGCTCTCCAGCCCGGCAATTGGGTAGGACGCCAGCAGGACCCTGGCGAGCTTGCGCTCGGCCGGGCTCAGGTCGTTCAGCCGGTGCCTCACCAGCTCGCCGACCCTGGCCTCCCCGCCTGGGGGAGAGGTCGGCCCGGCCGGGAGGGGAGACTCGGCCCTTGTGACGTTTATTACATCCTCGCCCATTGTGCCCCCGATCGAATTATTCTTGACAACGATCCTAACCCCTGTTAGCTTCGCCGCAACGCTACCAGCGGTCGACGGCGCTTGTGGGAAGCGGCGCCTTAAGGGGAGAGATCAATGAGCGTCCAGGCCAATTCTGCCGACGTCGAAACACTCCACAAGCTGGGTTATGCCCAGGAGCTGCGCCGGCGGATGTCGACGTTCTCCAACTTCGCCGTCTCCTTCACGATCATCTCGATCCTGTCGGGCTGTCTGACCCTCTACGGCTACGGCATGAACACCGGCGGCCCGGTCGAGATGAGCATCGGCTGGCCCCTGGTCGGAATCATGGTCCTCCTCGTCGGCCTCGCGATGGCGGAGGTTTGCTCGGCCTACCCGACTGCCGGGGGCCTGTACTACTGGGCCGCCAAGCTCGGTGGAAAGAATTCCGCTGGATGGAGCTGGTTCACCGGGTGGTTCAACCTGCTCGGTCAGGTGGCCGTCACGGCCGGCATCGACTTCGGCCTGGCCCTTTTCGCGGACGCCTTCCTCAACGCGGCTTTCAACTACCCGAGCACACCCCGCTGGATCGTGCTCATCTTCGCGGTCGTTCTGTTCCTGCATGGGCTGCTGAACACGTTCGGCGTCGCACTGGTGGCGCTGCTCAACGACATCTCCGTGTGGTGGCACCTGGTCGGCGTCGCCGTCATCGTGCTTACGCTCGTCTTCTTCGCGAAGAGCCACCAGTCGCTGTCCTTCATCTTCACGAACTTCACCAACAACACTGGCTTCAGCTTCGGCGGGGCGCCGATCTACGTCTTCGCCATCGGCCTGCTGCTCGCCCAGTACACGTTCACGGGCTACGACGCTTCCGCGCACATGACCGAGGAGACACACAACGCGGCGATCGCGGGTCCGCGAGGCATCGTGTGGTCGATCATCATCTCGCTGATCGCCGGCTGGGTGCTGCTGATCGGCGTGACGAGCGCGATCCAGAGCTATTCGACCGAAGCCTCCGCGGTGACCCCGGCGGCTCAGATCTTCATCGATGCCCTGGGCAAGAACGGAGGCCTGTTCCTTCTACTGATCGCGATCGGCGCGCAGTTCTTCTGCGGCATGTCGTCAGTCACAGCCAACTCTCGGATGATCTACGCGTTCTCGCGAGACGGCGCCGTTCCGGGTTCGCAGTTCTGGCACCGGATCAACCCGCGCACCCGTACTCCGACCAACTCGATCTGGTTTGCCGCGGTGGGCGCGTTCATCCTCGGCGTGCCGTACCTGTGGAATCCGGCTGCGTACTTCGCTGTGACATCCATCGCCACGATCGGTCTTTACATCGCATACGGCATCCCCATCCTGCTGCGACTGATTGCGGGGGCATCATTCAAAGCCGGTCCCTGGCAGTTGGGCCAGTGGAGCCGGCCGGTTGGCATCATCGCCGTGATCTGGATCGTTTTCATCGCGATCCTGTTCGTGCTTCCTCAGGCGTCGCCCATCACGGCGTTGAACTTCAACTACGCCATCGTCGCCGTGGGGGTAGTGTTGATCTACTCGGGAGGCTATTGGTTCCTCTCAGCGAAGAATTGGTTCAAGGGACCGAAGGTGCAAGGGACTCCGGAAGAGCTTGCGAGGATCGAATCCGAGCTTGGCGGCGCGCTCGTCAGTTGAGCGAAGCCCCTCAGTGAGGGACGACCGTCCGAAGATCGGGATCACGGTCCACCCCCGGCGGGGGCTGGAGTACTACGTGCCATACCGACGTGCGGTGGTTGCGGCCGGCGCCGATCCCGTGGACCTCGTCCCCGGCACTACGGCGTTGCCTGCAGTCGACGGGCTTCTGCTGCCAGGAGGCTGGGACGTCGACCCGTCCTTCTACGGAGAGAGACGAGACGAGAAGGTCGGAGAGACCGACCCCGAGCTGGACGAGACCGAGCTCGCCATGTTCCACCAGGCCCGCGAGCGTGACCTCCCGGTCCTGGGCATCTGCCGGGGCCAGCAGGTGATCAACGTCGCCATGGGCGGCTCGCTGGTACAGCACCTGGAGGGCCACGAGGTGCGCGGGCTCGGGCGCAGCCACCTGGCCCACACGATCGAGGTCGACCCCTCGTCCGAGCTGGGACGTGCCGCAGGCGAGCACAAGATCCGAGTCAACAGCTTTCACCACCAGGCGATCAAGCAGCTCGCCGAAGGGCTACAGCAAACGGCGCATGGAGAGGACGGGACCGTGGAGGCAGTCGAGTCCGACGATGGGCTCATAGTCGCGGTGCAGTGCCACCCCGAGGAGCTGACCAGCGACCTGCCCTGGGCGCGCAACCTCTTCGAGCGCTTTGTCGCCCGAGCTCGCGGCCGCGGCAAGAAGCTCTAGCCCTTGTTAACGAAAGAGCACCTCGCGCACGCCGTCTCGGCCGGCGAGATCGACACGGTGGTCGTCGCGTTCACCGACATGCAGGGACGCCTGATGGGCAAGCGCATCGACGCCGAGTATTTCGTCGAGACGTCGTACAACGGCGAGTCCACCGAAGGCTGCAACTACCTGATGACCGTCGACATGGAGATGGACGTGGTCCCCGGCTACAAGATGGCCAGCTGGGAGCAGGGCTACGGGGACTTCGACATGGTCCCCGACTTCGAGACGCTGCGCCTCGTGCCGTGGCTGGAGGCGACGGCGATGGTCCTCTGCGACGTGGCCTGGCACGACGGCAAGCCGGTGCGGCCGTCACCCCGGCAGGTCCTGCGCGCGCAGATCGAGCGCGCCCGCAAGCTGGGCTTCGAGCCCATGTTCGGATCGGAGCTCGAGTTCTACCTGCTCAAAGAGACGTACGCCGAAGCGCACGCGAAGCACTACATCGACCTCACCCCTTCGGTCCCCTACATCCTTGACTACCACGTCCTCGCCACGACCTACGACGAGCCCTTCATCCGTGCGGTGCGTAAGGGCATGAAGGCCGCCGGGATCCAGGTCGAGAGCTCGAAGGGGGAGGCCTGGCCCGGCCAGCAGGAGATCAACTTCCGCTTCTCGGACGCGCTGACTATGGCCGACAACCATGTGATCTACAAGAACGGCATCAAGGAGATGGCCCATCAGCACGGCTGCTCCGTGACCTTCATGGCGAAGCCGGACCACCGCTGGATCGGGAGCTCCTGCCATATCCATTCCAGCCTGTGGAAGGGCGGCCGCAACGTGTTCGACGGAGAGTCCGCAACCTTCAAGCAGTACCTCGCGGGCCACATCGCGCACGCCTCCGAGCTCGCGATCTTTCTAGCGCCCACGATCAACTCGTACAAGCGCTACGCGGCGGGAAGCTGGGCGCCGACCACCTTGGCCTGGGGCCATGACAACCGTACGTGCGGCTTCCGGATCGTCGGCCACGGCCAGCACCTGCGAGCCGAGTCGCGAATCCCCGGCGCGGACGCCAACCCGTACCTCGCCTTCGCCGCCCTGCTTGCGGCGGGCCTGCACGGAATCGAGCAGAAGCTCGAGCTGCCGCCCGAGTTCAAAGGCAATGCGTACGAGTCCGATGTCAAAAGGTTCCCTCACGCGATGCGCGAGGCAATCTCGGAGCTGGAGCATGGAAAGATGGCGCGTCAGGCGTTCGGCGACGACGTGGTCGACCACTATCTCAACTACGCGCAAACTGAGCAGGCGATGTTCGACAAGGTCGTGACCGATTACGAGCGCGCGAGGCTTTTTGAGCGTGGGTAGACTCGACGGTAAGGTCGCGGTGATCACCGGCGCAGCCGGCGGCATCGGCCGCGAGGCGGCGATCCTGTTCTCCTCCGAAGGCGCGCGGGTGTGCGTCGCCGATGTCGGAAAGGAGGCGGGTGAGAAGGCCGCGGCCGAGTGCAGGGAAGCCTTCTTCTTCCAGGCGGACGTCAGCGATCCCAAGAGCGTACAGGCGATGTACGCCGAAACGGAAAAGCGCTACGGCCGGGTGGACGTGCTCTACAACAACGCGGGCATCATGCCGCCGGACGACGATTCCATCCTCACCACCGAGCCGGACGCATGGGACCGCGTGCAGGCCGTGAACGCGAAGGGTGTTTTCCTCTGCTGCAAGTACGGCATACCCCATCTGCTGAAGGCCGGCGGCGGCTCGGTCATCAACGTGGCCTCGTTCGTCGCGCTGATGGGCGCGGCGACCTCACAGATCGCATACACCGCCTCCAAGGGCGCGGTTCTTTCGATGAGCCGCGAGCTCGCGGTGCAGTTCGCAAGACAGGGTGTTCGGGTCAACGCGCTGTGCCCCGGACCGGTGGAAACGCCGCTCCTGATGCGACTTTTCTCGGAGACCCCGGGAGCGTACGAGCGGCGCCGCATCCACCTCCCGATGGGCCGGCTGGCGAAGGCGCGTGAGATCGCGAACGCCGCGCTGTTTCTCGCCAGCGACGAGTCCAGCTACGTCAACGGCTCGACGTTCCTCGTCGACGGCGGGTTGACCGCGGCGTACGTAACCCCGGAGTAGGCCTCGCGTAACCCGGCTCGGTATCCGGATGTATGCAAACGAAACTATCGATCACAGGTGCAATCGCGTCGGCGCTGCTCGCCGTGGGTTGCGGCGGCACATCGTCCCCGACTGCGGCCTCCAGCCCTTCGCCGAACCCGTCCCCGAGCCCGGCCGCAACAACCGGCACCACGATCGCGGTCGCGACCAATGCCAACCTATCCGGACAGATCCTGGTCGACGGAAAGGGCATGACCGTCTACCTGTTCGTGGTCGATACCGGAACGACCTCCACGTGCTACACGTCCTGCGCGTCGATCTGGCCGCCGGTCCTCACGACCGGGGCTCCGCAGGCGGGTGCAGGCGCGACCGCGTCGCTGCTCGGGACCACGACCCGCACCGATGGGAAGATCGAGGTGACCTACGCGGGACACCCCCTCTACTACTTCATCAAGGACAAAGCCGCGGGTGACACGACCGGGCAGGGCGTCAACGGCTTCGGGGGCCTTTGGTGGGTCCTGACTCCGTCCGGCGCTGCGATGCACTAGCCACCGGTTAACTTCTGCGGGTGGATTCGACTACCCGCCGGGGAGTGATTCGGGACGCTCTGGGCATCGGCGTCGCCACTGGCGCTTATGCCCTCTCGTTTGGCGCGATCTCCACGGCCGCGGGCCTGTCGCTGCTGCAGACCTGCGCGCTCTCGCTCCTGATGTTCACGGGCGCGTCGCAGTTCGCGCTGGTCGGCGTCGTGGGAGCGGGCGGCAGCGTGTGGGCGGGGGCGGCGACAGCGGCGCTGCTCGGCTCGCGCAACGCGCTCTACGGCATGAGGCTCGCATCGCTGCTCGACAGGAGCCGCTGGAGGCGGATTGCGGCCGCGCATTTCGTCATCGACGAGACGACCGCGATGGCCATCGCCCGCGACTCGGTCGCCGAGAGCGGGCTGGCCTTCTGGGCCACCGGACTCGCGGTGTTCACGCTGTGGAACCTGGGCACGCTCATCGGGGCCCTTGCCACGCATGCCCTACCAGACCCCAAGGTGCTCGGCTTCGACGCCGCACCGCCGGCCGCCTTCCTCGCCCTGCTCGCGCCGCGGCTGCGCGCGCGGGAACCTATGGCGATCGCGCTGGGCGCCGGCGTGGTCGCGCTCGTCTGCCTGCCGTTCGTACCATCGGGCGTTCCGCTGCTGATCGTCGCGGTCCTCGTTGCCATCTTCGGCATCGCGAGGTCGCGCCGATAATGTGGGCCGGCGTGCTGGTCGCGTGCGCCGCGTGCTACGCGCTCAAGCTGGCGGGACTTTCGCTGCCGGCGAGCGTGTTGGAGGACGCGCGCGTGCAGCGCACTGTTCCCCTGGTCCCTGTCGCGCTGCTCGCGGCGCTGATCGCGACACTGACCTTCTCCACCGGTCATCACCTCGTGGTGGACGTGAGAACGACCGCGCTCATCGTGGCGATCGGGATGGTTTTGCTGCGGGCCCCATTCCTCGTCGTCGTAGCCTCTGCGGCGGCAACCGCTGCCTTGCTCCGCCTCATCTAGCCTGTCTGCGATGATCGGGATCGAAGTCGTCAAGGAGGCGAGACCTGAAACGCTGAAGGTCCTCGCCTGGCTATTGCCTCAGCTGAACCCGACGCTCCCCGTCCCGACGATGGAGAGGCTGCAGGCGATCGTGGCGGATCCGTCGGTCACGCTTCTATTGGCGCGGGACCGGCGGGACATCGTCGGCACCGCCACTGTGATCGTCTACACGACGCCGTTCTGGGTCAAGGCGCGCATCGACGAAGTTGTGGTAGACGAGGCTTCGCGCGGCCAGGGTGCGGGCACTGCACTCGTGAACGCGTGCCTGGAGATCGCCCGGGAAAAAGGTGCGCAGGTCGCCGAGCTTCAGTCGCGCGTTTCGCGCGAAGCGGCGAATCGTTTGTACAAGCGCATGGGGTTTGAGCTGCGCGAATCGAATCTCTACCGCATGGTGCTTCGGGCTTAGTCCAGCTCCAAACCCGCATGCGCCAGTCCTAGGCGGATTTCGTTTTGGGTTGAAACCCGCATCTACCAGTCCGATGCGGGAATCGAGGGTTTCCGCTAGCCCCCGGTCAGCTCTTCCAGGCGCGTCACCATCCGGGCCAGCGTCGCGAAGGCCGCTTCGACCGGCTCCGGCGACGTCATGTCCACGCCGGCCAGCCGCAGCCCCTCCAGCGGGTACATCGATCCGGCGCTCCTCAAGAACGCCAGGTAGGACTCGGCAGCGCGCGCGTCGCCATCTGCGACTCGCTGGACCAGGTGGTCGGCGCCCGCGATCCCCGTCGCGTACTGATACACGTAGAAGTTGCTGTACAGGTGGGTGTGGAACTGTGCCCACGTCGACCCGATGCGCTCGCGATCGGGTTCGGTGATCTCGACCTCTGAGCCGTACACCTCCGTCATCAGGTCGGCCATCAGGTGGTTGAGATATTCGGCCGTGACCGCACCGCCGCGCTCGACCTGCTCGTGCACCTCCAGCTCCAGCCTCGCCAGCGACGGCATGATGAAGAAGTAGCGATAGAAGTTCGACATCGCCTCTTCGATCACCGCGACCTGGAACGCCGGTTCCTTATGGGTGGCCAGGAGGTGGCGGCGGACGAGCGCCTGGTGCATGTTCGACGCCACCTCGGCCTGGAACAGCCCGTAGTTCGAATAGAGGAACGGCTGCGTCTTGCGCGCGTAGTGCGAGTGCATCGAATGGCCCAGCTCGTGCGCCAGGGTGCTCATCGAGTAGATGTCGTTGTTGTAGCTCATGAAGATGAAGGGAAAAGTGTCCGGGACTCCTGTCGAAAACGCGCCCATGCGCTTGCCCTTGTTGGGGTAGACGTCGACCCAGCGATCCTCCAGCGCTCCGCGGCGAAGGGTTTGCACGTACTCCTCGCCCAGCGGCCTGACGCCTTCGGCGATCCAATCGACGGCCTGCTCATACGGCACGTTGAGCGTCGACTGTCCGACTGGCGCGCGCGTGTCGTAAGGCTTGAGCGTGGAGAGGCCCAGCGCCTTGCGCCGGACCCGCCAGTAGCGATGCCACGTGCCCACGTTGTCGCGGAACGTCCGGATGACGTTGTGGTAGACGCCGGGTGGCACGTGGCTCGGCTCGAGCGCAGCCGCCAGGGATGACGGGAAGCCTCTGGCTCGGGCGTAGAAAACGTCGCGCTTGATGCCGCCGGCGAGGCTGGCCGCCATGGCGTGCTGCATCGCGAGGTGCGCGTCCGCATAGTTCTCGAAGGCAGTTCGCCTGACCTCGCGATCCGGGCTCGTGAGGAGCGCGCTGATCGTGCCCTGGGCCACCTCGTGCTGGTCGCCTCTCGTACCGATGGCCGGAGCGAACTTGAGGTCTGTGTTGGCGAGGACGCCGTGAACGGCCAGCGCGGTCGCGAGGGGGTCCGACACCTGGTTCAGGATCTCCTCCACCTCGGCGCTGCGAACGTGCTTCTGAAGCTTCTCGATGCGGTCGAAGTAGTGGCCGAGGTGCGCGAGCCTGGGTGTGGTCGCCACCCATTCGCGCAGCTTCGGGATGCCGATCGCGATCATCTCCGGGAGCGCGAACGAGGTGGCTGCTCCCAGCTGCGCCGCCACGGAGCGCGCGCGGTCTACGCGCGCGAGCGCCGCCTGGTTCCCGGTGTCGACCGAGTAAGACATCGTGGTGTAGACCATCACCTTGCCCATCAGCCGGTGCGCGCTCTCGTTCGCGTCGAACCAGTCGGCAAGCGCGTCGGGCGAGTCCGCGAGATGGCCGCGGAACTCTGCCAGGTCCGGCAGCCGGGCGACAATCGTCTCGACCGCCTGCTCCCAACCGGCCTCGTCGGAAAACACGCTCTCGCGGTCCCAGGTGAACCGCGTGTCCACCTGCGAGCGGCCGGGCAGCGTTGTGGTCACGAGCCTTAAGGGTAGGGGGCTACCATGGGTCCGTGCCGCGGGCGAGCGCGATTCCAGGGCGATGACGAGCCTTTTCCTGGCGTCCACCGGCACCCTCGACGGCATCAGCCTGCCGATCGCGGTCCTGGCCGGCCTCGTCTCGTTCGTGTCGCCGTGTGTGCTGCCTTTGGTGCCCGCCTACCTCGCCTATCTGGGGGCGAGGGCGGCCCAGCCCGTCACCGTGACCGGCGGCGGCGGAACCATCACGATGCAGCGCACCTCCCCGTCGATGCCGGTCGCTCTGGCGGGGCTCAGCTTCGTCGCCGGCCTTTCGCTGATCTTCATCCTCTTCTTCTACGTCTTCTCGCTGGTCGTGCAGCCCGTGCGCGCTTATGTGCCGGTCGTCGCAGGCGTGCTGGT
Organism: Candidatus Dormiibacterota bacterium; assembly: GCA_036513095.1. Classification (GTDB taxonomy): domain Bacteria; phylum Chloroflexota; class Dormibacteria; order Dormibacterales; family Dormibacteraceae; genus Palsa-870. Next base: position 6,183 of record DATBZR010000084.1, on the reverse strand, counting down.
GATCGTGATGGCGCTCCAGGTCGCGGGCTTGATTCGGATCCCGTTCCTGATGGGCGAGTACAGAGCAATGAAACAGGCCCCGCGCACGGGCGGGGTGGCGGGCGGCTTCGTCCTGGGGATGGGGTTCGCCAGCGGGTGGACCCCATGCATCGGCGTCACGCTGAGCGCGGTCCTCAGCTCGGCAGTCACGTCGGGTACGACGGCGCAGGGCCTCGGCTTGATGATCGCGTACTGCCTGGGCCTGGGCCTTCCGTTCGTCATCCTCGCGTTCGCACTGGAGAGCGCGCGACCGCTCGTGCGCCTGGTCAACAACCATCGCCGCGCGATCGACCTCGTGTCCGCGGCAATCCTGATGGTGATGGGTGTGCTGCTGCTGATGAACAAGCTGACCATCCTCTCCGCGGGCTTCTCCCAGCTCGTTCCCAGCTGGCCGTCGCCGACGCTTTGACAGAGGCTCGCTGAGCCGGTGCGACCGCCGATGTTTATCGGCAGCTCGGACGCGACGGTCGCGTCGGTGGTCGTGTTCTGGGTCGTCCTCTACGTCTGGATCGGAACCGAGCTCTGGCTTGGTTCCCGGCGTAGGCGCCTGCCGGCCGGCGCGACCGACCACGACGCCGGCTCGAAGTGGTTGGTGATCGCGTCCGTCTGGACCAGCGTCGCGATCGGGATGCAGGCGGCGTATTGGGTCCCCGGCACGGCGATCCAGAGTCCCCGTATGCCGGTGTTCATATTCGGCCTCGTTCTGATGCTCGCCGGGATGGCTCTCCGCTGGTACTCGATCCGCGTGCTCGGCGCCTCGTTCACGTGCGAGGTTTCCACCCGTCCCGGCCAGTTGGTCGTGGAATCAGGGCCCTATCGCTGGGTGCGTCACCCGTCTTACACAGGGGGCCTGCTGACGTTGCTCGGCGTCCTCGTCTGCTGCGTCAACTGGGCTTCGCTGGCGGCGCTGATCCTGGCGGTCGCCGGTTATGCGTACCGGATCGGGATCGAAGAGAAGGCATTGGAGACGCATCTCGGCGCTGCCTACGTCGACTACATGCGGAAAACCAGGCGCCTCATCCCATTCGTCGTGTGAGCATCACGCGTAGCCGCGGCGGCTGAAGACCATCGGCGCGACGCCTTCCCGATGCGCGCCCTCGGTGACGAGGCCGATGAGGATCCAGTGGTCGCCTGCCTCGATCGTGTCGCGCAAGGTGCACACGGCATAGGCGGCGATGTCGTCATCGAGGATCGGACCGCCGATCGGGCTCCGCGGGCGCCGCCACGCGATGGCGTCGAACTTGTCGGTGACCTTGGTCGCCATGCGCCGCGCCAGCTGGTCGCGGCCGGTGGCAAGGATGTTGGCGGTGAAGCCGCCCGTGTGCTGCACCGCGGGCAGGGTGTTGGAGGTCTTGTCGATGCAGGCCAGCGCGAGGGGAGGATCCAGCGAGACTGCACAGAACGCGCTGACCGTCAGGCCGCGGGGAAGGGCGTCGTTTCCAAAGGCGGTCAGCACGACGACGCCGCTGGGAAAGCTGGCCATGACCTCGCGGAACCGCTGCGGATCGTTCATCGCCGGGAGGATCATCCCACGGCCCTTCAAGTGAGCGAGTCGAGCGAGCTCCTGGGCGTTAACGAACACTTGTTTGTGCATCCAGAACCAGTCAAACTGGATCGCGTGGGGAGCTCTCTAGACCTCTTTGCGCCGGCGACACGGGACTGGTTCCTCGCCTCGTTCGCCGGCCCGACGCAGGTGCAGGAGCGCGGCTGGCAGGAGGTTGCCTCGGGCCGTCACGTGCTCATGGCGGCGCCGACCGGCAGCGGAAAGACGCTGGCCGCCTTTCTCTGGTGTCTCGACCGGCTGACCACGGAGCCGGTGCCGGCGGAGGCCGAGCGGTGTCGCGTCCTTTATGTCTCGCCGATGAAGGCGCTCGCCCACGACGTCGATCGCAACCTGCGCTCGCCTCTGGTGGGGCTCCGCCATCAGATCGAGGCGGCCGGTGGCATAGCACCGGATGTCACGGTCGCGATCCGCACCGGCGACACTCCGACCGATGTGCGCCGGTCGATGGAGCGTCATCCGCCCGACATCCTGATCACCACCCCTGAATCGCTGTTCCTGCTCCTCACCAGCGCCGCGCGCCGGATCCTCGCCTCGGTCCGCTGGGTCATCGTCGACGAGATCCACTCGGTCGCGGCGACCAAGCGCGGCAGCCATCTCGCGTTGAGCCTCGAGAGGCTGAGCGAGCTGACGAAAGTCGAGCCGCAGCGCATCGGTCTGTCCGCGACGCAGCGTCCGCTCGACGAGGTTGGCCGTTTTCTGGGCGGCACCGACCGCGACGTCGCGATCGTCGACGCCGGGAGGCTGAAGACCATGGACGTCCGCGTCGAGGTGCCAGTAGATGACATGGCCAGGCTGGCCGTCGAGGATGAAAGCGGAAACACCGCCAACAGCATCTGGCCGGCCATCTACCCGCGCCTTCTGCAGTTGATCCAGGAGCATCGCTCGACGATCGTCTTCGTCAACTCGCGTCGGCTGGCCGAGCGCATCGCCGCCCGTGTCAATGAGCTCGCGGGCGAGGAGCTGGTGCGCGCGCACCATGGATCCATTGCGCGCGAGCAGCGCATGCTCATCGAGGACCAGCTCAAGGCCGGGGTCGTCAAAGGCCTGGTCGCCACGTCGACGCTCGAGCTCGGCATCGACATGGGCGCGGTCGACCTCGTGCTACAGGTCGAGGCGCCGCCCAGCGTGGCGGCGGGAATCCAGCGGGTCGGCCGCGCCGGCCACTCGGTGGGGGAGGTCTCGCGCGGCGTCATCATCCCGAAATTCCGCGGCGACCTCCTCGAGTCGGCTGCGGTGGTGGAGGGCATGCTCGAGGGGCGGATCGAATCGACCTCGGTGCCGCGCAAGCCGCTCGATGTCCTCGCCCAGCAGGTGGTCGCGATGTGCGCGATGGACGAGTGGAGCGTCGAAGAGCTCGGGCGCGTCGTCCGCCGTGCCTATCCCTACAGCGACCTCGGGCCGCGAGCGTTCGAGTCGGTGCTGGACATGCTCAGCGGTCGTTATCCGTCGGACGAGTTCGTCGAGCTGCGGCCGCGCATCGTTTGGGATCGCGTGGCGGGGACGCTGCGCGGGCGCGCCGGTGCCCAGCGCCTCGCCGTGACCAACCCCGGCACGATCCCCGATCGAGGTCTCTACTCGGTGAACCTCGTGAACGACGGGCGCCGGGTCGGCGAGCTCGATGAAGAGATGGTCTACGAGACGCGCGTGGGGGAGACCTTCGTGCTGGGGGCCTCGACGTGGCGGATCGCCGAGATCACTCCTTCCCAAGTGCTGGTCACACCGGCGCCGGGTGAGCCCGGCAAGATCGCCTTCTGGAAGGCGGACGCTCCCAGCCGGCCGGTCGAGCTCGGCGCGGCCCTCGGCAAGATGGTGCGCGAGCTGCGGGCGGCTACGCCTCAGGCTGCCGCCACCCGGTTGCGAGAACGCGCCGGGTTCGACGACCGCGCGATCAAGAACCTGCTCGCGTACCTCGACGACCAGGCGGCGGCGACCGGGGCGGTGCCCGACGACCGGACCGTCGTGGTGGAGCGGTTTCGCGACGAGATCGGCGACTGGAGGGTTTGCGTCCACACCCCGTTCGGAGGTCGGGTCCATGCCCCGCTTGCGCTCGCGCTCGAAGCGCGACTGCGGGAGCGGCTCGGCGTCGACGTGCGCGCTTTGTGGACCGATGACGGAATTGCGATGCAGCTTCCAGAGGTCGAGACTCCGCCCTCTCTAGACGAGCTGCTGCTTGACCCCGAGGAAGTCGAGGCACTCGTGTCGGAGCAACTTCCGGCTTCCGCGTTGTTCGCCGCCCGATTCCGAGAGAACGCCGGGCGGTCGCTGCTGCTGCCTCGCCGGCGTCCGGGCCAGCGGACTCCCCTGTGGCAGCAGCGGATGCGCAGCGCCAACCTGCTGCAGGTCGCCGGCCATTATCCCGACTTTCCAATCCTTGCCGAGACATGGCGCGAGGTGATGACCGATCACTTCGACATGCCGGCGTTGAAAAGCCTCCTCGGCTCGATTCGATCGCGCGAGATCCGCGTGGTCGCGGTGGACACCGAGCGGCCGTCCCCTTTCGCGTCGTCGCTGCTGTTCTCGTACGTCGCGGAGTTCATGTACGAGGGCGATGCGCCCCTCGCGGAGCGCCGCGCTCAGGCGCTGACTCTGGACCGCGAGCTGCTGGCGGAGCTCCTGGGCAGCGAAGACCTGCGCGAGCTGCTGGACCCCGAGGCGATCGCGGCGGTCGAGCTCGAGCTCCAGGGCCTTCTGTCTGAGCGGTTTCCACGCGACGCGGACGATGCCCACGACGTGCTGGTCCGGCTGGGGGACCTCACGGCTGATGAAGCTGCCGCTCGGGGGATCTCCGAAGACTGGCTGCGATCGCTCGAGCTGCAGCGGCGCGGGGTCCCCGTGCGACTGGCGGGTCAACTGAGGTGGATCGCCGCCGAGGACGCGGGGCGCTACCGGGAGGCGCTTGGCGCCAGCCTGCCGGTGGGTCTCCCTGAAGTCTTCCTCGACCCGGGCCACGATCCGATCGACTCGCTGCTGCGCCGCTTTGCCCGCACGCACGTGCCGTTCGTCAGCAGCGAACCGGCGGGGCGGTGGGCGCTCCCGGCGGCCGCGGTCGAGGCGGCGCTCAGCCGCCTGGCGGCGCGGGGAGACGTCCTGGCCGGCGAGTTCAGGCGCTCGAGAGAGGGCCGCGAGTACTGCCACCCGGAGGTGTTGAAGATCCTCCGGCGGCGCTCGCTGGCGGCGCTTCGCCATGAGGTCGAGTCCGTATCATCCGAGGCTGTCGCTCGCTTCATGCCCGCCTGGCACGGGGTCGGGGCGAAGGCAACAGGCGTGGACAGGCTGCTCGAGGTGGTGTTCCAGCTTCAAGGCGCGGCGCTGCCGGCCAGCGTGATCGAGCGCGATGTGATCGCCGCCCGCGTGGGCGGCTACAGCCCGCGGCTGCTCGACGAGCTCATCTCGATGGGTGAGGTGGTGTGGGTTGGGCGTGGCTCGCTGGGCGCAAGCGACGGCAGGGTCGCGCTCTACATGCGTGGAGACTCTCCGCGCCTCGTCCCGGAGCCGGCGGATTCGCCGGATGGCGAATTGCATCAGCGGCTGCGAGAGCACCTGAAGGCGCGTGGCGCGAGCTTTTTCCGCGACCTGTACAACGCAGGCGGCGGCGGCGACGAGGAACCCATCCTCGATGCGCTGTGGGACCTCGTCTGGTCGGGTGAGGTCACGAACGACACGTTCGCGCCGCTGCGCCTCCTCGGTCCCGCGGTTCGAAAGTCTCCACATCGGCCCCGGCTCCCGCGTCTGACGCAGCCGCGGGCTGCTGGTCGCTGGTCACGGGTCGCGGACCTGGTCGGCGAGGGCGCCGGCCCGACCGAGCGCCTGCATGCCGAGGCCGGTGTGCTGCTGCAGCGCTACGGCGTGCTCACGCGCGAAACCGTCGTGGCCGAGGGCTGGCCGGGCGGGTTCGCCGCGCTCTACCCGGTGCTGCGGGCTATGGAAGAGTCAGGTCGCATCCGGCGGGGCTATTTCGTCGAGGGGTTGGGCGGATCGCAGTTCGCCCTGCCGGGTGCGGTCGACAGGCTGCGCGCCTTGCGCGATTCTGGCGGTGGCATCGTCGCCCTGGCGGCGACCGACCCCGCAAGCGCTTATGGCTCGCTGTTGCCCTGGCCGCGGTCCGACGGCCGCATGGGCCGCACCGCGGGGGCGTACATCGTGCTGGACGATGGCATCCTCAAGCTGTACCTCGAGCGGGGCGGTCGCTCGCTGCTCACAAGTGGTGACGTGACGCAGGATCACCTGCGGGCGCTGATCGGGATGGCGATCCTGTCGGGACGGGTCGAGGTTCAGCGGGTCGACGGAGTCCCGGTGATGGACTCGCCGGTCTACGCGCTGCTGCGCGAGTCGGGCTTCAGCTCCACGCACCGAGGCCTGGTCGCTTACGCGGGCCGCAACTAAGACGCCGGGTAGGATTACCACCGGACACGGGGAGTAGCGCAGCTCGGTAGCGCACCTGACTGGGGGTCAGGTGGTCGGGGGTTCAAATCCCCCCTCCCCGACCAAGCAGGCTCAGCCCACTGCTTTCTTTACGAGCGCGCCGATCCTTGCCTCGTCGGCGGCAGTCAACCCCTTCAGTGCGAAGGCGACCGGCCACA
>DATBZR010000083.1:0-4060 GCA_036513095.1 Candidatus Dormiibacterota bacterium | reverse complement strand
TTGCCGCGGCCGAAGAGAGCCAGCCCTGCCGCAACCACGAGGCATATGACGATCCAGACCAGCGCGGCGAGCCAATGCGGCTCGACGGCGACGACGATGAGCACTGGGATCGCCACCAGCAGGGTGACGATCGCCATCAGGGCGGCCCCGGCAAACGCGCCGGCGGCGATGGCGTTGGTGATCGCCATCTCCTTGAGCTCGGCCTTGGCGAGCGCGATCTCGAGCCGGATCAGCTCCGCCGCCTGCTCGGCGATGCGCGCGGCGAGATCGGGGGTCGACTCTGTTTCACTCATGGCAGCTATCAAGAAATGATACGGCCAACTTCAATCGAGGCCTCCCCTTGGAATCTCGCCCTGGGCGGTCACGAAGGAGCTCGAGAAAACACGATGACCATGGCCGAGACGAAGGACTTGGCGTGACTCGCTGACGTCTGAACGGCCACTGTCTGCTCGTACTCGCGGGTCACCGTGCGGCCTCAGTCCCGAGGAGGTCGTCAGTGGCCGCAATGACTGGGGCCTGGGCTGGGGGGTCCATTGCGGGAAGAGGGTGCCTTGCCTCTCGGGTGGCAGTGATTGCCACCAGTTCGCCGCGGCTGTGGAGGTAAAGGTGGGGGTGCCTGCATCCCACTGGCCATCCTGACGCTGGAGGGCGAGCAACCGTGCGCCCCAGCCCTCGGTGGCTACGCGGGCACGCTCGGCCGCGACGTCCTCCTCGCGCGAATCAGTAAGGTCGCGCATCACCTGCCAGCGCATCGCCGGGTCAGAGTCCAGCAGCCACGCGACGACGTCCATTCGGTTCTACCTCCTCCCGGAAGAACCCTAGCGTCGCGGAGAGAACGCCAGCACTCCCAACCGCGACTAGACCAACGCCGGGCACGGCCTGAATTCGTTTCGGTGGTGGGCCGCCGTGGACTCGAACCACGTACCTCCGCGTTAACGCGGTTTGAGCCGACCTGACTTTCCGGGCGGCTCAGCGCGCAACATCAAAGTGCATTGCGAGCTGCCGACGCAGCCCGGTCCTCGCTTGATAGTGAATAGCGCAATCGAGCCGGATGCTACAACTGGTTGTGGTGCGGTTGTAGTAAGCCCGGCGAACCGTGCCCAGCTAAGGCCATTTTCAAATTCGATTTGGCTCCCCTTAGTGGACGCTCTTCGAACCGTCCTAGTGACGCCTCCAGCCCAAGTTCGCGAGACGATCGACGGACTTCGGTTCGCTGGATGGCCCGGATCTTCCTTCCTACCCTGAGGGGTGCCACGATCCAAGTAGTCGTGGCTGGGCTTGTTGACGAGGTCCACCGGGATCGCGAGATCCGCGAGTATCTTCCGGACCCGCCGAACGTAGTTGCGTACCTCTCGGGAAACAGGGCGGGTCGGCCCAGGCCTGGCCCAGGATCTGGGAAGTGGTGGAGTAGCGGTGGGGATGGTCCAGGAGGAACTGCAAGAGCTGCGGGCGATCACGAAATCTAGCCAGGGCTGGAACTCTCGGTTTGTGAGGGCCACCTCCTTGCCCTGATGACGGACCATCCGCTGGAGACTTGCCAGATCGCTCCTCACACAATCAAGGATCCCCCGCTTGAACTCGAGGAAATCGGCGTAGATGCTCATCCAGTGGCGGGCATCCTCGCAGTGAGAGGTCTTCAGGTCCTCTCCCTCGAGCGCGCGTGACGGCCGTGATCTCGCTCTCGGCGCCACTTTCCCGGATTCTAAGGAAAAAGGCTCAACTCAGTTCGCGGAACCGGCAGACCACAAATCTCGGCGGCGCCAGATCTCACAATGTTGCTGATCTTCTTACGCTCAGGCCCGTAGAACTACACAAATGAAGCGGACTCAGGTGAAACGCAGCCGTCCCGACATCGACGCCGCGGTGCGTGGTGGAGATTGGACCCGGGGGATGGAAGGTGAGGGTGTTCCGGGTCACGCCACGATGGACCAGGCGCTCTACTGGAGACAGATCTATACCGAGATCCTGGGCATGGAGGAGAACGTTCTGAAGCGAATCCGCCAGCTGATGGCCACGCAGTCAGGAGCGGTACGCCGCGAGGTCGAGTTGACCAATGTGCCGGTGGTGGTCGCCCAGGCGGAGAGGTTTCGCCAGCGCCTCTGCTACTGGGAGACTCGGGTGCACGAGCTCAATGGAGCAGTTCCGTCCAAGCGTGGGCGCGAAGTACTGGCCACCACATAAGGCAGGTCCTCGTTCCAGTCGTTCGACACCGACGTTGTTGTAACAGAAGCAATTTCCAAGGAGGTCTTCATGAAGGACCAGGTTCGTGGCAAGGCGGAAGAGATCAAGGGCAAGGTCACCGGTAACCGTACCGAGGAGACCAAGGGCAAGTTGAGGCAGCAGGTCGGCAAGGCCAAGCGCACCGTCCGCGACGTCAAGGGCGACGTTCGCGAGAAGAAGAAGTAGCCCGCTCCCCCACCGTTACTTAGAGCCCCGTCCTGGCCGCAGGATGGGGGATGAGTCCACCCATAACCAAGGAGTACCGACATGAGCGAGAAGCCGCAGGAGCCCGAGAAGCCGCGGGAGCCGCAGAAGCCGCAGGACCCTCGACCGCACCAGGACCCTCGACCGTCACAGGACCCTCGACCGTCGCAGGACCCTCGTCCGCCACAGGACCCTCGACCGCCACAGGACCCTCGACCGCACCAGGATCCTCGACCGCCACAGCAGGCGCCAGAGAAGCCGACACCGTAGATCTCGACAAGCAAAACCCCGGCGGACTGCGGTCCGCCGGGTCGGATTCACGCAAGGGAGGAGACGACCCGCCATCCACAGTCCGCGACACACCCTGGGTACGGGCGTTGCGCCCTGGGCCAGTCAAGGATGAGTCCCGCTCCGGCAAGTGCCTGCTCTACGTCTCGAACAACGACGTCGGCGGCTGCATGAATACTTGCACCGGACAGGCAGCCTGGTCGCAGCTTCGTTCGTGGACGCCGGAATCACTGCAGTTCGCGGCCCGCCTCCCATTCGCCAGACCTGCCACCGAAGGGCGAAACGCAGGGTTGCCTGCATTCGATAGAGGATCGTCTAGTTGCCATAAGAGAGGCAGCAACAGCGCGGATGCTGGTGCCATCCACGCCAGGCGGCGTTGTCCATAACTCAAGCGAACGCCCGACCCCTGCATCTCAATGCGTTCTCACGGCCCTGGCTCGACGAGCTCGCTGCCTGCCAGCGCGGCGGAATGCTGATGAACTCGCCGCACGAACGCGCGGCCGGCTCCACCTCTGGGGCCACACGCAGGAAGCGCGTCGTCGAACGACAGCGGGAATGCGCCGAGATCCACGGAGGCTCGATCAAGGACCCCTGGGCGCGCCGCAGTCTCGGATACATCGAGAGCGGCAACACAACGGCGGCGCTCATTTAAGTCCATTTGCAAACGCCCCGGCTCGGGTCACAACGGGCCGGTCAGGTCCGGCGAGGGCGAAGTTGCTGCCTTTGTTATGGCCGATGGTCGATCGTGATTCTTGTCAGGCGGAAGGGGTGCCGTCGAAAGGACCACCTCTTCCGCTTGATGCTGTGCCTCGGTCCCCTGCTCACACCAAGCTAAGGGCCAGACGGATCGGCCAGCCCCCGTTTCAACCCATCCGGAGAGGTGACAGAAAATGTGTTTGAACTGCGGTTGCGGTGAGTACGAGAAGCGTCACAAGCCGTCCGACATAACCATGGACGACCTCAAGGAGGCCGCAAAGGGTCAAAACATGGACATCCGCAAGGCTGCGAGCAACCTGCAAGAAGCGGGTCGAGCAATCGGACAGCAAGGCCACGAGCAGGAAGGCCACAAGCCGGTCTAGCGTTCGTTCTGTCAAGGCGGAAGGGGTTGCTGTCACCAGATGCCTCTTTCGCCTGACTCTGTTCCGTGTCAGCCAGCTTCGGCAGTGCGCCAAATTAACCTCAGCGCGTGGCGTCGTTGGAACATAGTGAGGGGAGGTGTAGCTAAATGAACCGGTTAGCCATGGGTGCGGCGTTGGGCGGCCTCGCCGTCTACCTCTACGATCCCGAGTTGGGCGAGGAGCGACGTGAGCGCCTGTTCTCTCTGTGGCAGGAGAATCGGGGTAGCGCG
>DATBZR010000082.1:0-3950 GCA_036513095.1 Candidatus Dormiibacterota bacterium | reverse complement strand
GCGAAACAGTGCGCCGCCACGACCCTTGATCAGGTCGAGCTTGCCATCCACCTCGTCCGCACCGTCGACCGCGAGGTCGATCGGACCGAGCGGCTCCTGGACGATCGGGATGCCGAGCTCCGCCGCCATCTCGGCGGTGATGCGCGACGTCGGCACGCACCGGAGCTTCATGCCGTCCGCCACCAGTTGCCCCACGCCTTCGGTGAAAAACCTCGCGGTCGAACCGCTGCCCAGCCCCAGCAGCATGCCATCCTGCACGAGCTCGAGCGCCTTTTCGGCGGCGGCCTTCTTCAGCTCCTCATTCAAGGGCGTGCCGGATCGCTTTCATCCCTGCCGCGACGCCCGCCTTGTACCCGAACACCGAGTTTCCGGCCACCAGCACGGTCGCGCCCGCGCTGACGACAAGCGGCGCCGTCTTCGCGTCGATGCCGCCGTCGACCTCGATCTCGATGTTCGGATCCATCGCCCGCAGGCGGCTGATCTTCTCCGGGCTCCGCGCGATGAACTTCTGGCCGCCGAATCCGGGCTCCACGGTCATCACGTTGACGAGGTCGATGAAGGGCAGGATCTCGCGCAGGTCCTCGAGCGGGGTCGCAGGGTTGATCGCCACGCCGGCTTTCGCGCCGAGCTCCTTGATCGTGTTCACGGTCCGGTACAGCGACGATGTCGATTCGACCTGCACCTCGATCAGCGTCGCACCCGCTTTCGCGAACGCTTCGATGAAGAGCTCGGGTCGCTCGATCATCAGGTGCGCCTCGATGGGTAGCGAGGTCGCGCGCCGGACGGCCTCCATCACCAGCGGCCCGAACGTGAGGTTGGGTACGAAGTGCCCGTCCATCACGTCGACCTGGATCCGGTCGGCGCCGGCGGCCTCGGCCTCTTTCACCTGCTCCGCCAACCGCCCCAGGTCCGCCGACAGGATCGAGGGAACGAGCTCGATCCTGCTCACTGACCTGCCGCGGCCCGGTCGATCAACCATCGTGCGCCCGCAATCATCCCGGATGGCACCTCGCGCCGTTTGGCCCTGGCCACGGCCTCGGCCTTGCCCGCCCCTGTCGCGAGGATGATCACGCGCCGCGCCGACTGCAGCGCGTTGAGCGTGAGCGTCACCCGCTTTGAAGGAGGCTTCGGCGAGTCGCGGATGCCGATCACGAGGCCCGACGCCTTGAGCGCGGGGTGGCCCGGAAACAGCGACGCCGTGTGCCCGTCCTCCCCCACACCGAGCAAGACCACGTCAAGCGGCGCCATCGAGGCGACGACGTGCGCGTACAGCCCGGCCCCTTCGTCAGGTCCGAGCTCGGCAGGCATGCGATGAACGGTCGCGGGAGCGACGCGGTCCAGCAGCGCCTGGCGGGCCATGCGGTAGTTGCTGTCGGGATGGTCGGGAGGGACGCACCGCTCGTCTCCGAACAGGACGCTCACCCGGCCCCACTCGACGTCCATTCCCGACAGGATTTCGTAGCAGCGTTGAGGCGTCGTACCGCCGGCGAGGACGAGGCTGCGCGCGCCATCGTGTAGAGCTTCTGCGATGTCGGTGGCGGCGGCCGCGGCGACGTCCTCGGCAGATTCCAGGACTATGAATTCAACAGGTCCCATCCTTATCGCCGCTTTGCGCGCAATTCGTCGTCCGCCGCGTGCTGCACCTAGATCGACTTCATGAGCTCAGCCGCGGCCGCCAGGGATCGCGCGAACACCTTGTCCTGCGTGCCGTGGGACAGGAGGTCCAGGAGGAGGGTCGCCTCGTCCTCGGGGTCGACCTGCTGCACGTGGCGCAGGGTGGCGACGTCGCCGATCTCGATCATGGTGAGCAGCACGCGCGTGCTGTCCTGTCCGCGCCGGTTGCGGACGAAGACCGCGGGCGGTCGAGGGCCCTCGCCCGGGAGATTCCCGGTCGCGGTGTGGTGCAGCTGCTCGGCGTTCTCCTGCAGCACGTCCCGGTGCCACTCGACCTTGCGCTGAGCGATCTCGAGCCCAGCCTCGTCCTCACCGCCCGAATCGTGCAGCGGCCTGTACGCGCCTGCGCCGATGTCCGGCGCCACCGTGCGGGCGCGCTCGGGGTCGCGCAGGACCGACAGCTTGAACGTCCTGCCGGCGGCGCCACCTTCGATCCGGATCGCGCTGAGCTCCCCCTGCGCCAGGTGCGCCTTCGGCACGGACCTGAAGACGACCTGCACCGGCCGCCACCCGTCGGCGCCGAAATGCGCGACCACGGTCCCGCCCCCTCCGGCGACCGCCTTCTGCAGCTTCCATCCAAGCGCCGTGGCCAGCCATCCGATCAAGAGCGCCGCCGCCACGCGGTTGCCGCGACCTTCGCCCGAATAGTCGACGCCGATCTCCGAGATGCCGTTCAGGAACGGACGCCGGTCCGCCGGGGAGAAGAACTGCGCGACGCTCTCCCGCCACGGCTCGAGCCGCACCCATTGCAGGTCGCCCAAGCCAAGTTTCCGGTGCACGCGCGACGCGAGGTTTGTCAGCTCAAGGAACGATCTGTACGGGGCATCGAAGCGCGCCGAGTCGACGAAGAGCCCGTCGCAGATCTTCAACGTGTCGTCCAGCCCGCGCTTGCCGAATGCCGGTGTGCCCACCCACCAGAGATAGTTGGGAACGCCGGCCTGAAGCAGCGGGTCGATCAAGCCCGACAGGTGGTCGCCCGCCGCTCCGTGCACGCGGAGGGTGATCACCTCGCACTGCATCGCGCACGCGGACAGCGGGCGCAGCACATCGGTCGAGATCGTGGCGTCGATCTTTCCAGACCGCGGACCGGGTTGGTCGCGCACCACGATGACCTGCGCGGGGTGATGGTTCCCGATCGCCCTCACCGCGCGTTCCGCGCGGCGCTCCTCCGCGTCGGTGGTCGCGACGGCGATCAGCGTCATGATGCAGTTGCGCGGATGCGGCAGCTCCGTCTCGTGCGCCTCTGCGAGTGCGAACTTCTTCCGGATGTCGTTCAGCGCGGCCAGCACCTCGCTCATCGTCACGCCGTCTCCGCGCCATTCGACTCCGGACTCGGGCTTGATCGCCGTGCTCACGGGCGGTGCCACTCCCTGCCATCCTGCTGGATCATCTTGTCGGCCGCGGGCGGACCCCATGTGCCGGCCGCGTACATGGCAAGGGGCGGTCGGTCATCGCGCCAGGCGGCCTCGATGGGGTCGATGAACTTCCAGGCCGCCTCGACCTCGTCCGCGCGCGTGAAGAGCGTCGGGTCTCCGATCATGCAGTCCAGCAGCAGGCGCTCATACGCCTCAGGTGTCTCGACCAGGAACGAGGTCGAGTACTGGAAGTCCATCGTGACGCTGCGGATGCGAAGGCCCGCGCTCGGCACCTTCGCTCCGAAGCGTAGGGAGATTCCCTCCTCGGGCTGGATGCGCAGCGTGATCGCGTTGGGGTCGAGCTCGTGGGTGGCGTCGGGGCCGAAGGTCATGTGCGGCGGACGCTTGAACTGGATCCGGATCTCGGTCACGCGCTTCGGCATCCGCTTGCCGGCGCGGATGTAGAAAGGCACGTTGGCCCAACGCCAGTTGTCGATGGTCACTCTCAGCGCCGCGAACGTCTCGGTGAGCGAACCGGGTGCGACGTTCTTCTCGTCGCGGTAGCCGGACGCCTGCTCGCCCTGGACCCAGCCTTTCGTGTACTGACCGCGCACCGTGTAGCGGGCCACCTCCTCGTCGGTGATGGGTCGGATGGCGCGCAGGACCTTGACCTTCTCGTCGCGCACGGAGTTTGCCTCGAACGCGAGCGGCGGTTCCATCGCGACGAGCGCCAGCAGCTGCATCGCGTGGTTCTGCACGATGTCCCTCAGCGTGCCCGCCTTGTCGTAATAAGCGCCGCGCAGCTCGACGCCGATCTCCTCCGCGACGGTGATCTGTACCGAGTCGATCAGGTTCGAGTTCCAAACAGGCTCGAAGATCGAGTTGGCGAACCGGAAGGCCAGGATGTTTTGAACCGTCTCC
>DATBZR010000081.1:0-2558 GCA_036513095.1 Candidatus Dormiibacterota bacterium | reverse complement strand
CCCACATCGCGACCCCGACAGGGTCGAGGCCGAAGTACATCTCGGTGACCATGTCCAGCAGGACCAGCTCATCGCCGACCTTGCGGGTCAGGAGGTTCTCGGCAGAGGACAGTCGCGTCTCGTTAGGCACGCTCACCTGAGACTCCCCGGGATGGTTTCGAACATCATGCGACGATACTACGCCACGTCCCGCGCCGCCCGAGGAGGGCAGACGCCGGTCCACAGGCCACCCCAAGTGGGATGATGGGCCACATGCCGCACGAGTCGCCTGTCGCACCACCTGGGGATGCGAGCCCGCTTCGGCGCCTGCGCCGGCGCCGGCTCGGCGGCACGGTCGCGTCGGCGTGGCGGATCATCTGGATCGCGGCGCCTAAGAACCTCCAGATCACGATCGGCCTCCAGGCACTGGCGGCCGCCGCACTCGCGGTCCAATTGTTCCTCGGCAAGGAGCTACTCGCGGCGCTGACCGGGCCGGACCGGGTACAGGGCCTGAGCGCCTACACGCCTATGTTGTTCGGCCTTGCGGTCGCCATGATCGTCGCGACCGCCGCCAATGCGGTCGTCACCGAGCAGCGAGTAATCCTCACAGAGCTGATCCAGCGCCACCTTGAGGAACGCATCATCAGCGTCGTCGTCGGCGTCGACATCGAGCAACTCGACGACCCACAGTTCCATGACCGCCACCAACGGGCCATGGCCGCGTTCGAAGACCGGCCGTGGGCTCTCATGAACGGGATCGTCTCGGCCGTGGGCGCGGTAATGAGCATCGCCGCGATCGGTGCGGTGCTCATCCCGATCAACCCCTGGTTGCTGCCCGCCGCGCTGTTGGCCGCGCTGCCGCTCGGCTGGGCGACGCTGCGCAACTCACGCCAGCTCTACGCCCGATACCGGGAGCTCGCGGTGCTCGATCGGCGGCGCGGCTACGTCCGCGACGTCCTTACCACGCCACGATCTGCGGCGGAGGTG
Organism: Candidatus Dormiibacterota bacterium; assembly: GCA_036513095.1. Classification (GTDB taxonomy): domain Bacteria; phylum Chloroflexota; class Dormibacteria; order Dormibacterales; family Dormibacteraceae; genus Palsa-870. The sequence continues at coordinate 1,592 of DATBZR010000081.1, read as the reverse complement.
CGCCTGTTCGGCGCGGAGGGCTTCTTCCTCCCGCTGTACCGGTCGCTCTACGACGCGCGCGTACGCACGCTGCAAACCCTCAGCCGCGAGCGAGCCCGGCGTCTGGTCACCGTCCACGTCGGCTTCGCTCTGTTCGGCGTTGGGATCGTGGCAGCGCTCATCCAGCTCACGGTCGCCGGAGTGTTCACCCTGGCCGAGGCCGGCCTCGCCATCGTGGTCGTCCAGCAGCTCCTGAACCAGTTGCGCGTGGCCAACAGCAGCGCCGCGAGCATCCATGAGTCGAGCCTGTTCCTCCCCGACCTCACGTCGTTCCTCGAGACCCCGGCGAGCGAGAAGCGCACCCCGCCCGCAGCCGAGGGCCGAAGCACAGACCCACACTCGCTCGCGCTCCAGAACGTCTCCTTCGCGTACCCTGGTACCCAACGGATGGTGCTGCACGACATTTCGATCCACGTCGACGCGGGTGAGGTGGTCGCCCTTGTTGGTCCGAACGGCGCCGGCAAGAGCACCCTGGTCAAGCTGCTGTGCGGGCTCTACGCCCCCACGTCGGGCAACGTGGCCTCCTCGGGCGCCGACGGCCTGCGCCCGCTCAACCGGCCGGAGCTTCCGGCCCTGGTCACGGCAGTGTTTCAGGACTTCGGGCGTTACGCGCTCTCCGCGCGGGAGAACATCGTCCTGGGCGAGCTCGAGCGCGCCGACGAGGACGACGACGACGCGCTGCACGACGCCGCACGGGGTGCGGGGATCGCTGCGGTTCTCGAGCGCCTCCCCCACGGCTACGACACGATCCTCTCGCGCGAGTTCGAGGGCGGCACTGACCTCTCGGTCGGCCAGTGGCAGCGGATAGCACTCGCCCGGGCCCTATTCCGCCGCGCGCCGTTCATGGTGCTCGACGAGCCGACGGCGGCCTCCGACGCCACCAATGAGCGGGCCTTCCTGGACAGCCTTCGGAAGAACTGCAGTGAACGCGGCATCCTGCTGATCACCCACCGGCTCTCAACAGCCCGCAGGGCCGACCGGGCCTATGTGATCGAGAGCGGCCGCATCGTCGAGTCCGGAACGCACGACATGCTAAAAGCAAGTAACGGGCTGTACGCCGAGCTCAACCGCTTGAACGACGGGTTGTGATCGGGTGTGGCGCTAGGTGGCATCGAGTTGCGCATTACGCACGCTCTGCATACGCTGCGCGAATTGCCGCCCGAAGCAGTCGTTGAACTGGTGTTGATCGATGCCGATATGACCGGGCGAATCCTTGGGGGCCCTGACATCGCATCCTGCCTCGGGCAGCCACAGTGGTATTCTCAAGCGTGTGAGCTTCACAAAACCTTCAGTTGCCATGCTGGTCAGGTCGCTACGGAATCGGGGCCTTGGATCTACTCTCAGGACCATCCGTGTTTATGCGGGTGGCGCCTTGTTCGACCTCCGTTACGGAGTGCGTACGAACCGATGGGTCCACCGGACGGACCTCGAAGTAGTCGGTAACAACAAGGACAATGCGATCGAGTATCAGCCGATCAGGGTCCTAGTTTTCCGGGATGCGTTCAACTCCTTTCAGATTCAACCTGACGGGGTTTTCGTGGATTTCGGTTCAG
>DATBZR010000080.1:0-2464 GCA_036513095.1 Candidatus Dormiibacterota bacterium | reverse complement strand
CTCCCACCTGTGGCCATCCGCGGAGGACCGGACCCGAGGCGCTTCGGCAGCCCTCTTCGCGGACACGATTGGCAATCTTGCGGACTCTGTGCGGACTGGCGACCGCTAGACGCCCCTGACCTGCACAAACGTGGGAGCCGGATCGTTGATCCAGAACACCGCGACAACGCGCCCTTCTTGCCAGAACAGCAACTGTCCCTGCCCGTCGCCGCCTTCACAGCCGGATCTGCCTACGTCAATCACGACAACGACGGCGGCAGCATCAGCCCGGGCATGCGGGCTGACCTAGCAGTTCTCGACCGTAACATTTTCGATACCCGTGCTGGACTGCCTGTCGATGCGCATGTCACCCACACCATCGCCTCCGGCACCGTCGTCTACGAAGCTTGAGCAACTATCCACGGTGAACCTTGTCCCGGTAGCGGATCCGCCTACGGGCACCGGGACTTGACTCAGATGCGCCCCCCTCCTCGTTCGATTGCGGGTCGGTCAGTGCGCGCGATAATGCCGATGATGGCCGCCAGAAGCTGTCTCGAGTCGGCTCCCCGACGCGACTGGTGTAGTACGCAACGGTTCGCTCAGTCAGCAAGGTTGAGCGTCGCAGTCGGGGGTGCGCGCGACTCATAGAAACGAAGTCGCTGCAATGCCCGACCGCTTCGTAGCGTCAGGCTGGCGGCAGGCCCAGCTCGTGACGGATAGCAGTGTTGGCCAGGCTGAACACGAGATTTTGCACCCGCTCGTTCATGAACACGGCACCGGCCCGTGCCTTGATGGTCTGCCAGCTCTTGCGTTCATCTTTCTCCGACGCGTCGCCCAAGCGCAGCAGCTCGAGCTGCACACGGATGATGGCGAGGTCTGCATCAGCGACGCCCTCTTCATCGAGTGCGTTCTCTAGCTCCATGATGCGCTCGTCTCGCGATGCCCAAGGGAATGCAGCGCCGCAACCGTCGCAGAACGAAGGCGCGGCGGGGGTAGCGAACGTGATACCACCTGGGACGAACAGGTCGCCGGCGATTCTGCGTCGACAGGTCGGGCATGCGGTCAGCACCCGCCCTCCGCATTCCTTGCAGCGCGGGGTTACGAGCGTGTCCTCGAGCCGGTCGGGGCGAAGCTGGTCGGTGAGCACGTGCCCGCGGCGGCACACGGCTGCACCCATGCGGAATGAGTCCTGCTGGCGTAGCGCCGCAATGTCCGCCTGTGGCCAAGTCGGCCCGTCGTCGCTCACCATCCGAGCATACAAACTGATCGGGCCAGAACCCGGCTGAGCTGCTGCGCGACCACCTCGACCACTGGCCCGATCAGCCAACATCCCCCGGCCGTCTGGACTTTCGTATTGTACCTCGGCTACGCGCAGCGGCCAGTTATCCCAGATGACGATCGGCAGACGTTCCTGCGGGCGGGCACGAACCACTCGTGGCGCTAGGTTGCTCCGGTGCCCGTTCCACTTTGCCGTGGCCTCGATTTCACATGGTCGCCCTCAGACATTCCTCACGGCGACAGAGGCGTGATCGTTCGATCCGAATCGAAGCGGAGCGCGGTATCCAAGAATTGACGCAGCAAGCTGGTGAACTTGCTTCTTGCCCGTTCCGGCACGTTGTGATCCACCCCGGGCAATATTTCGATCTGGGCGCCCAGTACTTGGGCGGCGATGGTGTGGCAGGCCCGCAGGCAGTCGGCTGAGTCCTGCTCACCGACCACCACCAGCGTGGGCGCAGTGATGTCGCCGAGATGGGGGTAGGCCGGAGATCCGGATTGTGCCAGGGTGAACCAGGCGATCATCCCCGCTCGATTCTCGAGGAGCTGGGCTCTGATGCGGTCGTCGCTGGGGTCGTTGGCCGTGATGGGCGCCCAGATGTCCAGTGCGATCTGGCCGAATCGCTCGAGATCACCGCTGGTCATGGCCGCGCCCAGCTGCTCGTATTTCGGTTCGAGGGCATCGTTGGATTCGGGCAGGCCGCTGACCCCGGCTGCCACGGGAACCAGAGCCTGCACCCGGTCGGGATATTGCACCGCGAGGTCGACTGCCAGGGTCCCTCCCATCGAGCACCCGATCACGCTGAAACGATCGACGGCCAGGTGATCCAGGACCGCGACCACGTCATCCATGGGGCGAAACGGCACGATCGGCGCAGGTTGGGAATGGCCGAAGCCGCGCTGGTCATAGCTGATGACTCGATAGCTGTCACTGAGCGCATCAACGGTGCCCGCCCACATCCGCGAGTCTGCGATTCCGGCGTGCAGGAGCACAACATCGGGCCCCGACCCGACGACATCGACGCGGAGTGATGTTCCTCCCGCGATGAGCACATGGCCCTGAGTCATCCGAGTGGACTTTCGCACTCTTGGGCTCGGTCTATGCGGCGTAGGCGAGCGTGTCGAGTAGGGCGTCGGTGATTTTCGATTCCTCGGCTCCCGGGCGGGACATGGTGGTAATTCGTTGCGACCACAGCACGCGGCGGAGCGC
>DATBZR010000079.1:0-8726 GCA_036513095.1 Candidatus Dormiibacterota bacterium | reverse complement strand
CATCTTCGCCTTCTGCCCAAACGTGAGCCAGGTTCAGCGGTTCTTCGACTGCCTGCGCGAGCTTCGCGGCTTCGGGATGCTCGAGGTCTACGAGCTGCTCCAGCGAGGCTGGACGGTGCGCGGCCGGAGCCTGCGACCGTCACATCGCATGGTGGCCCATTCCGGCTTCCTGTGCTTCGCCCGCCGCCTGGCCGAGGACGAGCTATTCGAACCGGAGGGGGAGGGCTTCCGGTAACCCGGAACCTTTTCCAGGGCACGTTCGTTTTATTCGTGTGAGGCGCCGCGCCAAGCTCGTGGTCCTGCCGTTCGTCGCAGCTCTCGTCCTAGCAATCGGCGCCTCTCTCGTGATCTTCCATCACGCCATCGCGCTGGCTCTGGACCCAGGTTCGAGCGGCTGCGGAGGCGCATAGCTCAGCCTCACTCCCGCGACGGGATAGGATTTGGGCGATGAGCGCATTCGTCGACGGGTCGCGCAAGCCCGTCCACGTGACGGTCACCGGCGCCGCCGGCCAGATCGGCTACGCGCTCTTGTTCCGCATCGCCTCCGGCCAGCTGCTGGGTCCCGACCAGCCGATCGTGCTGCGGTTGCTCGAGATCGAACCGGCCATGAAGGCCCTCGAGGGCGTCGCGATGGAGCTCGACGACTGCGCGTTCCCGCTGCTCCACGACATGGTGCTCACGAGCAAGACCGACGAGGCCTTCGAAGGCACCAGCTGGGCTCTCCTCGTCGGCTCGGTCCCGCGCAAGGCCGGGATGGAGCGCGGCGACCTGCTCGCGGTGAACGGCGGCATCTTCGGCCCGCAGGGCAAGGCGATCTCCGCTCACGCCTCCAGCGACGTGCGGATCCTGGTCGTCGGTAATCCCTGCAACACGAACTGCTACATCGCCCGCATGAACGCGCCTGAGATCCCGCCTGAGCGGTGGTTCGCGATGACCCGCCTGGACGAGAACCGGGCCAAGATCCAGCTCGCAAAGAAGGCCAAAGTGCCGGTTTCGGTCATCTCGAACATGGCGATCTGGGGCAACCACTCGGCGACCCAGTACCCGGACGCGAAGAACGCTCGGATCGCCGGCATGGGCGTCTTCGACGTGATCAGCGATCACGGATGGCTGAAGAAGGAGTTCGTCAAGACCGTGCAGACGCGCGGCGCGAAGGTCATCGAGGCGCGCGGCCTGTCGTCGGCGGGGTCGGCCGCCAATGCCGCGATCGACTCAGTGCGGAGCATCCGCGAGGCGACTCCGTGGGGCGACTGGCACTCGTTGGCCGTGGTGAGCCACGGCGAATATGGAGTGCCGGAATGGCTCCAGTTCGGCTTTCCGGTCCGTTCCGACGGCACTAACTGGGAGGTCGTGCCCGGCCTGGAGCACGACGACAACGCCAAGGAGAAGATTCGAGCCACCACCGAGGAGCTCATTCAAGAGCGCGATCTGGTCAAGGAGCTCGTCCCGAGCTGAAGGCAAAGCTGCTCGAGAGCATCGCCGAGGGGCGGGCTCGGGAGCCTGAGCTGGAAGCGCTCTGCGTCGACGCGCCGCCCGATCCGTCGGGCCGCTGGTCCGCCAAGGACCACCTGGCGCACCTCGCCTGGTGGCGCGACCGCACTGCCCGGCTGGTGGAGGCTGTGCGCACCGGCGCCGACCCGCCACCGCCTGTCGACGATGACACCCAGAATGCGATCATCTATCAGGACTACCGCGACCGCCCGGCGGCCGAGATCGTGGCCGACGCCCGCCGGTCCTGGGACCACATCGCCGCCGCGATCGAGGCGTGCTCCGAAGACGACCTCCTGAGACCCCACCCGCATGTGAAAGATCGGAATTTGATGGATAGCGGTCCCTCCAACGGGGGTCACCTCGGCAGCCATCTCATGTTCTGGTACCTGGAGCAGGGAGACGAAGCCACCGCCGAGGCGGCCATGCGCTGGGCACACGAGCTGGAAACCGCCGCGGCCGCGGACGCCAAGGCTCGCGCGTACGCGACCTACAACTTCGCGTGCTTCTACGGGCGCTTAGGCCGAGCCGGCGATGCCCTGCCGCTCCTGCGCGAGAGCTTCAAGGCCGCGCCGGAGCTCGCCGAGTGGGCGCGCAAGGACCACGACCTGGACCTGATCCGGAGTGATGAGGGGGTGGCGGCGCTCCTGGGCGGCTAGATCCAGCGCTGCGCCCGGCCACCGGCCGAGCCGTCCCTATGCTTGGAACGTGAGCGTCACGCTCGACCGTCACAGCTTCCCCTTCACGGCAATCGTGGGCCAGGAGTCCATGAAGCTCGCCCTGATCCTCAACGCCGTCGTGCCGACGATCGGCGGCGTGCTGATCCGCGGGGAGAAGGGGACGGGCAAGTCCACCGCCGTTCGAGGCCTGGCCCGCCTCCTGCCCGAGCACGACGTGGTCGAAGGCTGCCACTTCGGCTGCGACCCGGCGGACAGGGACGCCCTCTGCTCCGACTGCCGCAGCCGGCTCAAGTCGGCCGGCGTGCTGCCCTCCCACAAGCGCCGCATGCGCGTCGTCGAGCTGCCGATCAACTCCTCGGAGGACCGTGTGGTTGGCACCATCGATATCGAGGCCGCCCTCCGCACTGGCGCGAAGCGCTTCGAGCCCGGCGTCCTCGCCGAGGCCAACCGCAACATCCTCTACGTCGACGAGGTCAACCTGCTGGACGATCACATCGTCGACGTGCTTCTCGACGCCGCGGCGATGGGCGTCAACGTGGTGGAGCGCGAAGGCGTGTCCTTCGCCCACCCGTCGCGCTTCATCCTCGTCGGGACGATGAACCCGGAGGAGGGCGAGCTGCGGCCGCAGCTGCTCGACCGCTTCGGGCTGTGCGTCGACGTCGAGGGCATTCGCGACCCCGACGAGCGCGTGCTGATCGCCGAGCGCGATGCAGCCTTCAAGCGGGGAGATCACGAGTTCACCAACGAGTTCGCAGCTGCCGACCGCAACCTATCGCGTGCTCTCGCCGAGGCGATCGCCGCCGTGAAGGACGTCCACCTCAGGCGCGGCCACGCTCGCCTCATCTCCTCGATCTGCGTCGAGGCGGCGGTTCTCGGGCACCGCGCGGACGTCGTCATCGATCACGCCTCGCGCGCGCTGGCCGCCTATCGCCGGCATGCGACCCCGAGCCGGGAGGACATCTACGACGCCGCCACGCTGGCCCTCGCTCACCGCGCTCGGCAGCCACTGCGCAGGGACCAGGACGACACCAGCTCGCCCGACCACGGCGAGGAGCAGGAGGGTTCCAAGCCGTCCGAGTCGGAGCCGGGCGACCCGCAGGCGTCCGAGAGCGACAACGCCGCCGAATCGTCCGCCGACGCGAGCGCCAGCGCGTCGGACAGCGGTGAGCAGACGGCAGGCAGCGACCAGGGGATGACGACCGGTGGCTCGAGCGGGCACGAATCGTCCCCCGACGCGCTCGAGACCTTCAACCTGAAAAGGATCGACCTGCCGCGGCAGCGTCGTGTGCGCAAGCAGGGCGGCAAGCGCTCGGCGAGCCAGACGGCCGACCGGAGAGGCCGCTACGTGCGGGCCGAGCCCAAAGCCAAGGTCAACGACCTCGCCATCGACGCCACCGTGCGCGCCGCCGCGCCCATGCAGAAAGACCGCGGGCGCCTTGCCGGCGAGCGCCTCAAGCTCGAGCGCGCGGACCTTCGTCAGAAAGTTCGGGAGCGGAAGATCGGCAACCTGATCGTCTTTGTCGTCGACGCGTCGGCTTCGATGGATGCCGAACAGCGCATGGCCGCGACGAAAGGCGCCATCCTCTCGCTGCTGCAGGACGCCTACGTCCGGCGCGATCGCGTCGCGGTGGTCATCTTCAAGAACCGGACGGCCGAGGTCGTGCTGCGTCCGACTTCCAGCGTGTCGCTAGCACGGCGGCGTCTCGAGAAGCTTTCCGTCGGCGGGACGACGCCTCTGACGCACGGCCTGATGGCGGGCTACAAAGTCGTGAAGACGGAACTCCTGCGCGATCCGACGGTGCGCCCGCTTCTGGTGCTCATCAGCGACGGCCGCGGCAACATCTCGATGTTCAAGGAAGAGCCGCTCGTCGAGGCCCAGAAGGTGGCAGCCCTGATCGAGTCGGAACACATAGACGCGCTGGTGATCGACTCGGCGCGCGACTACAGCCACCTCCCCTCGGTGCAGCACCTCGCGAGGGTCGCGCCGATGTACCAGACCTACGCCATCAACGCGTGCGCCGACCTTGCGGAGCGGATGGGCGCGCGCTACTACGGCCTGTACGACCTGTCGCGGGATGAGATTGCCTCGGCAGTCGAGAGGGAATTGAGCAGGGGTCGGTAAAGATATGAGAGAAAACCCAGATGGTTTTCTCTCATCGCACGTGCGGCTTCGCCGCAGGTGCTGCTCTCATTCCGGTATATCGATGGGATTTATCTAAGAATCTGAAGCCTGGCCACGATCGGGCGGCCTGAAGCACAAAGTTGCGGCTGGGTGAAACCCAGCCGCCCATGCGACGCTGGAATCACACCCCGGTAACATCAACGCCGTGGCAATCGACCGCTACTCCTACCCCTTCACCGCGATCGTCGGCCAGGAGCAGATGAAGCTGGCCCTGGTCCTCAACGCGATCAACCCGTCGATCGGAGGGGTGCTGATCCGCGGGGAGAAGGGCACCGGCAAGTCCACGGCCGTGCGGGCGCTGGCAAAGCTGCTGCCCGACCAGCAGGTCGTCGAAGGCTGCCATTTCGGATGCCACCCCGACGATCCCGAGGACTGGTGCCTCGACTGCCGCGAGCGGGCGCGCGCGGGCGCGCTTCCGGTGACGACGCGCCGCATGCGCGTGGTGGAGCTGCCGATCAACGCGTCGGAAGACCGCGTCGTCGGCACGATCGACCTCGAGGCCGCCTTGAAGGAGGGCTCACGGAGATTCGAGCCTGGCGTGCTCGCCGAGGCCAACCGCAACATCCTCTACGTCGATGAGGTCAACCTGCTGGACGACCACATCGTCGACGTGCTGCTGGACGCCGCGGCGATGGGAATCAACACCGTCGAGCGCGAGGGCGTGTCGGTCTCGCACCCGTCGCGCTTCATCCTCGTCGGGACGATGAACCCGGAGGAAGGGGAGCTGCGCCCGCAGCTGCTCGATCGCTTCGGCCTATGTGTGGACGTGGAAGGCATCCGCGACCTCGACCAGCGCGTCGCGATCGTCGAGAAGCGTGCGATGTGGGAGGACGATCCCAACCTCTTCTACCAGCAGCACGCGGAGTCGGAACAGAGCGTCCGCTCACAGATTGCGGAGGCCATCGCAACGTTTCCAGAGGTCAATCTGCCGCGCGAGATCCTGCGGTTGATCGCGCAGATCTCGATCGCGCTCGAGGTCGACGGTCACCGCTCCGACCTCGTGTGCGCGCGCGCGGCGCAGGCGAAGGCGGCCTACGACAGCGCCGACAAGGTCGGCGTGAACCACGTTGGCGACGTCGCCGAGATGGTGTTCGCGCACCGCGTGCATTCGGTGCCCTTCGGCAAGGGCGGACCGAACCTGGGCGAGGTGATCAACCGGATGATCGGACAGGCGTGAGCGCGTCGACCGAAGCCACCATCACGGCCTTCAACGAAGCGTTTGGCCGTCACGACGTCGACGCCGTGATGGCCCTGATGACCGACGACTGCATCTTCGAGAACACGCTTCCGACGCCCGACGGTGAGCGCCATGTCGGCGCGAGCGCGGTGCGGGAGTTCTGGAGCAAGTTCTTCCACGACTCGCCTCGCGCGGCATTCGAGACGGAGGAGATGGTGGTCGCGGGCGACCGCGCCGTGGTCCGCTGGCGCTTCGACTGGGGCGACGGCCACATCCGCGGGATCGACCTCTTCAAGGTCCGCGACGGCAAGGTCGCAGAGAAGCTCTCTTACGTGAAAGGCTAGATCCCTACGTAGTCGGCGCTCGAAACCGCCTCAGGTAGGGGTAGGCCGTCTTCTCTGAGGCCGGCAACGTGCATCGAGAATGCCTTGCGCATGCGACTCAAGACCTCCGCGCGCGTCTTGCCGGTTGCAACACAGCCAGGAACATCGGGCAAATAGGCGGCAAAGTTGGTCTTGGCTTTTTCCACGACCACCAGATAGCGACTCATCTCATCAATCCCAAGCGTGCCTGCTTCAGGATACTTCGAAGTGTCCTTGGCGGCAGCTCGTCGGACATGTGACCGGCAATCGTCACGCGACCTTTCAAGCGCGGGTGCTTGAACTGCCTGTGACTCCCCTCCTGCGCCACCTGGTACCAGCCTTCGTCGCGTATGAGACGGATCGCTTCTCGGACGTTCAACTCGCGGCAGGCTATTGGAGGCGAGTGTGATTCGGGAACCCACTCTGTTAAGAGGGTCTAGGAATCTCGTCTTCCTTGAATTGGATGAATCCCCTGAGTTCACATGGCTGGAATCCCGGCGCCTCGGTTCTAGACTTTTGCCTGTGTCGGCTTCCCAGGATCGAGCCCTCGAACCACAGCGCGCGGCGGAGCTCCTCGGACGGATCGAGGAAAACGTCCATCGCGTCATCGTCGGAAAGGAGCGCGTGGTCCGGCTCGCGATCACCGGCCTGCTCGCGGGCGGGCACGTCCTCCTTCAGGACCTCCCCGGCACGGGGAAGACCATGCTCGCACGCGCGCTCGCCACATCGGTCGGCGGGACCTTCCGGCGCATACAGTGCACGCCCGACCTGCTTCCCTCCGACATCACGGGCTCCAGCATCTTCAACCAGAAGGAGCTGAGCTTCGAGTTCATACCGGGCCCGGTCTTCGCCAACATCGTGCTGGCGGACGAGATCAACCGCGCTACGCCGCGCAGCCAGTCGGCGCTGCTGGAGGCGATGGGGGAGAGCCAGGTCACGGTCGAGGGCACGACGAGGTCGCTCGAGCGACCCTTCTTCGTGATCGCCACGCAGAATCCGAGCGAGTTTCACGGCACGTACCCGTTGCCCGAATCGCAGCTGGACCGCTTCCTCCTCTCGGCGGAGATGGGTGCACCCACCGACGCCGAGGCGATGGAGGTGCTGGCCCGCCGCGAGCACGGCGACCCGATCTCCGAGCTCAGCAGCGTGGTGGACCTCGGCGACGTCCTGGAGCTGCAGGCGGCGTGCCTTCGTGTGGTGGCTGCGCCCGCGATCCGGACCTACATCGTCTCCATCCTCCAGGCCATACGCGCGAGACCCGACGTCCTCCTTCCGGCGAGCATGCGGTCCGGCGTTTACCTGCAGCGCGCCGCGCAAGCGTGGGCGCTTTTCGAGGGCCGCGATTTCGTCCTGCCGGACGACGTCAAGCTGCTCGCCGCCCCAGTCATGGCGCACCGCCTGAGCATGCGGGGCCGGGCAAAGGCGGAAGAGATGATCCACGAGCTCGTCGCGTCCCTTCCCCTTCCGCCGCTGAGGCAGCACTGAGACCCACACCCCGGCTCTTCGGCGCAGTCGCCCTCGCCGCGCTGGTTGAGTACTACGGCACTACGTCCGAGGTCTCGTGGTTGTTCCTGCTGGCGAGCTGGATCGTCGCGCTATGCGTGACCTGTTTCGTTTACGCGCTGTGGAACCGCGCCGGCCTCCGGCCGCACCTGCGTGTCCGCGGCACGACATCCGCCACAGGATCACCGATCGATGATCTTCCCGCGCACCTGCTGCGCAACGCCCCGCTGCCGTCGCCCATCTTCGAGGGCGACGGTCTCGAGCTCGAGGTTGGACTGGACACGACCGGAGCGCCGCGCGGTCCCGCTCGCCTCATGGGCTTCGTTGGCTCGACGAAGATCGCTGCCGCGACGGGGCTGGTTAGGAGATCCGGCTGGAGACAGCGCGTCGGCCTGGAGTCGCTGCGCCGCGGACCGGTCGGCGCGCACGGGTTCGTGGTCGAGTCGAGCGACATCGCCGGCATGTTTCGCAGCCGCCGCCCGAGCCCGGACGCCGAGGTGGCGCTGGTGCTGCCTCGCTTCACCTCGCTTGCGGGCCGGCCGCAGGCCAGGGAGCTGGAAGCGAGCGTCGCCGCCCCGCGAGCGGGATCCGGAACAGAGCTGTTCGGCGTCCGCGAGTATCGCCCGGGCGATTCTCTGCGCAGGATCCACTGGCGGTCGAGCGCCCGGCATGGAGAGCTCGTCGTGCGCGAGTACGAGCCGCCTGGCGTGCAGACGCTCGGGATCTTCTGCGACCCCAACCCTCCCGACGCCGCGGTGGCCGACCAGGTCGCGCGCATCGCGGCGTCGGAAGCCTGGGACTGCATCAGCAGTGGCGGGCACGTGATGTTGTGGGGGCCGGGGCTCGCGCCGATCGCGCCTGGGGAGGCGCGCTCGCTGTGGGCGGTGCTCGAGTGGCTGGCGCGCTACCCGGAGCAGGCGGCCGCCGGGGAGGACTCCGATCCGCCGAGAGTCAGCGAGGCGGTGGCCGTCACCGGAGGCGCTCAAAAGGACGTGATTGACGCGCTCGAGATAGTCCGGCGTCGCGGTGGCCTGGTCCGCGCCTGGGTGGTGGGGGCCGCCGGGCGCGCGCAGGGCGCATCCGAACAGTTCATTGACCTCGATGGCCCGGTGGAGCACGTCGGCACGGAGTGGCCTTTATGAGATTGCGTCTGCCCGCGTCTCCCGTCGAGAACTCCCTTGAGGCGCGGGCCTTCGTCTTCTCCGGTTTCTGCGTGGCGGTGATCGCCATCGTGCTCTACGGGCAGGACTACGTGATGCCGGCGGCCGGCATCGTGGCGACCGCTGCCGGCCACGTCATCAGCTACCGAGGCCGTGGGCGCAAGCGCAGCGTGG
>DATBZR010000078.1:0-141053 GCA_036513095.1 Candidatus Dormiibacterota bacterium | reverse complement strand
CGTGCCCTCGGCCTTGGCCGCGGTCTCGAGACCGGACATGCCGCCGCAGTCGGTGGCGGAGGTCGCGGTCTTTGCGTTGCAGCTGGCGGTTGCGCCGGGCGAGCTGCCACAGGCAGCCACCAATAGGAACGCCACCACGGCCAGGCCGAGTTGGCGTACAGGACTACTCCACTTCATGCTTCCTTCCCCTTTTGAGACGTGACCCACGGTCATCCACCAGCAGGCGACCGATATGCACAGGAAATATTGCTCCGGACCCGCCTGCGTTGCAAGGATGGAGAGTGCTGCGGCCGTTGATTTACGTTAGCCGGCCGTTAATGCGCCTCTGCTACCGCGGAATCCGAGCCGGCGCGAGAGGTCTGCGGCCGCGTCCAGCGTGAGCCGCACCAGCTCCGGGCGGCCCTCGGCGCGCAGGCGGTGGGAGGGCCCGGACACGTCAAGCGCCGCCACCACCTCGCCGCGGGCCGCAAAGACCGGTGCGGCGATGGCGTCCAGCCCGATCTCGAGCTCCTCGTGGGTGCGAGCGAACCCATCGTTGAGAGCGTCGCGCAGCTGCCCCTGGAGGTCCGCACCTGAGGTGATCGTGTGCGCGGTCGACCTTTCCAGCGGACGGCTCAGCAGCCGCTCGCGGATCGCGGCGGGCCCGAACGCCAGGATCACCTTGCCGCTGGCGGTGCAGTGCACGGGCGTGCGCCGGCCCAGCCAGTTCACGCTCACCACCGAGGTCGAACCCGTCGCCTGTTCGATCGGCACGATCTCGTCCCCTACCAGCACGTCCAGGGTGACCGTCTCACCAAGGGCGCCGGCGAGGCCCTCGCACACCGGACGCGCCAGCGTGCGAAGGTCCGACTCTCCAGTCACGACGCTGGCGAGCTGTGGAAGGCGCTGACCGAGGCGGTACTTCGCGCTCCTCGGGTCGCGCTCGACGAGAGCGTGGCGCTCCAGGGTCCCCAGGAGTCGCAGGGCCGTCGACCGGTGCACGTGAAGGTCCCTGGCGATCTCGGCGCCGGTGCGCCAGCCGCTGGTCGCGAGGACGTCCAGGATGGTGATGGCTCGCTCCACGGATCGGACCCCCGCGTCCCGGGCGCCATCGTTGCTCACAGCGCAACATTACGCTTGCCACCCTGCTCCGGGCTCGGTAAACTGTTGGACTCTGAGCATCTGTTGAGTCATGCGCAACACTCCTTCTCCCCGCAGGGGAGAGGGCAGGGAGAGGGGCGAACCAAGAAGTGAGCCGAGAAGAAGAGATCCGGGCCGAGCTGTTCGAACACACGCTCAACGGGCACGCGCCCGAGGTCAAGGCGCTTACCGAAGAAGGCCTGAAGCTCGGCATGGACCCGATGGACATCCTCTTCAAGGCCCTGATCCCGTCCCTCGAAGAGGTCGGCAGGCGCTTCGAGAAGGGTGACTTCTTCGTCCCGGAGATGCTGATCGCCGCCCGCGCCATGCAGGGAGCGCTCGTGATCCTCCGGCCTCTGATCGCCGAGACGGGCGCCCAGCCGGTCGGCCGCTACGTCATCGGCACCGTCAAGGGCGACATCCACGACATCGGCAAGAACCTCTGCGTGATCATGCTCGAGGGCGCGGGCTTCGAGGTCTTCGACCTGGGGGTGAACACCCCGCCTGAGAAGTTCGTGGCCGCGGTCGAAGAGCACAAGCCGGACGTGGTGGGCTTCTCCGCGTTTCTGACCACCACGATGCCCATGTTCAAGGTCAACATCGACGCCCTCACCAAGGCGGGGCTGCGCGACAAGGTGCATATCGCGGTCGGCGGAGCACCGGTGACGCAGGAGTATGCGAAGCACGTCGGCGCCGACAGCTACGCGCCCGACGCTTCGATGGCCACACGCATGGCCAAAGAGCTGGTGGGCGATCGCAGCCAGAGCTCGCACGGGGCGCAGGCATTGGAGCAGGCGGTCAAGCTGATCGACGAGACGCTGAAGAAAGGGTAGGCGTGGAAACTCGGCTCAGCTCGCGAGGTCGCGAGGTCGTGGTCTCGGGCGACCGCCCCTTCGTGATCATCGGCGAGCGCATCAACCCCACCGGCCGCAAGGTCCTCGCCGCCGAGATGAAGGAAGGCAAGATGGACCGCGTCCGCGCCGACGCAATGGCCCAGGCCGCGGCGGGCGCCCACATGCTGGACGTCAACGCCGGCATTCCCGCCCTGGACGAGGCTGCACTCCTCGTGGCCGCCATCCGGGCGGTGAGCGAGGTCTGCGACCTGCCGATCTGCATCGACTCATCGATCATCGAAGCGCTCGAGGCGGGGCTGTCCGCGTATCAGGGCAAAGCCCTGGTCAACTCCGTGACCGCCGAAGAAGAGCGCATGGAGCGCATCTTCCCGCTGGTCAAGAAGCACGGCGCCGCGGTGATCGGCATGGCCAACGACGAGACGGGCATCTCGATGATTCCCGAGGAGCGACTCGCACTTGCCCGGCGGATCATCGAGCGCGCGGGGGACTACGGCATCCCGCAAGAGGACGTGATCATCGACCCGATCGCCATGACGGTGGCGGCCGATCCGACGTGCGGGGTGATCACGCTCGAGACGATGCGCCTGATCCGCGACACCCTGGGCAACAACATGACATGCGGTGCTTCGAACGTTTCGTTCGGGCTGCCCGACCGCGCGACGGTCAACGCCGCCTTCCTGCCGCTTGCGATGAACGCCGGGCTGACCTGCGCGATCACCAACCCCCTGGTGCCGGAGGTGCGGCGAGCGGTGCTGGCCGGTGACCTTTTACTCGGCCACGACGAGTACGCGATGCGGTGGATCGCCAGCTATCGCGCGGACGTGGCGGCCGCCAAAGTCGCCGGGCGCGCGCAGGGCGCATCAGAAAGTTAGGAATGATCCAGCGCAAGCTCGAAGTCAAATACCTGCCATTCGAGCGGACCACGCGTGTACCGCCAGGCACCACCTTGTTCAGCGCCGCGCACTGGATCGGGCTGCCCATCGATTCGACCTGTGGCGGGCGGGGCACCTGTGGCAAGTGCAAGGTCCGCGTCGTGCAGGGGCTCCCTGATCCCGAAACGGCGGATCACCGGCAGCTCCGTACCGCCGAGATAGCCGACGGCTGGCGGCTGTCGTGCCAGGCGCGCATCTACGAGGACATGATCTGCGAGGTGCCGCAGCTGCTGCGCGTGCCCAAGGCGGCGACGATGGGGCTCGGCCGGCTGGTCATCCTCGACCCCAACGTGCGCAAGATCTACCTCGAGCTGGCCGAACCGTCGCTCGAGGACCAGCGCAGCGACGTCCTCCGGCTGAAAGAGGCGTTGACGGAGGAAGGCCACGACATGGTCGCCGGCGTCCCGGTGCTGCGCACGCTGCCTCATGTGCTGCGCGAGGCCGGCTTTCACATCACGGCGGTGCTGGCGGGCGAGAACCTCGTGGCGATCGAGGCGGGCGACACGACCGGCGACTGCTACGGCGTCGCCTTCGACGTTGGAACCACCACGCTCGTCGGGACCCTGATGAACCTCCGCACCGGGATGGCGGCGTCAGTGCTGTCGACGCTGAACGGGCAGGCGCCGTTCGGCGCCGACGTCATCTCGCGCATCAGCCATGGGATGAACGGTCCCGATTCCATTCGCGAGCTGCAGGCGGCAGTCGTCTCGACCATGAACGGCATTCTGGCGGCGCTCTACGCGGAGACGGGAGTCTCGCCCGAGCGGACGTATGAGGCGGTCGCCGTCGGCAACGCGACCATGCTGCATCTGCTCTTCGGCATCGACCCGACGCCGCTCGCCGTGATGCCTTTCACGCCCGCCTTCATGGAACCGCTGAGCGTCGTCGCAAGCGAGGTCGGCCTCGACATCCACCCGCGCGGCTACATCCAGACGCTGCCAGCGCTTGGCGCCTACGTGGGCGCTGACATCGTCGCGGGGGTGCTGGCGACCGGGATCGTCCGCGAGGACAAGATGCGTGTCTTCGTCGACGTCGGCACGAACGGCGAGATCGTGCTCGGCAACGGCCAGCGCGCGCTCGCGACGGCGGCGCCGGCCGGGCCGGCGTTCGAAGGAAGCCAGATCCGCTGCGGAATGCGGGCCACCGACGGTGCGATCGAGGGCGTGCAGCTGGGCGAATCCGTCGAGCTCCAGGTCATCGGCGGCGACGTGCGGCCAGAGGGCATCTGCGGGTCGGGCCTGGTCGACGCGGTGGCTCAGCTTCTGATCGCCGGCCTACTCGACCACTCTGGCCGCATGAAGACCGCCGAAGACGTCCCTGGGCACCCCTTGCGCGACAGGCTGATCGACGTGGACGGCGTGCGCGCCTTCCTGCTCGCCGACGGCGTCTATCTGACGCAGAAGGACATCCGCGAGCTGCAGTTCGCGAAGGGATCGATCGCGACCGGGATCAAGGTGCTGATGGACATCCTCGGCATCGAGACCAAGGACCTCGACGAGGTCTTGTTGGGGGGTTCGTTCGGCTCGTATCTGAATCCGGAGAGTGCCAAGATCATCGGCCTGGTGCCGCCAGTCGACGTCGACCGGATCATCGCGGTCGGCAACTCGGCAGGAGAGGGGGCGAAGATCGCGCTCCTTTCCTATCGCGAGCGCCAGGTCGCATTCGAGCTGCCGTCACGCATCGAGTACGTCGAGCTTTCAGGACGGACGGACTTCAACGATGCATTCGTGTCGGTGCTGGGCTTTCCGCATCTGGAGTTGGTTGGATGAGCCGAACTGCGCTCGTCATGTGCGGGGCTCTTGGCAGCGAGGTCAAGGAGATCGTCGACCGCCGCGGCTGGGACGTCGACATCTATGGGATCTCAGCGCTGCTCCACCTCTATCCATCGCGCATCGTCGACGAGCTGCGCGTGAAGCTCCACGACCTTCGCCCGCGTTACGAAAAGCTGGTCGTCGTGTACGGCGACTGCGGGACCAGTGGAAAGCTGGAACCGCTGCTCGAGGAGGTGGGCGCGTCGCGACTGCGCGGTCCCCACTGCTACGAGATGTTCGCGGGCGAGGAGAGGTTTCGGCGTGTTTCCGACGAGAAGCCGGGCACTTTTTTCTTGACCGATTGGCTCGTGCGCAACTTCGACCGAGCCGTCGTTCGCGGACTCGGCCTGGACCGAGACCCGGAGCTGAAGACGATGGTGTTCGGCAACTACGAAGCGTTGATGTACCTCAGGCAGGTGCCAAATCCCCGACTCGCCGAGAAGGCGGACAAGATTGCGGAGTACCTCGGCCTCCCACTCGAGATCGTCGATGTCGGCCTGGGCGAGCTCGAGGATCGATTGGCCGAGCTCGTTGAAGCGTGATGGCCCAGTACCAGGTCCTCTACTGGAAGCACATTCCTTCGCAGGTCATGGCGTGGGAAGGCGAGGCCAAAGTCAAACGCATGCTGCCCGACTACTTCCAGGCCGCGATCGACGCCTACGCGATGAAGGACGGCTCGACCGAGATGGACGCCTACCTCGAGGGCTGGCGCAGGGGACCCGTCGAGGAGCGCGCCGGCTCGGCGGACGAGGTGTTGAGCGCCGTGATCGAAGAGCTGACGTCCGCGCATCCGCGCTCGCGGCTCATGAATCCCGAGGCCTGAGCGACAGCACCAGCCCGGCCGCCTTCCGCGTCAGCTTTGTGGCCACCGCAAATCGCGCATCGCCGGCCGCGTCGCCGAGATTGACTTCGATGAGCAGCAGGCCGGATTCCGCGGCCGCGGCGGCCAGGGTCGCCCCCACGACAGCGTCAGCTCGCAAGTTGGGGTTGCCGTGCTGGGCAAGCTGGACCGCCAGCTCGGCAACCTCGGCCGCGGCCTGAATCATCCGCAGCGGCACGTCGACCGTGCGTGCGTGAGCCGCCGCGATGTCCTGTTGTGAACGCACCGCGTCGACAAAGGCCAGATAGGCCTGCGTGTCCTCCCCGATGAGCCCGAAGCTCTCGATGCGCAGCGCCTGCGCGCGCTCGAGCGCTCCCGCTGCACCATCCCATTGCTTTTTAGAGAGCCGGGCCGACTTCTCGACCAACGCGGCAGCGGCCGCAACCACGGCGGCGCACGCCGATCCGCTGGCGGGGGCGGGCTCTTTGGAACCGATCTTCTCCAGCAGGTAGTTCAGGCGGGCGAGGTTTTCTTGATCCGAAGAATCAGTCAGCGCCGATCTCCCGCCTGCGCTTCTCGATGAACTCCTTCAGCTCTTCGTCGACGCCTGGATCGATGCCCGGGTCGGGATACTCCGCGAGCACCTGCTTCCACTTCTCCGCGGCCACCACGTCCGCGGTGCGCGCGCCGAAACGGTTCCAGCGATCGAAGTTCTCCGTCGAGGAGATCCACGGGCGGTAGAAGCCGGTGCGGTAGTTGCGCAGCGTGTGCTCCGCGCCGAGGAAATGCCCTCCCGGCCCGACCTCGCGCAAAGCATCCATCGCCATGTTCTCCTCATCGACGGGCATTCCACGCGTGAGGATCCACTCGAACATCCGCAGCGCCTCGACGTCGATGATGAATTTCTCGTACGACGCGAGCAGCGCGCTCTCGAGCCAACCGGCGGCGTGCAGCACGAAGTTGACGCGCCCGAGGATGGTCGGCCACATGCACATCATCGATTCGTAGGCGGCCTGGGCGTCCGGCGCCTTGGACGAGGTCATCGCGCCGCCACCGCGGAATGGCAGCTTGTAGTGGCGCGCCATCTGCGCGCTCGCGAGAATTCCCATCGCCGATTCCGGGGTGCCGAACGCGGGGCTGCCGGACTGCATGTCCGTGTTGGTGAGAAACGAGCCATAGACGCTCGGCGTGCCGGGGCGGATGAGCTGAACCAGCGCAATTCCGGCCAGCGCCTCCGCGGTCTGCTGGGCAACCGAAGCCGCCAGGGCCATCGGCGACATCGCGCCCGCCATCAAGAACGGGGTGACGATCACAGGCTGACCGGCGTCCGAATACTCGAGCAGGGCGCCCAGCATGCGGTCGTCGTAGCGCAGCGGGCTGTTCACGTTGATGAGGCTGATGATCGCTGGGGTCTTCTCGATCTTCTCGCGCCCGCCGAACAGGATCGACGCCATCTCGATGGTGTCGCGCGCGCTTTCGGACGAGATCACGCTGCCCATGAAGGGCTTGTCGGTCCAGCGCATGTGCGAATAGACCATGTCGAGGTGGCGCGTTCCGAGCGGGAGGTCCTCCGGCTCGACCGTGGTGCCGCCCGCGCAGTGGATCTGGTCGATGGCCTGGGCCATCTTGTCGAAGTTGTTGAAGTCCTCGATCGTGGCGCCGCGGCGCCCGCGCTCCAGGTCGGTGATGAACGGCGGGCCGTAGACCGGGGCGGTGACGACGTTGTCCCCACCCAGCACGACGGATCGCGCAGGGTTGCGGGCCTGGAGCGGAAAGGTCTCCGGCGCCTTGGCGACCTGCTCCAGGATGAACGCCCGGTCGAAGCGGACCCGGTTGTCCTCCACCTTCATCCCAGCCTTGCCGAAGATGTCGCGGGCTCGTTCGTGCAGGAAGTCGACGCCGATCTCTTCGAGGATCGACATCGCCTGCTCGTGGATCGCCTGCTCCTCCTCCTTGCTCAGGAGGTCATATGGTTTGAGGCGGTTCTTCCACATCGGCCAAGCAATCTTGCACAAATGCCCTCCCCCTGTCGGGGGGGAGGTCCAGAGGGGGTTTCATGGCCCCACCTCTGCGCTTGAGCAGCCTGTGATAACGTAGTCCTTGCCCATTGGGGTGCTAGGTCCCGCCTGGGGACCCCTTTTTGAACTCACTTGATCCCAATTCACGCTTCCCGCGTATCGAACCTCAGGTCTTCCTGATGTGAGCACGCCCAATCCCGGGGACGTCCTCCCGCTCTGGAATCCAGACATTCCGGGCGAGGAAATCCAGACAGGCAGGCTCGGCATCCGCGTGCGTCCGGGCACCCCGGCCGCCGCCAAGGTGCTCGCCCTCGAAGCCGCCGGAGGCGCCGAGCTGTTGCGCCAGGTGCTCGAGGACCAGCGGATCATCGACGGCATCTACACCGTCGTGAAACCCGAGAAGCCACTCGAGTTCACCGGGCAGGTGAGCACGACACTCCTGACAGGCAAGCTCGGCCGGACCCCGATGGGCCTGGCCCTCGAGATCACCGACTGGCAGGACCTGGATGGCGACTACGAGATGGAGAAGAACCGCCTGCGGCTTCGCTACCAGGAGCTGCACGTGGTCAAGGAGTGGGACGGGGACCTCGAAGGCTTCACGGCCATCCAGCTGCGGGAGCAGGCCAAGACGCTGCCCATCCTCGACTCCACGATGCGCTTCATCGAGCACCTTCGCGACTACCGGGAGAAGCTGGCCGAGGCGGCCGTCCGCCGGTACGAGGCGACCGAGCAGTGGATGGAGTGCCCCAAGTGCGAGGCCGAGGTCCCGACCTCCAACGGCATCCATTGCCCCGAGTGCGGGGAGGACATGCGCGGCGGCGAGTACGTGCGTGCCGTCCTGCACCTGGTCGATGACGCCGAGGGGCGCATCTACCGCGGAATCGACTCCCTGACCGTCCGCTCGGCCGGCTTCCCCGAGTACCGCGGCATGTCGCTCGACCGGATCCAGGGTTCGAACCTGTGGGTGAGCTTCCGCCGCTACGACCCGCTGCCGGACGAGGGCATCGTGCTGCCGACCGCGAGCGTCGAGATGTTCGAGGCGCAGCGCTCGGTCATCCGCCAGCTCCAGATCGGCAGCCCGCGCACCGGCGCCATGGCGGCCGAGCTGTCCGACACAGGCTGGCTCGGCAGCCCGCCGCGGGTCCCGCTGGATGGCAAGAAGGCCCATCACCTTCCCGACCCGAACGAAGAGCAGGCCGAGGCGGTCGCCCGCGTCATGGGCATGCGGCCGGGCCAGATGTACCTCATCCAGGGCCCGCCCGGAACCGGAAAGACGACGGCCATCGTGGAGTCCATCCGGCGCATCCTCGGCCGCAATCCCAACGCGTCGATCCTCATGTCGTCGCACTCCAACGACGCCGTCGACACCGGACAGGAGCGGCTGCTCGGCTTCTCGCACGTGCGGCAAGCGCGCATCGCCGAGCCGGGCAAGGTGCCCCGGCGGCTTCGGCCGACGCTCGTCGAGAGCGACGATCTCGAGCCTTACAACCTGGTTGCCGGCACGTGCAACAGGCTCGCGATCGACTCGCGGCTACGCTTCAAGGTCTTCGACTGGCTGATCCTCGACGAGGCTAACAAGGTGCGCGCCAACGAGGCGCTGGCTCTCATGCCGCTCGCGAAGCGTTGGGTCATGATCGGCGACCTCAAGCAGCTGCCTCCGGTGATGGAGGAGGCCGCCTCCACCTTCAAGATCGAGCAGCCGCTCGACGAGCTCGTCCGGGACGACAGCTTCTACGGCTGGATCTGGGACAAGGTCCCGACCAGCTCGAAGATCATGCTGCCCCGCCAGTACCGTATGCGCGAGCCGATTGGCCGCGTCGTCTCGGACCTCTTCTACGAAGGCAAGCTCGTCCACGAGGCGCCGCATCCCCGCATGCCGCTGCCGTGGCCCTTCGACCGCGAGCTGGTCTGGGTGGACACGGGAGCGCAGGACGAGTACCGCGACGCGCAGCGATCGGTCGCGAATGAGTTCGAGGTGGCGCTGTGCAAGGACATCACGTCGATCATCCGGCGACGCGTCCGCAAGGCGAAGCTCGCCGTGATCGCGATGTACGCGTCCCAGGTCAACCGTTTGTCGTCGGCGCTGAAAGGCATCGTGCCGCCGGAAGACATCGAGTCGGTCGACGCGTTCGAAGGCCGCGAGTCGGACGCCGTCATCCTCTCGCTCGTCCGGTCGAACGACCGCGCCGCGATCGGCTTCCTGAACGACCCCAACCGGGTCAACGTCGCCATCTCCCGCGCGAAGAAATTGCTTGTCATCGTCGGTGACTCGAAGACCGTGATCGGTGGCGCACCCGAGCTCTTCGGACCGCTTTTCGAGCACTGCAAGGAGGAAGGCCTCGTGGCCGGCGTCGGAGCGGTGGTCACGGCCTGCCAGCGCGTCGGCGTCCGCTCCCAGGTCCAGCGGCTGTCCCGGCCCCACCGGGGCGACCGGCGGACGCGGCGGCGACGCCGCAGCCAGCGCCCGGGTGACGCACCTGTCAACGGCGACGCCGCTGCCGCGACCAACGGCTCCGAGCCCCTGGTCGAACCTGCGCAGGTCGACGGGCCGATGGCGACCAACGGCTCGGCCGCGCCTGCTCCCGCGCCTGTCGAATCATCGTCAAGCGAAGCCGAATAGCGTTCAGTCTCCTTTAAGCTTCGCGCTGCCGAAGTGAGCGAGCACTGCGTCTTCTGCGAGATCCTGCGTGGAAACGAGCCTGCGAGCTTCACTTACCAGGACGACACGGTGGTCGCGTTCATGGACGTGCAGCCCATCACCCACGGCCACATGCTCGTAGTCCCGCGCGAGCACGCGGTGCTTATGTCCGACCTCAACGAGACAGTCGCCATGCGGAGCTTCCGGGTGGCGCGCCGGCTGTCGTCGATCGTGCGCACCACGCTTGGCGCTACAGGTGTGAACCTCTTCGTGGCCGACGGCGAGACCGCGTTCCAGGACGTGCCGCACTTCCACGTCCACGTCATCCCTCGCTACGCGAACGATGGTTTCGGATTGACCTTCCCTGATTCCTACAGCCGGCCACCCGGCCGCGCGGAGCTGGAGACGGTCGCGTCCGCACTCCGCGCGGCGGCGGGCTGACGTCTACGGGGTGACGGTCACTTTCACCGAGTAGACGATCACGTACATCGGGCACGCCTGACCCGACGGACAGACCGGGCCTGCATACGACGTCACGTCGACCTGGCCTGGAGCCCTGGCCTGGAACGCCGCCAGTGTGGCGCCGCGCACCGCGGTCGCGGCCGGGTTGACGATCGGGGCCAGGATGGACTCATCACTCGAGCGCGGCTGCGTCCAGTTGTTCATTCCGCTCCCGGCCTTCAGCACGACCTCGAGCTTCTGGCCCACGCGCATCGAGGCCGCCTTCGTGGTTTCGGTCACAGTCACGTCGAAATTCAGGTTGGAACCGGTGCCCGGACTGGGGCTCGGGCTTGAGGCGGTGCCGGCGCTGCCGCAGCCGGAAATGAGCACAGCCGCCGCGATCACCAGCAGCACGATCCTCATCTCAGAGACGTAACGAACCGGCCCCTCCGCGCGTAACGACATAGGTGCACCATAGGACGTGTCTGAGCCGGCAGCCTGCGCGCGCCTTGCGCGCACCGATAACATCGGCACCTTACGTGCGCAAGCGTCACCTGCGAAACCTGCTCATCGGATGCGTGCTCGCGATCGTGATTGCAGGATGTGGCGGCGGCGGCACCGTTGCCGTGAGCTCGCCGTCCCCGCTCACGGGCGCGCTCACCCAGGGGCTGATCGCCTACGTGGCGGACCAGGGCGTGGGGGTCCTCGACCCGGCGACCGGTAAGTCCACCATCGTCGCCCCGATGCCGGCCGGCGCAGCCTTCCGGGTCGCCGGACCGGTCTGGGGACCTGCGCCCGACATTCCGTATCCGGTGCTGTACTTCACGATCCACGACGATCGGCCCGCAGAGCGGCGCACCACGTCAGGTGTGGTGCCGTACGACTGGTTGTTTCGCGTCGACCCGTTCACGGGTGCCATCGATCCACTGGCAGCCTCACAGGACTCGCAGAGCGAAGGTCCCATCGGGCTCGCCGCGAACTCGCATTACGTCGCACTCACGGTCGGCTGCTGCGCGAGCTACGAGGTCGACGCGCTCGATCTGACCCAACCGCTCGCGCCGCTCAAGGTGCTGGCGAAGCCACCCACCCAGGCGGCCTTCTTCACTGAAGGCGCGGCGCCCGGCCAATCGGGGTTGGTGGCTGTTCGGGAGTTCGGAACCGGCGCGTGGTACTGGCTCAACGCAGATGCAGGCGTTCTCAACCCGTTCCCGTTGAAGCTCGGTCCAGATGACGGACCCATCGCCATCTCGCCGGACGGCACGCAGGTCGCCGTCTCGCTTCCCGACCACGGCGCTGTGATCGAGGCTTTCAACTCGGGCATTCCGCTGGTCACTCCAAGCGCGAGCGCCACCCCCACACTGACGCCACATCCCTCGCCCACACCCACGAGCACGGGCGGCACGCCGCGCCGCATCAACTCGAGCCTGCCTCACGTCGACGACCTTGCGTGGAGCCCAGACGCCAAGACGATCGCGCTGGCGGTGAACGGCGAGGTCGAGCTCTACTCCGCGACCGGCGCCGATGGGACGGCCCCGGCGAAGAAGTACCTCACCGGCGGCAACGTCATCGGCGTCGACTGGTCTTCGCCCATCCCGACCAGGACCGCCGCGATGCTCAAGCCCAGCCCCGGGCCGCAGGCCATCGTCGACGCCCTGCTGACCGCAACGATGCTGCCGGCGGCCGCCGACACTCCGGCAGCGCGCCCCGAGACCAAGGTCTACCTGTGGCAGTTCGACTCGGCCAAGCCGTCGGCGATCGCATCCATCGCGGACGCGACCCCGGCCGTGCTGGCGCAGTACCCACCGCTGGCCGCGGGCGTTGTCATCCACCACTGGGCGCCCTCATTGGGTTGGGAGCTGGTCGGCGGATGCTTCCGCTATCGAGTCGTGGTCACCGGGAGCATCCCGCCGACGGCTTCGACGATCGGTCTCGCGAGCAGCGCGCTATGCAGCGCGCCGGCTCCGACAGGTAGTCCAAAGGCGACGCCTACGCATTAGCGCGGATTCACAGTCCTAGGATTGCTTCGATGGCAGGTTTCGATTTCCTCGCGACCCATGCTGAATCCCAGCCCTCCAAACCGGCGGTGATCCTTGGGGACACCACTCTCGACTTTGCGTCGCTGAATCGCAGGGCCAATCGGGCCGCCAACGTTTTCAAAGGCCTTGGCTGCGAGCCGGGTGATCGGATCGCGATCATGGCGTTCAACTCGATCGCCGGCTTCGAGATCGCGAACGGAGTTCGGCGGTCGGGCACGGTGGTCGTGCCGGTGAACTACCGCTTACGCGGGCCCGAGATCGCTTACCTGCTCAACGACTCGGGGGCCAGGGTGGTCGTCGCGGGTCCGGACCATGCCGACGCGGTGGCCGCAGCCCAGCCCTCCGTGACGGGTGATCGCCGCTTCATCGCGGTCGGCGACTACACCCCCGACGGCTGGCTCTCCTATCGCGATTTGATGGACAGCGCGGCCGACACGCCTCCTGCGGATGCGGTCGCGGACGGGCTCCTCGCTTCGATGATCTACACCTCTGGAACGACCGGCCACCCCAAGGGAGCGTGGCGTCCGAATGGCGTGAACATTGCAAATGTCCTGCAGGTGATCTCGATCTTCGAGTTGGGCCAGTCCGATGTGCACCTGCTCTGCGGACCTGGGTACCACAGCGCAGTCGCGTTCTTCTCCACCCTTCACCAGCTGCTGGGCGCGACGGTGGTCGTCCAGCCGAAGTTTGATGCCGATCAAGCGCTCGACCTCATCCAGCGTCATCGCGTGTCGACCACGTTCATGGCGCCGACTCTCTTGCAGCGCCTCGTCGATGCGCAGCGCGACAGGCCAAGGGACATTTCTTCGCTGCGAGCTTTGATCCTCGGCGCGGCCCCCTGCCCGTTCGAGCTCAAGGTGCGAGCGGAGGCTGTGTTCGGGAAGGTGCTGTGGGAGTTCTACGGCGCAACCGAGACAGGCATCAACACTGTGCTGAGGCCTGAGGACCAGCTGGGCAAGCCCGGCTCGTGCGGCACCGCCGTGCCAGGCCAGGAGATCCGCCTGCTCGGGCCGGACGGAGAGGAGGTGCCCGACGGCGAGCCAGGCGAGTTCATGGTCCGCAACAGCTGGCTGGCCGAGTACTACAACCGCCCTGACGCGACCGGCATGAGCCTGCGTGACGGCTTCTTCTCCGTCGGCGACGTCGCCTACAGGGACGCGGAAGGCTTCTATTACATCTGCGACCGCCGCATCGACATGATCATCTCGGGCGGCGTGAACATCTATCCGGCAGAGGTCGAGGCCGTGCTCCACGCGCACCCGGCCGTGATGGACGCGGCCGTGATCGGTGTTCCGGATCAGCAGTGGGGCGAATCCGTCAAGGCGGTGGTGCAGCTGAGAGCCGGGATGACGGCGACCGAGGACCAGCTGATCACGTTCTGCGACGAACGCCTGGCGGGCTACAAGAAGCCCCGATCCGTCGACTTCGTGGTCGAGCTCCCTCGCGACGCGGCCGGCAAGCTGCTGAAGCGAACGATCCGAGAGCCTTACTGGGCCTCGGCAGGACGGCGGATCTGACCGGCTGCGGACTTCAGGACAGCAGCGGCAGCAGGTACTCCAGGGAGCGGCTGACACGGCCCAGGGGCCGGTCGTCCGGGGAGGTGAGCCGTGTCTCCTGCCGGAGCGCGAACCAACCTCGATAGCTCGAGCTCCGCAGCGCTTCGACGACCCGGTCCACGCGTGCGCTCCCCTCGCCCAGCGGCTTGAACAGGCCGAGGCTGACCGCGTCCGCATAGTCGTGCCCGCGATCGCGCACCTCCTCCGCAAGATGGCCGTCGAGGTCGTTCAGCTGCACGTGCTGGATCCGCCCGACGGCCAGCTCGAGGACCTCCAGCGGGTCGGCGCCGGCGAGCATGAGGTGTCCCAGGTCCAGGCAGATCCCGGCGTCGGAGCCGACCAGCAGGCGTTCGATGTCTTCGGGTCCCTGGATGGTGCTCCCGAACCTGGGCTGCACGGCGAGGCGCAGCTTGTGGCGCGAGCACACGTGCTCGACCGACCCGATCGAGTGAAGAAGGTGCGCCCACTCCGTGTTGGAGAGGACGATCCCGTGATCCACACCACCGGAGCGATGAGTGATTGCGGAGAGGACGAGGGTCTTCGCGCCGAGGGCGGACAGCCACTGGGCGTGACCGTCGATATGGGCGAGCTCTGAGCCACGGATGTCCTGGTGGTGAAGGATCGCGCCGACCTGTCCGGCCACCAAGCCGAGGCGATGACGCTTGAGGAGCGGCTTGGCCTGGTCGCTGCGGTCGGGAAGAAATCCAGGCGGGCCCGCCGTGATCGCGCCCTCTCCCATCGCCGCCGCCTCGGAGAGAACGCGTTCAGGGTCGAGCTGGTGTCCCCAGCCGGGAACGTCGCTGATCCCCCAGCACACCGGCGAAATCGCCACGCGATGGGTGACCTTGGCTGATCTCATCCCTGGGAAGGTTCGGACTCGTCGAGCAATCAACGCCCAGAGATTAACCTTCTCCCCAGTCCATGCCCGCACCGGATCGGCTCGCCTTCGACCTGCGGCAAGCGGCGCTCGACGACGTCCCGATCGTCGCGGACCTCGAGGCAACACGAGACCCCGACGATCCGCGCGATCCGGAAATGATGCGTTACTGGTGGACCAGCGGATCGCTGAGCCAGGTGCACTCGCGCCTTGTCGCTGTGCGCGATGGAGCGGCGGTGGCCTTTGTCGGGGCCGGCCACGAACGGTGGGTAGAAGACCCGCAAAGATTTGGCACGATTCGAGTGGTAATCCGTTCGGACGCCTGGTCGGAACCCGAGTTCGCGCGTCTGGTCGGCACGGGTGAGGACTGGCTGCGGTCGGAGGGAGTGGTCACCGCGGTGGCAAGAGTTCGCCAGAACTTCAAGCACGAGGTCGAGGCGCTGGGCCGGCTCGGCTATCGAGAGGTGCGCCGGATGAGGTTCTCCGAGCTGGACCTTGTTGGGCAGCGCGAACCGCTGCTTGCGGCCGCCGGGAGGCAGAGCCTCGAGATGGCGGCTCAGGGAGTGACGATGATGACCTTGAGCGAGGACCGGGATCCTGACCGTTTGACGAAGCTGCACGAGATGATGGTCGCGGCCGAGCAGGACATCCCATCCACCGTGCCGATACCCAGGCAGGCTTTCGACGAATGGATGCATGCCACGTTTGACGACCCGGGCGTCCGCCACGATCGGTTCTGGATCGCGCGCGAAGGCGAAGCCATCGTCGGACTCTCCTTTCTCGAGTTCCCGCCGGTTCGCGGTCTCCCCTGGACGGCCTTCACTGCAACCTCGAGAGCCGTGCGAGGACGTGGCATCGCGCGGGCTTTGAAATACCAGTCGATGGCCCAGGCGATCGAGCTTGGCTACGAGCGCGTCAGGACGGCCAACGACGACGCCAACGCCCCGATGATCCACATCAACGCGGAGATGGGTTACCGCGTGGTGGCGCCATCGATCGAGCTTCATCGGAGTCTCGCGTGACGGAGGAGCCCTATGGAGTCCGAGCGCTGCCTGAGCTCTATCGGGAGTGGGCCTCAACGGGCATGGTCGCGAACATCGGCACACGGATCGTCGAGGTCGCCCTCGGCAAGTTGGTGCTGGAAGGAAACATGACGGGCGAGTCGCACGGGTTCCCGACCTCTCGCGGCACGATCATCCATGGTGGGGCGATCGCCACCCTCGCCGACGAGGCGCTTGCCTCGGTGGCCTTCACCGCCGCGGAAGAGGGCGAGACGACCGTGACGGCAGACCTGAAGGTGGATTTCTTGAGGCCGGCCCAACCCGGCCGGCTGCTCGCGCGCGCCACCATCCGCCACCGCACGCGGCGGCTCGCATTCTGCGAGGCCACGGTCGAGCAGGAGGGCGGCCCGATCGTCGCCGAGGCCCGGGCGCTCATCGCATATGTGAAGGCTTGAGCTCTAGGACGGGTTGAGAGGGGGCAGGATGCTCATCCGCCAGTGGATACCGCCGTCGTTCGTGCTCTCGAGCACCGCCCTGGTGCCGGCCATGGCCCCGAACCACGCATGCCCTGGATCGAGGACCTGAAGCGACCCGGGCAGCGGCTGTGGCACCCCGGCATTGCGGTATGGGGTCCAGGTCGTCCCGCCGTCTGAGCTCTTCGACCACGCCCCCGAACCGATCCACCACCAGTTCCACGCGTCTGTATAGCCGATCGCCCCCGGGGCGCTCGGAGGCGCAATGACGCTCCACGTCGACCCGCCGTCGAGCGAGCCGAGCTGGACCTGGTTGGGCGCCTGCACCTGGGACGAGGACGCGCTCCTGTTCTTGGTGTCGGCGGCCGACCATGACGAGTTTGAGATCGCGTCGGCGAAGGTCACGTAGACGTAGGAAACGGGAACGCCTCCGTCGAATGTGCGGACGGTCAGGGGAGGGTATGAAACGACGCTTGCACCCAGGCCCGAGCGGCCGGATACGGGCGCAAAGCTCGCCACGGTGGCGATCACGCCGATTCCGTGGGTGGGCTGAGCTGCGACTAGAAATTGGCCGTTCGCCGGCCATCCACCGCGCGGCGAAGGCAGCGGAACCTGTTGCCACGTAGTACCGCCGTCAGCGCTTTTGTATGCGTACGGACGGGCCGACAGGCTGTCCAACCAACCGACCTGTGAGTCGGTGAAATGGACCCCGTAAGCAAGGTCGTTCCCGCGCGCGGGGGCCCCGAGGTTGGTCCACGTGGCGCCGCCGTCCGTCGTGCGGAGCACCTCGGCTCCGCTTGCGACGGTGGCGGTGCTCAGGAGGAGCCAGCCATGATCGGCGTCGGCAAACGACACCGACGTCACCGACCTCAAGTCCGAAACCCCGCCGAGAATCGGCTTCGAGGACCACCTGCGCCCGCCGTCGCCGGTTCGATAGATCTTGGCCTGCAATCCGAGCACTGCGACGACGCCTTGGGTCGAATCGAAGAAGTTCGCGTACACGCCGGCGCTGCCCACGTCTCCGGCCAGCTGGCGAGTCCAGTGAACGCCCGCATCGGTCGTGTGCATGACCGCGAAGCGACCCGGGTCGAAGGTCGCAGCGAACCATCCCGTCGTCGGGCTGACGAAGTCGACGACTGCCAGCTGGTACGGCGCAGGGATGGAGGGCTTGATCTGTGAGGCAGTGCCGCCGAGTGATGGACGAAGGTAGGCCAGCCCCGTCAGGCCGATCACGAGCAGGGAGACGGAGATCAGGCCGATCCCTCGCCGTGCCCGCGCGCGCCCAACCGGCGGGTCGTCATAGGTCTCGGGTGCCTCAGATCCCATCGCCTTGCATCAGCTTATGACGGGTTTGGCACGTTGACCGGATTCCAATGCAGGCCGCCGTCTGCGGTGGTCGCCAGGGCCGTTCCTTGAAACGCGTTCGCCTGCGGAACGGGGGCCACCATCTGCGCCCAGGCGTGCTTGGCGTCGATGACCTGGGGCAGGTAATCCCAATCGTCCAGCTGCAGCGAAACCTGTTTCCACGTTTGGCCGCCATCGGATGACTTGAACAGGGTTCCGAAGCGCATCGCCCACCAGTGGAAGGTGTCCTGGAAGATGAGGTCCCCGTATTGCGTGCTTCCAGGAGGCGGAGGGAGGTGTCGCCAGGTGCCGCCGCCGTCAAATGAGGTCAATCCGACGAGGCCGGCATTGAGGTCTTCCGCGACCACGAGCACACCGGCTCCCGGCAGCAGGTACACGCTGCTTAACAGCAGAGGTGCGGCTCCGTCCGCCAATCCTCCCTTGCCCGCCGTGACCGGCAAAGGATGGGCCTGCCAGGTGGTCCCTCCATCGAGGCTCGAGTAGACCGTGGCCCGATCTGGCGTGGCTGCACCCATCCAGCCTTCGCTCGGACCCCGAAAGGCGAAGCTGCTGAATCCCCCCTTGCCTGCAAATTGCCACGCGGGTGGTTGCGGTAACGCAACCCAGTGGTCGCCCGCGTCGGAGGTCGAGAAAAATTGGGAGTCGGCGGTTCTCTGATCGGGTGACAGAACAGTGCCCAGGACCCAGCCGTGAAGATGATCCGAAAAGTACAGAGAGGAATATGAGAACGATGGCATTGTCAGTGCCGTCCAGTGGGCCCCTCCATCGCCGGTGCGATACACAGCTCCGGTCCCGCCCAGCGCTATCAGCCCGTGGTCCCGATCAAAGAACTGAATTTTCAAGGCACCGGCCGTCGGAGGGCCCGCTGAGCGGGTGAACTGGACCTGCCAGTGCTTGGCCCCGTCAGTGGTTTTGAAAATCCAGAACCGGGGCACGGCTGTGGTCCCTTCTTCGACGAGGGCCCATCCGGCCGCCGGCGTCACGAAGTCATACGAGACCAGGTACCTCTGGGGGAGGATCGGCGGAGCTGGTGTCGCCGCCACCCTCAGGACCAAATGTGGTGTGCGAGAAGCCGGATGCAGATATACGAGACCGGCGACGACGATCGCGGCCAGCGCCCCCGCCATGAGCGGCAGCGCGCGCCTGGCGCGTCGACTCAGTCCAGCGGTCGTATCCAGGTCGTCGGACATGGATAGATTGTGGACACAGATGGTTCGACCGGCGGAACGCGAGGATTCGGCTGCGATCGCGCGCGTCCATGTCGCAAGCTGGAGGACGGCCTATCGCGGCCTGCTGCCCGATGACTTCCTCGCCTCGCTGAGCGAGGAGCACTACACCGACCGCTGGACTCGCGTGATCGGCGAAGGTTCGAGCCGCGTGTTCGTGGTCGAGGAGGACGGCGAGATTGTGGGGTTCGCGTCATGTGGTCGCGAGCGCGCGGGAGAGGGCTCCTTCGCCGGCGAGCTTTACGCGATCTACGTGCTGGACAGCGCCCAGAGGCACGGGCAAGGCCGCGAGCTCGTGCGCGCGGCGGCGGGCGCGTTGAAGGAAATGAAGTTGACGGACATGATCGTCTGGGTCCTGCGCGACAATGCCCCGGCTCGCCGTTTCTATGAACGGCTCGGCGGCATCTACGTGCGGGCGCAGCCGATCACGATCGGAAGCTCAACGCTCGAGGAGGTGTCCTACGGATGGCGCGACGTGGACCTGATTCGCTACTGAGGCGGAGGGAGCGGCGCCTGCGTGAAATCGAAGCAGTCTTCCATGCCGTCTGAGGCCGCGGTGCGGGCGTTGAGCGATGGGAGGCCGAAATTGACCTCACAGAAACGCACGAGGCTCACGTGCGAGTGCTGGGCCTTCGAAACATGCCCTTTCCGGGCGTAGGGGCTCAGCACCAGGCAGCCGACCCGCCCGCCGAAGCGGAATTGCGTTCCGTCTTTCCATTTCTCAACCTCCGGCGGCGTGACGTGGTCCCACCAGCCACCCCAATCGTCCCAGGTGATGAAGATCGCCGCCTGCGGCCAGAGTCCCGCGGCGACGACGGCATGCACCTGGTCGGCCGTCCAGTCGCTTCCCTTGGTCACGTTTCCGGCGCCGGCTTTGCGGTCGGCCGCCGTGTCGGCGGGGTGCTCGCTCAAATTCCCGTCGGAGTAGAGCCACGACACCGCCGGAAGCTTTCCCGCCGACGCGTCGGTCGCGAACTGCTGCCACTTCCTCTGGTTGCCCGCGGTGTACTTGATGAACTCGAACGCGTAGCCGCTGTAGTTGCCCCAGCTGAGCCCTGCCGCGTCGAGCTGCGAGGGCAGGGACGGCTGGTCGTACAGCGGCGGGCCGGGATTCTTCCGGTAGCTGCGCGACGGGTTGTCGATGAGCGGAGAGTCGGCCATGATCAGCATCAGGTGGTTGGGTGTCGAGGGACCTGCCACGTCCGTGTAGTAGTTGTCGCAAAGCGTGAACTGGTTCGCGTAGCTCCAGTAGTGCGGGATGTCGCCCTGTTGAAACTGCACGTGCGGCGCGGTTGAGTCGCGGGTCAGCCACGCCGCATGGCGATGGTCGGGGTCGTCGGGCGGCGGGTTCGGGCTGTGAGGCATCGTGACCCCGTTTCCCCCTGGAAACCCTCCGAAGTAGTTGTCGTAGCCGTGGTTCTCCTTGACGATGATCACCACGTGCTTGATCGGTCCGGCGGCCATCAGACGCACTGGCCCGCACGGTTTGACCACTCGAGCTGCACCGTGTAGGCGCCGAGCTTCTTGGTCTTCCACGCGCAGATGTCGCCGATCTCTCCATTCCGATCGTCGTACCAACCCTGGCCCGGCACCGGGTCGGTGATCGC
This sequence comes from Candidatus Dormiibacterota bacterium, assembly GCA_036513095.1. GTDB lineage: Bacteria > Chloroflexota > Dormibacteria > Dormibacterales > Dormibacteraceae > Palsa-870. The sequence continues at coordinate 120,279 of DATBZR010000078.1, read as the reverse complement.
CTCGCAGAGCTCGTGCGAGCTGGTCGAGGTCAGCGCGTCCGTGACCGACAGACTGCCGGTGCACCCGGCGCAGTCCGGGTAAGGCATGACCGCGTAGAAGATGCTGCTGTTGATGTCGCTGTGATAGCCGCAGAAATTGGCGCAGGACGTTCCACCATCGAGCGAAAGCGAGACGCCCGGCGGCAGAAACACGAAATACAGCGAGTTCGCCGTGGGCTGCGGCACCGCCGGGTCGTTGGAGATCTCCTGCTGGATCAGCCGCTGGATGGCGGCGTCGGCCAGGCTGGCCGGCGGATCCGTGCTCAAGATGATCGCCCCGGTCCGCGAGCCGTGACCGATCGGCATGCCGGCGACGCTGTATTCGCCGAGCTGGTCGAGCAGCGGGCTCGTGAGGACGAAGTCGAAGAACTGATTGACCTGCTGCACGAGCGCGGCCTGCGCCCCCTCCCAGGCGGTCCCCCAGAAGAAGACGAAGACCTGGGCCGCCGGGAGCAGTGGACCGCCGCGGTACGTCAGCTGAGGCGCTGAGACCGGCGCAGCGAGCGCGTCACCATGCAGCGGAACGATCTGTATCGGATTGGCGGTTGCCATTTCACAGCACCTCGGTTGCGGTCTGAGCGCGATTCGTGCGCGGCCGCAATGCGGTGCTGGCTCCCAACAAACATACCGCCGCGATCGCGAAAAAAGCATAGGTCGGGTTCAGGGCGAACAGGGAGCCGCCGGCCACGGCCCCGACACCCTGGATCAAGACCTGCACGGTCTGGAATACACCCTGCGTGCGGGCCTGGTGTCCTTGCTGTGCGCTTCTGCTGACCTCGGCGTTGAGGCTGGGGCCGCCGGAGATCGTCAAGGCGCCCTCGACGAGCCCCAAACCGATCAGCCACGGAACGGATGCGACGAACGGATACAGGATCGCGAAGAGGGCGGTGGCCAGAAGCGCGGCGACGACCAAGCGGCGCGGCCCGAACCTGTCGCCTAACATCCCGGCCCGTGCGCTCAGCAGCGTGGCCGGCAGGGCGAAGGCGACAAACGACAGGCCGACCGCGAGCGTGCTGGCCCCTCGATAGGTCAGGTACAGAGGCCAGATCGTGTCGAAGGATCCGATCATGTACGACGTCCCGGCGCCGAGCAAGATGAGTGGCACGAGCTTTCTGATCATGCCCAACGCACCGAACGGAACCTCCAGGATCGCCTCCGCTCGAACGTTGGGCAGAAACGCGAGCGCGATTGATGCGAGGCCGCATACGCAGGCTGACACGACGAACACCGCACTCAAGTTGAAGAGGGCGATGAAGCCGCCGATCGCCGGACCGACGAGCATGCCCGCCATCATGGTCGACTGCATGAACCCGAACGCGCGTCCGCGCTGGTGGGGTGGCGTGACCTGCGCGATCAGGCCATTGGCCGCCGGCCAGTAAGCGCCCGACGCGGCGCCGTGTAGGAGCCTGACTAGGACGAAGGCGGGCAGCGGGAGCGGTAGCAGGTAAGCGAGGAAGAGGGCCGCGTATGCGCCCATCGCGCCGAGAATCACCGGGCGCGTGCCCCACCGGTCGGCAGCCCAACCCGCTGGGTATCGAATCGCTGCGTTGGCCAGGAGGCCGGCCGCAAACACGATGCCAACGAGCGCGGGCGATCCGCCTCGCCGGGTGATGAAGATCGGCAGCAGCGGAAGGAAGAACCAGAGGCCGATCGCGGTCAACAGGTTCCCGGCATACAGAGTCCACAGCGTTCGCCGATGCATGCGTATCCGGAATACTTTGGCAGCAGCGGTGACCAACGATCGGATGCTGGAGCAGGAGTGGGATGTGATCCCGTCGCAGCCTCACTCGGCGCACATGCACATGGCGCTCGACGAGGTGCTGCTCGAAAGCGTGAGAGCCGGCCGGCGTCGCCCGACGCTGCGGCTGTGGAAGTGGATCGAGCCCGCGCTGGTCATCGGCTCACACCAATCGGTGATAAACGAAGTCGACGTGGTCGCGGCGCGCGAGCTCGGATTTGTCGTGACGAGGCGGATGAGCGGCGGCGGCACCATGCTCTGCCAGCCGGCTCGCACGATCACCTACTCGCTCTACCTGCCGGAGTCGATTGTCGCCGGCATCACGTTCCGCAAGTCATACGCGCTGCTCGATGACTGGGCGGTGCGCGCCTTCGTCGAGCTCGGCATACCCGCGGGCTATCGCGAGATCAACGACATCATCTCGCCACGCGGGAAGATCGGCGGTGCAGCGCAGGCGCGCCGCCGCGGATTCGTGCTGCACCACACAACGATCGCCCATTCGATGGAGGTCGGGTTGCTGCCACGACTCATCCGGATCGGGCGCCCATCGATCGCGCAGATCGGGGTGCGGAGCGCGGAGAAGGCGGTGTCGCCCCTCGCCTGGTTCACGTCGCTCTCATGCGAAGACGTGGCGCGAAACATGGAGGGGTATTTCTCCGGGGAGTTCCATGTCCATCCGGGCGAGGTCACACGCGAGGAGGTCCTCGCCGCCGAGCACATGGTTTCGACGAAGTACGCGACACCGGCCTGGATCAACCGGATTACGTGACCTGGAGCGCGGCCCCGACGGAAACCTGCTCGGCCTCACGCAGATCGGCCAGGAGTAGGGAGGGGGCCTACCCCTGGGCCTCCCAGGCGTCGACCAGGTCCGCGCTCTGGGTGACGTGCTCGCGGTAGTGGTCGCGCAGCCACTCGACGATGTCCTCGGGGCTGGTCGGGTAAGGATCCTGTCCCTCGCCGTAGACAACGTCGGCCTTGCGCGACCAATCGGCCGCCGAGATCTTTGTCACGGCACCCGTCACCGCCGCATGCATGCGTCCCATGTCGTGGATGGCTTTCGCCCGGTCTCCGGGGGTCAAACCCTCCTTTGCCTTCTGACTCGCGGTTTCGCCTTCGCCCGGCGCGTCCTGAGGGCTCAGCTGCTTGAAGCCGCCGGAGATCATCCCGTCCAGGACGCGGCGATAGTGCGTGAGCACCCAGTTCACGTGAACCTGCAGACCCCCGAGCGCGTAGTCGTCCCCGGCCTTCAGGTAGGCCAGTGCGCCGTCCGGGACCTGCGCGAAAGCAGACTCCCACTCGTTCCGGGCGGATTCGAAGTCAGCCAACGCGGCGTCTCGCTCCATTCCGGCGGAGACTAGCTGAAGAAGTTGTGCTGCTGCAGGTAGGCCGCCGCGACGGCGTCCGCGTCCTGGTGGAGCAGCTCGACCTGTCCGTTCATCGTCACCAGGTCGGCCGTCGTAAGGCCTGCGTCGATCTTGTTCAGGACGCTCGTAACCTCGGAGGTCGCCACGGTCTGGCGGATGATCGGGACCACGTTGTCGGCGTTCTCGAGATGCTTGTCGTCCTGGAGCACCACCAGCCCGAGTGCGTTCAGATCAGCGTCACTGCTGAACACCAGGCCGACCTGGATCGTCCCGTTTTTGAAGGCGGCCCGCGTGAGAGGACCGTCGGTGTCGAGGGCCTTGAAGTCTTTGAAGGTGATGCCGTAGGTGGTCTTCAACCCGGGCTCGCAGAAAGGCCGGGTCGGGCATTCCGGACCGGCGCCCAAAACGAGCTCGTTCCCAATGGGGGCGAGGTCCGAGAGCTTGGTCAGGCTGTACTTGGCCTGGGTCGCCTTGGTCACTGCGAAAGCGTTCTGGTCGACAGCCGCCGACGGCGTGAGTGCCTCGAGGCCGAGCGACTGCAGGTGGCCGTTGAGCTTGGCTGTCGTCGCGGTTGCATCGCCGGTCGCTTCGCCCGCGCCGCCGTTGTAGTACTCGAGCTCGGTGGCGGCGTATCCGGGGTACAGGTCGATCTGGCCGCTCTTGATCGCTGGAGCGACGACCTCGCGCGTGCCCAAAAGCAGCTTGTAGTTGACCGTGTAGCCGTCGTGGGCGAGGGCCTGCCCGTAGAGCTCCGCAAGGATGCTGCTCTCAGGGAAGTTGAAGCCCGCGACGGTGAGCGTGCCCTTGCTCGTGGTTCCGGGCGAGCTGGTGCCACCGCAGGCAGCGACCGTGACGATCACAGCGAGGGCCGCGGTCAACCACATCGAGCCTGTTTTGCGAATCATCGAATCTCCTCCATCCGGCGGCGGGTTACCCCGCTCCAACCCCGGCGACCTGCTGATTCTTCCACTTAAGCGGTCTTAAAGGTTGTCGCTCGACGGGAAGCCGGCACCTGGAGCAACCGGATCCCGCGAGGAACCAGAAGCTGCTGGAGTCCCCAGAGCAACGCTTCGGTGGCCAGCGCCAGGGCGGCGACGAGGAGGGCGCCGGCGAACTCTTTTGTGTAGTCCTGCTGAGCCAGCCCGTCGATGATGTACCGGCCCAGGCCGCCGCCCGCGATCAGGGCGGCCAGGGCGGCCGTGGCGACGACCTGCACCGCCGAGGTCCTGACGCCGGCCATGATCAGCGGTACCGCGAGAGGTAGCTCGATCCGAAGCAGCTGGGCCCACCTGCGGTAGCCCATGCCGCGCGCCGCATCCTTGACATCGGGATCGACCTCCCGAAGAGCCACGTAGCTGTTGGTCACCATCGGCGGGATCGCGAGCGCGGTCAGGGCAATGACGATGGGAAGGTCGCCCAGACCGAAGACCTGGAACGCGAGCACGAGGATGCCGAACGACGGCACCGCCCGCCCGACGTTGGAGATGTTGATCGCAAGGTTGCCGAACCGGCCGAAGTGGCCGAGCCCGATGCCGATGGGCAGCGCGATCAACGCGCCGATGGCGACCGACTCGCCCGAGAGCTGGACGTGTTGCACCAGCCTGGTGGGAATTCCGTCCGAGCCCTGCCAGTGAGCCGGGTCTGCCAGCCACCGCATCACGCTCTCGACGATCGCCACGGCCTCAGGCCCCCCGTGACCACGGAACGGCCAGGCGCCCGACTCCCGCGAGCGCAACGTCGGCGACGAGGGCCAGCAGGATCGAGAGCACAGTTGCGACCACGAGCGGCGTGTGGAAGCTCTCGATCAGGCCCTTGTAGATGAGCTGGCCGAGGCCACCGAGACCGATGACCGCCGTGATGGTCACGATTCCGATGGTCGAGACGGTCGCGACCCGAAGGCCGGCGAAGATGGCGGGGAGGGCCAGCGGAAGCTCGATGCGGAGCAGCCGCGCCAGGGGCCGGTAACCCATGCCGTTCGCGGCGTCGATCACGTCCCGGGGAACCGCATCGAGCCCGACCAGGATGTTGCGCAGAAGGATGAGCACGTTGTAGCCGATGAGCGGGATCTCAGCGGTGACCGTGCCGAGCCCCGTGTAGGGGATGAGGAGCGCAAAGAGTGCGATCGACGGGATCGTGTAGAAACCACCGAACACGGCGAGCTCGGCCGGACGCAGATGCAGGTTGGGCCATCGATTTGCGGCGATACCGAGCGGAAGCGAGATCGCCAGGCCGCCCGCGACCGCGATCGCGGTCAGCGTCACGTGCTGTCCCAGGGCGGCAAGGACGGTGGGGATGTGGGTGGAGAGCCAGTCCCAGTTCACCCATGGATCGACGATGTCGAGAAATATCGGCGCCGCCATTCGTTTACGGTAAATGACGCGGTGATCCGCTTGGAGAACGTAACCAAACAGTTCCCCGGCGGGTCGAACGCCGTGCTCGACCTCACGCTCGACATCCCGACGGGAAAGACCTGCGTCCTGATCGGCCCTTCCGGGTGCGGGAAGACGACCACTCTTCGCATGATCAACCGCCTCATCGAGCCCGACCGCGGTCGGGTGCTGATCGACGGTGAGGACACGATTGGCGTCGATCCCGCCCAGCTCAGATTGAAGATGGGCTATGTGATCCAGCAGACGGGCCTCTTTCCTCACATGACGGTCGGCGACAACGTCGGCACGGTGCCACGGCTCTGGCAGTGGGACAAAGCCCGCATCAAGGCGCGCGTCGAAGAGCTGCTGCAGCTCGTGGGGCTGGATCCCGCCGAGTATCGGGATCGCTACCCGCACCAGCTGTCAGGTGGCCAGCGCCAGCGAGTGGGTTTCGCGCGTGCCCTCGGCGCCGACCCGCCCATCCTCTTGATGGACGAACCCTTCGGCGCTGTGGACCGGATCACGCGCGAGCGCCTTCAGCACGAGTTCATCAACATCCAGCGCTCGATGCGCAAGACAGTCGTCTTCGTCACCCACGACATCGACGAGGCCGTGATGGTCGGAGATCGGATCTGCCTGCTTCAGATGCAGGCGCAGATCGCGCAGTACGACACACCCGATCGGATCCTCACGCGACCCGCGAGCGCCTACGTCGCGGAGTTCCTCGGTCGCGAACGATTGGTGCGCCGGATGTCGGTGGTCCAGATCGACCAACGGACGCTGGAGCCCCGTGCCGCTGAGCCGCGCGCGGACGAGCCGCATGTTCCGCTGTCGAGCACGTTGACCGAGGCCTTTGCCGCAGCGCTCGCAAGCCCGACCGAGCACGCGGCGGTCTACGACGGCGAACGCTACGTGGGTACGTTCACCGCGACATCGTTATTGGAATCGCTGCGGCGGGCAAGCATTGAGGGAGGTGAGCAGGTTGCCACAGGAGTTTGACGTCGTCTGCCTCGGCGGCGGTGTCGCCGGCGAGGCCATCGCCGGCGGTCTTGAAGGGAGCGGCCTTTCGCTGGTCGTCGTCGAGCGTGAGCTCGTGGGCGGCGAGTGTCCCTATTGGGGATGCATCCCGTCGAAGACGCTGTTGCGCTCCGGCGAAGCGCTCGAGGAAGCCGGGCGCGCGCGCACCCTCGTCGCCTCGCGCATGGAATGGGACGTCGACTTTCCCAAGGTTTCGAAACGCGTGCTGTGGATGGCGCGCGACCTCGACGACACGCGACCCGCGGCCGCGCTCGAGGCGACCGGAGCAAAGCTTGTTCGCGGTGAGGGAAAGCTCGTGGACCTGCGAACGGTGGAGGTGGGCGGCGAGCAGCTGGTTGCGCGCAAGGCGGTCGTGATCGCGAACGGAAGCACCGCGGCCATTCCCCCGATCCCAGGCCTGGACAGGGTCCCCTACTGGACGAACCGCCAGGCCGTCGTGCCACGCGAGCTGCCGGCCACGCTGGCCGTGCTTGGCGGTGGAGCCATCGGCGTCGAGCTCGGCCAGGCTTTCGCCCGCCTCGGCTCGAAGGTCACGGTGATCGAAGCCGGGCCGCGCTTTCTGGGCCTCGAAGAACCCGAGGCCGGCGCGGCGCTCCGGCCGCACCTGGAAGCTGACGGCATCACCCTGCACGTCGGTGACCCGTGCGTGGCGGTGGAGGCTCATGGAACCGGCGTGATGCTCAGCCTGAAGTCGGGAGCGATCGTGGAAGCAGACCGTCTGCTGGTCGCCACCGGGCGGCGGCCCAACTTCGAAGCCTGGCGCACCTCGGGAATTGCGCAGACCGAGCGAGGGTGGCTGAAGGTGGACCCGGTGACGCTCGAAGCCCACGCCGATGTCTACGGCGCGGGCGACATCACAGGCCTCGGGGGCTTCACCCACCTGGCCTATTACCACGGCCAGGTCGTGGCTCGCCGGCTGCGCGGCGAGGACGCCCGCGCCGACCACACGGCCGTGCCGCGAGTCACGTTCACGGACCCAGAGGTGGCGTCGGTCGGCCTCTCAGAGGCAGCCGCGCGGGACGGCGGCCTCGACGTGGTCGTGGCCACCGCCGACCCCGCGGAGGCGGCGCGAGGCTACATCCACGACTTCCACGGCGGGGCTCTCAAGCTGGTCGCCGACCGCACGCGTGGCGTGCTCGTGGGAGCGACCATGGTCACGCCGCGGGCGGGCGAGATCCTGGGAGAGCTCGTCGTAGCGGTCAAGGTCGGGACCCCGGTGCGCACCCTGGCCGACGTCATCCATCCGTTCCCGGCGTTCAATCGCGTGCTCGGCGCCGCGCTCGGCGATCTCGCCGCGAAGTTGAAATGAGCCTGGGGCCGGGGAGATGCCCCGGGCGGCGAGCTTTTACGCTTTGCCGACCCGCCGTTCGTAGTCGGTGACAACGCGCCTGGGAGCAGTCCGCTTCCAGGCGTTCATCACAATCTGTCGGGCCAGGTCGGCTCCGACCCCGGCGAGCCTGACCCTGACCCATCCATAACGACCGGTGTAAGCGGAAGGGGCAAATGTCTTGCGGTCCATCTCGACCAACCCGGACTGATCGTCCAGCGAGGCCTTGATGGACACGAACTCGCCGTCGGGCGAGCCCATCGCGAAGATGCGATCCCTGACACGGAAGGTTGCCTCGCCCCAGGTCTCGCGTTCCTCGGCTTCGGGTAATGCAAGGCACAGCCGCCGGAACTCTTTGAACCTCAAAGCGGGACCACCTCGAACGTCAGGCGCGCCTTGAATCTCGCGAGCGCCGCGAGAACCGGCGCCCCCAGGGCGAGGACCATCACCACGTTGCCCACCGCGCGGAACGTGTCGTAGGCGAGCGAGGTGAGCAGGTAGTAGCGACCGAAGTGCACCAGCGCGGTGATCGGTGACATTCCAGGCGCCCAACCCAGGGTTGGGTTGCCGCGATAGACGGGCACCCAGTCCGTGACGTCGAGCAGGGCGCCGAAGATCCAGCCCATGATCGCGCCGGCGCCGGCCAGGACGAGCAGGTCTCGCCAACCTGGCGGACGCCCGCGCCAGTGGCCGGCCAGTCCTGCCGCCACGCCAACCCAGCCGAGCGCGAACACCTGGTACGGCACCCATGGACCGACTCCGCCGCCGGCGATCGCCGAGACAAGGATGGAAAGCGCGCCGGCCAGGAATCCGAATGAGGTGCCAAAGATGTAGCCGGCGCACAGCACGAGGAAGTAGATCGGGTTGAAGCCTCCGATGCCCTCGATCACCGCCAGGCGCAATGCGGTGTCGATGGCGGCGATCGCCGCCAGGAGCGCAACCGCACGCGAGTCGAGCTCGCGCGTGCCCGCCTCGACGAGGAGCAGGCCCGCCACGCAGCCGATGGTGAGAGCCCACGCCGGAGTGTTCGCCGGCAGCCCGGTGCCTAAGAACGGCCAGCAGAACAGGACGAGTCCCGCCAGCGAGACCAGGCCGACAGGAAGCGCGCGTTTCATGCGGACACCGAGTGGGACTCTGACTCGACGACGTTGCCCGCGGACACTTGGAGAACTCGATCTGCCAGCGCCGACCGGAGCTCTGGGTCGTGGGTGGCGAGGACGATTGCCGACCCCTGGTCGCGCAGGCGAGACACGAGGCCCACGAGCGCCGCGCGTGCGGCTGCATCCATGCCTCGCGTCGGCTCGTCGAGCAGCACAAGATCAGGCTTCCCGGGAAGCACCGCCGCCAGCGCGGCTCGCTGCCGCTCCCCGCACGACAGATCGCGCGGATAGCGACCCGCGACCTCCAGCAAACCGAGCTCGGCCAGGATGGCCTCCGGCGGCTCGGGTTCGCCGGCTCGCTCGAGCGTCAGGTTCACCTCTGAACGCAGGGTCGGACGGTGCAGCAAGGCTGTCGGGTTCTGGGGCAGGTACGCGATACGGCCAGGCCTGCGCTCGACCTTTCCCGACATCGGCGAGAGGGCGCCGGCAATCAGGCGCAGCAAGGTGGTCTTGCCGCCGCCGTTCGGACCGGAGAGAGCCACCACCTCACCCTGGTGGCCGAACGCGTCGATCGAATCAAGCACGACTCGCCTGCCGAAGCCGGCGCTGACGCCCGCGAGCGACCATGCCAGAGGACCGGTGCGCGACCTCGTCGTGATGGCGGCACTCAGGCTGGGCGTCACAGGCCGTGCGGTGCTGATCGCGCCGTGCTCGACGATGACCGATGCGTTCGCGTGCGGAAGCAAACGCTCCAACCGATGCTCGGCGATCACGACTGACCGACCGTGCTCGACGACGTTCCTCACCGCGTCGAGCACCATCGACGCACCCTCCGGGTCCAGCTGCGAGGTCGGTTCGTCGAGCACGACCAGTCGCGGCCGCATCGCGAGCGCCGATGCAAGCGCGACGCGCTGGCGCTCTCCGCCGCTCAGAGTCCGCACGCTCCGGCCGGCCAGGTGAGCGACCCCGGCGGCGTGCAGCGCCTCGGCCACCCGGGCGGCCATCTCGCGAGGCGGGAGGGCGATGTTCTCGAGCCCGAACGCGACCTCGCGATCCACCGCGTCGTAGACCGTCTGCAGCTCCGGATCCTGGAAGACGAAGCCCACGGTTCGGGCCAGGCTGCGTGTCGGCGTCCTGATCACGTCATGACCCGCGACCTCGGCGGCGCCCGCGATACGACCTCCGTGGAAGTGGGGCACCAGGCCGTTCAGGACGCGCAGGAGGGTCGACTTGCCTCCGCCTGAAGATCCGGAGACGACGGTGAGGCCGGCGTCGATCAGCAGGCTCACATCGTCCAGCGCGGGCTGTTCAGCGCCCGGGTACCAGTAGGACAGACGGCTTATGCGCGCGATCGCCATGCCACGACCGGCGCAAAAAGCAAGAGGCAGGCGGCGAGCGACACCGCATCGACTGATGGCGCCGCGAGCGAGGGGTACGGGTACCAATCGGCTGACATGCCGCTGGCGCGCGCGATCACGGTCGCGATCACCGCGGCCGCCGACGCGGCCACCAGCAGCCAGTCGGACTTTCGCAGCGGAGACGGCTTCAGCGCCGTCCGTGGCCCTGAGCCGAAGCCCCTCGCCTCCATCGATTCCGCGAGCTGTATGGAACCTTCAACGCTCGTCAGCACGACCGGGACGATGACCTCAGCCCACGAGCGTGGTCCGCGAGGACGCCAGCCGCGAAGGCGCTGCGCTTCGCTGACCTGCACGAACGAAGCGCTGACGGACGGCACCAGGTTGAGGGATGCGGCAATCGCCGCTCCGGTTCGCGAGAGCACAGCGGGCAGCGCGTCCATGACCTCGTGCGAGGCAAGCATCAAAGAGAAGGGGGCAGCCGCCACGATGGCTGCTGCGACGGTCAAGCCGCCCGACAGGCCGGCGGCGAGAGCCTCGAGCGTGTAGGGGCCGCCGATGGCGGGGATCGACTCGGGCAGCTCGAAAAGCACGGTCGCGCCAAGGTGGGCCGAGATGAAGTTCAGGAGCGTCGCGAACGCGGCGATGAGAACGACGCCCAAGAGCAGGCCACGCATCCTGTGGAGGCCGGCGCCGGCGGCCAGCGATGCGATCGCCGCCGCCAGCACCATCGTCTTGTAGGCGGGGTTGGTCGTGAACAGGACGATGAAGAGGCAGGCCGCGGACCAGGCCGCCACTGCCCGCGCGTTCAACGGGTCGCTACTCCTTGGCCGCGGGTGGCGGGGCCGGAGACGGGTCGGTTGCCTGAACGTAGTGCCAGCCCAACGCGTCCTTGTCGTGCAGGACAACGTCTGTGTAGCCGTTCTGTGCCTGAGCCCACTGGCCACCCGTCTCGACGAACAGAGCCCAATATGGCTTGCCCTGCGGGAAACACTGCGCGTACTGCGCCGGCTCGCTGTCGATCTGGCATACCGCGGAACCGAAGCTGAACTTCATGAACTGGTACTTGATGCCGGACTTGTCCATCAGGGTCTGGCCGTCGATCGCGTCGGTGCTGAACCCGACGCATGCCTGAATCGATGCGCCGGACAGGTGCTCGACCACTACGTAGGCATGGCGCGGCGCCGATTCATTGACACAGGTGCCGCCTGGCGATGCCGTCGCCGCCGATGGCGCTGCGCCGCAAGCCGTGACCGCGCCGATCAGTGCAAGGGCCAGTGTCGCGCTGGTCCAGATGAGGTGCTTTCGCACGTCGTTTCCTCCAGGCGGTCTACCTTCCCGAACGCGCCGCAGAAAGCTGACCGCCAGGAGCTTCCGTGCCGTTGCGCGCGGACGGGTTTGCGTCGAGGGCGTTCAGGTCTCCTGGCTCGCGGATCGCCGCCTCCGCCCGCCTTCCCGGGTCCATTTGGACTCAGTGGCGTCGTTTTGGCGGAGGCTCCCCGCTCACAGTTGCGCGACAGCTCCGGACTCTCACCGGATTCCCTTGGTGCCCTGCTCGAAATCTTAGACGCTCAGGCCGGCCTGGTCGGCCATGGCCAACCTCAGATAGCCCGCCGCGCGCGTGACTGGCATCGCGAATCCGAACCGGTCGGGCTCGAGCGCCAGCTCGAGGTCGGTCGGCGGAAAGCCGGGCCACGCGCCGCTCTTCAGCCGGGCATAGCGCTCGCTCTTCTTCAGTGGCTGCAGCAGCATCTCGATGTCGGGCGTTTCGCCGTGAATCAACGCTTCCATGTAGCGAGCGCACGCATGGTCCTCGGGATAGTCCGCGGATGCGATCAGGGTCAGCGTGGCGGGACGCCTTAACAGGCAGGCTTGCACGGTCGCGCGGGCCACAACGAGACTCGCCACGAAGATGTCGACTTCTGTTCGGACCGCGGCGGCGACGGGCGTGCCGGCGCTCGAGCGCTGGACGAGGACCCGTCCCTCCAGGTCCATCCCGTGGATCTGCGTGGGTGAGTTGCTGATTGCGATGCCTTGCACCGGCAGCCCCTCCTCTTCAGCACAGATGACTGCCCCGGGCGTCGCCGCAGCGAGCGCACGCGCTTCGTCCGTCGTGGTGACCAGGCGGCACTCGCGCGCGCCGCCCGCCAGCGCATATGCGCTGACGGTGAACGAACGAAGGACGTCGATCACGACCGCGAGGCCACGCGCCTCACGAGCGCCGTCGATCCCGGTCGAGTGAATGATCTCCATGTAGATGAAGATCGTGACGCATGATTGGCCGGTGTCGGAGCCGCCTCGAGAGGAGCATCGTCCGTTCGGGTTCGAACAGATCGCGGACTGTGGTTCGATGCGCGTCGTCGGATTGCGGCTCGAGCCGGGACAGAACGTGCCGGAACATCGCAACGCGATCCCGGTCGCGGTCATCGTGACGGAGGGACGGCTGCACTTCGACGATGGCGTGAAATCGGGCGAGGTCGGAGCGGGCGAGATGATGCTGATCAACCCCGGCGAGCGGCACACCTACCGCGCGGACATCGACACCTCGGCCTACCTGATGTTCGCGGGCCTTCCAGGCGTCCGCAGCCGGACGTGGACGCTGCGCCGAAAGAGCTGAAGAATTCAGCAGGTCCCAACCTGCACGCGCTCGCGCGCAGGCTCTACGGTGGCGAGTTCCAGAGGTTGATCAGGCGCTGGCCCTCATCCGTGAGCACGCAGACCGTGGCCACGTCGAGCACCAGTCCGGCGGCGACCTCGAGGTCCGCGCGGATCCAGGCGGCGCCGACGGCCCGGAGGATGTGGCCGTGCGCAAAGGCGAGGACCCGGCCTCCTGACTTGCCGGCCAGGTCTATGAACTGCTGGGCGCGCGCATAAATCTGGACGGGAGTCTCTCCGCCGGGCGAGCCGTCCGAGTAGACCTCCCAGCTTGGATTCGTTTCATGGATCTGCCTGGAGGTAAGGCCTTCGTAGTCGCCATAGTCGACCTCCCTCAATAGATCTATGACCTGCGGGCTCGAGAAGCCGGCGAGCTCGGCGGTCCGCCGGGCCCGCTGCATCGGGCTCGAGTACACGATGTCGAAGTGGATCGATCCGAGCCGCGGGCGGAGCGCAGTTGCTTTCGCCTCTCCGTCGGTCGTCAGAGGGAGATCGGTGTTTCCTGTGTGCCGGCCTGCCTTGCTCCACTCGGTCTCGCCATGGCGGGCGAGGTAGAGCTCCACGTCAGGCGGGCTTGCCCATCATCTCGGGACGGCCCGAGCGAAGCGAACGGCTCGCGCTCTCGATCACCGCGCCGGCCCGGACCCGCTGGCCGGGGCGCACGCAGACGAGACCGACCGCGGCTTGCGCACCCTGTTGCTTGAGCGCCTCGTTGACGGCTGAGAGCACTCGGTTCGCAGCATGTGCCGTCCCGGCGACGTCGGTGTCGGGAAGAATGGCGAGCAGCTGCGGTGGTGTGCGGCCCAAGACTCCTGGCGTGTCCACGTCGCGCACCGTGCCGGCGAGAGCCGCCGCCATCAGTTTGAGGGCTTCGTCGGGGGACCCCGTGCCATTGGCCTCGATCAGCAAGACGCCCAGGTTGCGCTGGTAGCGGTGCGCGCGTGCCAGCTCATCCTCGAGCACAGGGCGCACGAAGCGATCGTTGAACAGGCCGGTCGTGCGGTCGACGATGTGAAGAGGTTCCGCCTGCGGATCGTCGGTCTTGACGCCGCAGGACGGACAGAACACAGCGCCGTGGGGCAGGGGCGATCCGCACGCCTGGCAGGTCTGCCCCTCTGGCCGGCGGCGGAGGAAGTCGCCAATCGGCATTAGGTAAAGCCTATCAGTCACGTGAATAGGCGCCCCGCCTGCCGCTTTCGCGACGCGACGCGAGCACCGAGGTTCGTAGCAGGCGGCGTTGACCTCGCAGCGCGCGGACCATACGTTTGGGGCAGGAGCGCCGCTTTGGGCAATCAGTTGGCCCCACCCTCATCGCCGCCTGCGCGCTGGGGCGGGAAAATAGAGAGGGCCCCCAGGAGATGTGCGAGTTTCGGTCAGCCCACCGCGGCGGTCGCGGTTGTCAGCCAACCCTCCGCCCAATCCGACACGGCAGCCAACACAGGTTCGAGGGCACGTCCGCGCGATGTCAATCGATAGCTCACTCGCACCGGCGGTCCTGGGTCGACGAGCCTCTCCACGATGCCTTCTGTCTCCAGCTCTCGCAGCCGCTCCGTCAGAACGCGGTCGCTGATTCCAGGAATACCGGCGAGCAGCTGGTTGAAACGCGCAGGGCCCGGAAGCAGGCCTTTGACGACCGCCCCCGTCCAGCGCTTGCCTATCAGCTCGATGGCGCGCTGAAAGGCTGCGCTGTAGTCGATCCCCCCTCCGACCATGGGGACAGATTCTATGCGCTATCGGACGTCTTCGAAGGGACGCGTCGAGGTTTTCCACAAGAAATTTTTCGATGCGTAATTTTTTGGTCTGGGATAGTGGTCTCCAATGGACGTAACCGGCCGAGTCGTCGTCGTCACCGGAGGCGCCAGGGGCATCGGTCGCGCCCTGGCAAAGCGGCTTGCAACCGCGGGAGCCAAGACGGTGGTAGTCGCGGACGTCGATCTCGACGGGGCTTCTGCAGTCGCCCTGCAGATCGGCGGCACCGCGGTGCGATGCGACGTGTCCCGTGAAGCAGATGTGAAGGAGCTCGTCGACCGAGTGGAGGCGGACGAGGGCCGGATCGACATCTTCTGCTCCAACGCGGGGATCGCGGTCGGCGGCGGGCCCGAGGCATCCGACGATCAGTGGCAGCGCATCTGGGACGTCAACGTGATGAGCCATGTCTTCGTCGCACGTCACGCGCTGCCGGCCATGTTGAAGAGAGGCGAGGGCTATCTCCTCGGCACGGTTTCCGCAGCTGGTCTGCTCAATCACGTTTTCGCAGCCCCATACGGCGTCACCAAGGCAGCCGCCCTTTCGCTGTTCGAGTGGCTCTCGATTGCGCACGGCGACCAGGGCTTGCGCGTTTCGTGCCTCTGCCCGCAAGGAGTCAAGACCGATATGCTCGCCGCCGAGCGGAAGCTCGGCCTCAACTTCTTAACTGAGAGCGCGCTCGAGCCCGACACCGTGGCCGACATCGTGTTGCAGGGAATCCACGACGAAAAGTTCTTGATCCTTCCCCACCCTGAGGTGGCCGAATACTTTCGTCGTAAAGCCGAAGACTATGACCGCTGGCTGAGGGGAATGCGCCGCCTTCGGGCCGGCATCGCCCGTCCCACCGCCTGAAGTGCGCCGGCTCGCCCTGGTCCCGGGCGCAGTCCTGATCGTCATCGCATTCGCAGCGGCGACTCGCGTGGCGGACACCCGCGACGGTCTGATCGCGGAGGTCGTCACCCTGATGGCCGGCCTCGTGGGGGTGAGCCTCCTTCTCTATGGGCTGTTGGCCGGAGCCACCCGCCCAGCGCCGAGGCCGTTGACTCCCGCGCCAGTCCGACCGCCCTCGAGCAGGGAGTTCACGATCGGCGTGGCGGGCCTCGGGTTGGCGGTTCTACTCCTCGGCGGGCTGGCGATCAGCGCGGGCTGGCAGTGGGCCGCCCTCGGGTCGGTGATGCTCCTGCCCATGATCGCCGGCAGTGCTTTTCTTTGCGGTCGATTTCTTCGCGCTCGCTAAGCCTTCGGTGACTCAGGCTCTGAGCGCGAGCACCTCTCCCACCAGGTAGAGAGAGCCGCACACCAGCACGTTGCCGCCCGGCCCTGCCATCTCGCGGGCTCGGTCCAGAGCTGCGGCCGCCGGGACGATGGCCTGAGCTTGAGCGCCGTACATCTGCGCGAGCAGGTCGGCTTTGACGGCGTGGCCGGTGGCACTGGCCGGCTCGGTGAACACTGCGCCGTCGGGGCTCAGAGTTCGCAGCGCGGCGAGAAGCTGAGCAGGATCGCGTTCGGTCAGCATCGCGAAGACCACGACCAGGCGCTCGGTCCCGATCAGCCGGCGAAGTGCGACCCCGGCCTTCGTCATCGCGGCGGGATTGTGTCCGCCGTCCAGGATCACTCGCGGCCGGTTGGCGATGACCTGCAGGCGCCCAGGCCAGACCGTCGCCGCCAGCCCGGCGCGCACGCGATCGTCGGTGACGCTCTCGAGCAGGTGTGCCGCAGCGATCGCGAGGGCAGCATTGGCAGGTTGATAGTCGCCGACCAGCGGAAGGATGAGATTCCTGTGCTCGAAGCCGGGTCCCGTCACGTCCATGACGTGACCTTGCCATCCGCGCGACTGCGCTTTGACCTGTATGTCCCGACCGAGAACCCACACCGGTACACCCGCAGACCGCGCGTGCTCCTCGACGATCGAGAGAGCCGAACCCTCGCAGCCGGTGACGACACTGTCGCCTGGCTTGACGATGGCCGCCTTTTCGTGGGCGATCTGTTCGATGGTGTCGCCCAGGTACTTCTGGTGGTCCAGGTCCACGTTGGTGATCACGGCCACGCCGAGATCGAGCGCGTTGGTCGCATCCAGCCGGCCGCCCAGCCCGACCTCGCAGACCAGCTGGTCGATCCGCGGGGCCAGGTACGCGAGCGCCATCGCGGTCAACATCTCGAACTCGGTCGCCTGGCCCATCTCAGCGGCGATGGCATCGAGCACCGGCATCAAGGACTTCAGCGTCTCGACGAAGTCGTGCTCGGAGATAGGCCGGCCGTTCAGCTCGATGCGCTCCGTGTAGGAGACCAGGTGCGGCTTCGGCATGAACCCGACGTTCCGTCCGGTCGCCCGAAGGACGGCGGCCAGGCATGCTCCCGTCGAGCCCTTCCCGTTGGTCCCGGCGATCAGCGCACCCCGAAGGCCGCGATCGGGTGCGCCCATGCGATCGAGGATCGCCCGGGTCCTCTCGGTTCCGAGCTTCATCCCGAAGCGTCCCTGCTTTGAGATGTAGGCCAGCGCCTCGGCGTAAGTCATGCCGCTTCCGCGTTCCGTTTCAGGGTGCGGCAAATTTTGACGTCTGCACTCGCCGGGCTCTATGGACGCCGGCGCACCTCGGCCTCGTATGTGTTCTTGATCAGCATCGCCCTGGTCATCGGTCCGACACCACCTGGGTTCGGCGTCAACCAGCCGGCAACCTCTGCGACGCCAGGTCCGAGGTCTCCGACCTGGCGGCCGTCAGACCAGTTCGTGCTCACGTCCACAACCACCGCGCCCGCCTTGACCATGTCCTTGGTGATGAGATTCGCCTTTCCCGCAGCCGCCACGAGGATGTCCGCTTGGCCGGTGTGACCCGAGAGGTTCCTCGTCCGCGTGTGGCAGACGGTCACGGTCGCGTTGCGGCGCATGAGCAGCAGCGCGGTTGGTTTGCCGACGAGGTTGCTCCTGCCGACCACCACCGCGTTCGCGCCCTCGATTGGAATCCCCGTGCGTTCGAGCAGCTCGATGATGCCCGCGGGCGTGCACGGCTCGACGCCT
This sequence comes from Candidatus Dormiibacterota bacterium, assembly GCA_036513095.1. Classification (GTDB taxonomy): domain Bacteria; phylum Chloroflexota; class Dormibacteria; order Dormibacterales; family Dormibacteraceae; genus Palsa-870. Next base: position 102,532 of record DATBZR010000078.1, on the reverse strand, counting down.
CCGGCGAATCCAAGTGCGACACGTCCCGCATTCATCGGGTGGAAACCGTCCACGTCTTTCACAGGGTCGAGAGCGAGCACGACACGCGTCATATCGATCTGGCCTGGCGCCGGCTGCTGGACGAGGATTGCGCTGACTGTTTCGTCCGCGTTCAAAGCTGCGACCAGGTTCACGAGCTCCTCGGTCGTCGTGGTCACCGGCAGCCGGTGATCCTCGGATTCGATGCCGACCTGCCTGGCGTTCTTCTGCTTCAGCTCGACGTATTGCGCGGAGGCCGGGTCGTCGCCGACGAGGACCGTCGCGAGCTTCGGCCGCGAGCCGCCGGCAGCCACCCGTGCGGCGACCGCCTGAGAAACCTCGTCGAAGATCTGCCTGGCGACGGCTCTCCCGTCGAGGACGCGTGCGGTCACCGGCTAATTGTCGCCGGTCGTTTCGGGTCCGTCGATCCGACTCAGGGGAGGCCGAGCTCCTTGCGCGCCGCTTCGGCGATGACGCGCATCACCTCACGAAGATCTATGCCGGTTTCGAGGGAGATCCGCCGGCAGTCGTCGTACTCCGGCGACGCGTCGACCGGCTTGCCCGCAAATTCCTTCACCTTCACTCGAGCGACGCCGAGTTTCGTCTGGACCTCGACGGTCTTCCGGTGGGCGATCACCCGCTGGGCGCTGGTGACTCGCACGCCGAGCGTGGTGGAGTGCCGGAGGAGGTGTTCGGCGAGCTGCGCGGCGAGCTCTGGGGGCGAGATGACCGAGATGAGGTGACCAGGCCGGCCCTTCTTCATCAGGGTCGGGGTGACGCTGACGTCCAGCGCGCCGGCACTCATGAGGTCCTCGCACAGCGGCGCGATGAGGTTCGGCGCCATGTCGTCGAGGTTGGTCTCGATCAGGGTGACGCCGGTACTGGTCTCGACCCGGTCACCAACCCACACGGCGAGCGCGTTCCCGGGGGACTCGCGGGCGCCGATTCCATATCCGATCGAACGCAGGGCCATCGCGGGACGCTCGAACCTAGCGCCGGCCGCGAGTATCGCCGCGCCCGTGGGAGTGACGAGCTCGCGGCCCTCCACACTCGCCTCGAAGACCGCGCCCGTGCCCTCAAGGACCCGAACGCTGGCAGGCGCCGGGAGCGGCATGCGATCTGTGCGACCGCGGGGCGCCGGGAGCGCTGACGAGTAGACCTGGTCGACCTCCATTCCGTGGAGCAGCCAGAAGGCGCCCATCAGGTCGACCAGGGTGTCGGCGCCTCCCAGCTCGTGGAGGTGCAGCTCATCCTCGGGCAGTCCGTGCAGGCGAGATTCGGCCTGCGACAGACGGTTGATGGCCGCGATCACCGGTCGCTTGACCTGCTCGGGCGCGTCGGCCTCCTCGACGACGGCGCGCAGGGCCGGCACGGTCCGCTCGACCCGGTCCACGGTGTGGACGAGAACGCGTGTGCCGCCAACGTGGCCGCGAGTTTCGTGACGCACCTCGACGCGGACCTCGTCGCCAAGCCTGAGGGCTTCGACCGAGGCGTCGAGCAGCGCGCGGTCGGCGCCCGAGTCGATCAGAGCGCCGAGGGTCATGTCGCCAGAGATGCCGGCAAAGCAGTCGAAATAGACGATCGTCATTCGCGCGTCCTATTAATGCGCACGGCTGCCGCGCCGATGGGCTGCATGCTCACGGGCCGCTTCGCGACACGTACGGAGACTCCGGAGACCCTGGGCAGATCGAGCACGCGGTCCGCAATGCGGGCGGCCAGCGTCTCGATAAGGTTTTGCGATTCGCCCTCGATGACCTCTTTGGCGATCGCGCGAATGCGCCTGTAGTCGACAGAGTCCTCGATTCGGTCTGTCTTTCCGGGCTCGCGCAGGTCGCTGTCGACCTCGACGTCGACCTTGAACTCTTGCGGACGCTCGCGTTCCGCAGGCCGGACGCCATGCCGGCCCTGGAACGACATGCCCTCGAGCAGGATCCGGTCCATGTCGCAATTGTGGGCCCATGGCCTGAGCCGATTCGGACCCGCGCAATAGACTGAGATCGTGATCAACACCAGAGTGGAGGTGCGGCCGGCAACCCTCGACGATCTCTCGGCGTTGAACGACATCTACAACCCGTACGTCGTCGAGACGCACTACACGTTCGACGTCGAGCCCATGTCGGCTGAGGCCCGCCTGGAATGGTTCAAGCACCACGACACGGCAGGGCGCTACCGCGTCCTGGTCGCGGTTTCAGAAGGCCGGATCGTCGGGTTTGCGAGCAGCAACCGCTTCCGGCCCAAGCCGGCGTACGAAACCTCGATCGAGGCGAGTGTCTACCTGTCGCCTGAGTCGGTGGGCCGGGGCGCGGGATCGCGACTCTACGAAGGGCTGTTCATGGCGCTCGAGCACGAGGACGTGCACCGAGCGTATGCGGGGATCGCATTGCCCAACCCTCCCTCCATCGCGCTGCACGAGCGTTTCGGGTTCAAGCGGGTGGCCCACTTCACCGAGCAGGGCCGCAAATTCGACCGGTTCTGGGACGTCGCCTGGTACGAAAAGCCGATTGGCGTGAAGCCCGACACTGTGGCCGCAGGATAAGCAAGCCTCCCACGCGCTCCATTCGTTGTCGTATATTCCAACTGGAATATGTCGGAAATCGCGCCCACCATCTCACCGCTCGCCCTCTCGGTCCTCGAGCTGCTCGACGAAAGGGCGATGCACCCCTACGAGCTCGCCTCGACGATGCGCGAGCGCCATCACGACGAGTTCATCAGGCTGAACTTCGGCACGCTCTACCACACGGTCGAGATGCTGGAGCGCACCGGGATGATCGCGTCGGTCGAGCGCGAGAAGGAAGGCCGCCGGCCTGAGCGAACGATCTACCAGCTCACTGAGCCAGGCCGCGAGCTTCTGGTCAGTGTCGTCAGCGACATCCTTGCCCGACCCACACGCGAGTACGTCAACTTCGCCGCCGGGCTCATGTTCATGCACCATCTCGATGCACCGCAGGCAGCTCAGCTCCTGACCGAGCGGGTGACCGCCCTTGGCGCGACGGGGGAGAAGCTGACCGGGATCATGGGCGAGCTGCACGCCGCCGGGGTGACGCGGTTGGCCCTCATCGAGCTGGAGCACAAGATCGCGATGCTGAAGGCGGAGAGAGATTGGGTTCGCAAGCTCGAGCGCGAGATCACTGACGGCACGTTGGAATGGAGGGCTGGAATGGGTTCCGGCCACGAAGTGTTGAGGAGAAGGCATGGTTCAAGCACGCGCTAACCCGTGGCTCGTACTCGTTGTCCTGACCACGGGATTTTTCATGATCCTGCTGGACACCACCATCGTGAACGTGGCGATCCCGGCCATGAGCGCCGGGCTCAACACCACGCTCGACCAGATCCTGTGGGTGCTGAACGCCTACATCCTCGTGTACGCAGTCTTGTTGATCACCGCGGGAAGGCTCGGCGATCTCTTTGGGCAACGGACCCTTTTCGCCATCGGACTCTTCGTCTTCACCGTGGCGTCGGCGCTGTGCGGCCTCTCTCAAAATGTCAACGAGCTCATCGCCGCCCGCATTCTCCAGGGCGTCGGCGGTGCGTTGCTGACTCCCCAGACGCTCTCCATCATCACGTCTCTTTTCCCGCCCGAGCGCCGCGGAGCGGCTTTCGGTGTCTGGGGCGGTGTGGCCGGGTTGGCCACCCTAGCCGGGCCGACAGTCGGCGGCGCCATCATCACCTACATCAACTGGCGCTGGATCTTCTTCATCAATGTTCCTATCGGAATCGCCGCTCTCATCGCGACCTTCGTCATCATCCCCGACCTTCGCCCTGGCCGGCACCATGGCTGGGACTTTGTTGGCGTCGTCCTCACGACGGCAGGCTTGTTCGCGATCGTGTTCGGCCTCATCGAAGGGCAGCGCTACAACTGGGGCGAGTACGCATACGGCGTCACGATTCCCGAGATCATCGTCGCGGGAGTAGCCCTCATCGTCGTCTTCGTGGTCTGGGAACGATTCCAGGCCGAGCCCCTGGTCCCACTCTCGCTCTTCGCGGAACGCAACTTCGCCGTGGCCAACTGGATCGCGGCGGCGATCAGCTTCGGCATGCTGAGCCTGTTCCTGCCGATCACGATCTACCTGCAGTCCGTGCGCGGTTTCTCTGCGTTGGCCGCCGGCCTGACGCTGGCCCCGATGTCGGTGACGTCGATGATCTTTGCCCCGTTTGCGGGTCGCATGGCCGACCGCATCGGAGGCAAATACATCCTGACGACCGGCATCACGCTGTTCACAATCGGATTCGGAACGTTCACTTACGTGGCGGGTCCCAACTCCAACTGGCTGACCTTTCTTCTTCCCGCGATCATCGCCGGCGCCGGCATGGGGATGACCTTCGCCCCGATGACCACAGTCGCCATGCGCAACATCCAGCCTCGCGTCGCAGGCGCAGCCTCCGGCGTGCTCAACACCACGCGACAGCTCGGCGCGGCGATTGGTAGCGCCGTGGTCGGTGCGCTCCTTCAGAGCCACCTGGCCACGACCCTCCACGACCAGGCGGTCAGCCACGCCGCATCGCTACCGGTTGCGTTCCGAGCGCAGTTCATCGCGGCGTTCAGCACCGTCGCTTCAAACGGATTCGAGATAGGCACCGGACAGAACGGCGCGAAGCTCCCTCCCGGTCTTCCGCCCGCGGTGGCAAGCCAGATCAGCGCCCTTGCTCACGACGTCTTCGTCAGCGCCTACATCGATGCGATGAAGGCGTCGCTGGTGCTGCCCATCGCCTTCCTTGCACTCACAGCCTTCACCACGCTGCTGATCAGGAGGAGACCGCGCGTCCAGCAGGCTGAGGTTCCGCAGGACGAGGTCCGGGCCGCAGCCGGCTAGCCCTCTAGAGGCGTCCGCCCGAGATCAGCTTCAGAACCGACAGCAGGACCGCCGCGCCGATGAACGCGACGACGATGCTTCCCCAGAAACCAACGGTCCCGCCGGCGTTGAAGAGCGCCCCCAGCAGGTAACCGCCGATGATCGCCCCTGCCACCCCGACCACGATGTCGGCGATGCATCCGAAGCCGCGGCCGGCGACGACGCGGGCGGCGATGGCGCCCGAGATGAGGCCGACGATGATCCACGAGATCCAGGATCCTGGGTCGAGGTTGAGTCGCGAGGCGAGGAGCACAGACGCGACGATCACGATCGGCGCATCCAATCCGCGATCAGTTGGAAGACCTCGTCGCTGCCCAGGTCGTTGAAGGGTTCGTGGTAGCGGCCCTCCAACACGTGTAGCTCGCTCTGAGAGGGCGCTTCCTGGTGCAGCCGCCGGCTTCCTTCAGGATCGATGAGCGGGTCGGCGGCGCCGGCGAGGACCAGGAATGGAACCTTGATCTGGGCGGCTCGCGCGAGGATGTCGACCGTTGCGTTCTGCCACTCGATGAACATCCGGCTCGAGATCCTGTTGTGCACGAGGGGATCGGCGCGGTAGGCGGCAACCACCTCGGGAATTCTCGAGATCGCGCCCGGATCGACCTCGTTGTCCATCGCCAGGCGAGGTACGACTCTCGAAGCGAACGGCGCCACCGCGACCTTCCATGCCGGGGCCTTCAGCCTGAGCATGAGCGCTGGGCTCGAGACCACGAACCGCTTGCTGTTCGGCAGCTTGCCCGCGAGCACAGTGCTCAGGAGGGCAGCGCCACCGAAGGAGTGCCCGACCGGCACGACCTCTGCGCCGCCGATGCCTTCCACGTGCCTGACAAACGCCGAAACGTCATCGGTCCACTGCGTCCACGAATCGACGTGGCCTCGTCGACCTTCGCTCTGGCCGTGGCCGCGCAGGTCGACCGCGTAGGTGCTCATGCCGTGCCTGCCCATCGCTTCGGCGAACGGCGCATAACGGCCCGAGTGATCACCGAGTCCGTGCACGACCGCGAACGTGATGCCGGCACCGTCCACCGGCCACGCCCTGTACGCGAGCTTGGTGCCGTCGGCCGACTTGATCGAGCCGGCGGCGCGGGCCGGCGAGCTGTCAGGCACCGAGGTGCCCGAACCCCCTCAGAATCTTGAGGGCCTCCTGCTCCGCTTCGAGGAGCGTGGGGGCGTAAGCGCGGATGCCGCAGAGGGCGTACGCCCATTCCGGACTGGGCGGCCCTTGAGAGTGAAGTCGAAACGTCGGCGGATAGAAGAAGATGCGTTCGCCCAGGACTTTCTTGATCACCGGTCTCTTGGCGAGCACGTCCTCCAGCGCCTGGCCTGTCGGGAGCCGGCCGCCCTGGAACTCCAATCGGCGCAGCTTCGCCAGCGGATGATCCTCATCCTTCATCGACGTTGTGATGCCGTACTGCGCGCTCAGGTCCCTCAGGAAGATCGCAATGATGAGAGCGTCGGTTTCATCCCCGGCCATCTTTACGAAGCCGGCCGCGGCGGCCGCAGGCTCCTCGTTGTGCAGGTGCCGGAAGTACTCCATCTCGAACAGGCCACGCGAGTAGGCGCTCGCGATCCACGGCGGATTGCAGCGCCAGCTGCGCGCGCCGGCAAGCGCCTCGAACTGGTCGTGAACTCGTTCCAGCTGGTGCTCCGGAAGCCGTTCCAACCTGTAGTGAACAACTCGCTGCACGGTCGCGATTAAGCCTACCGGTTCAGAGCGGGGGTCGAGCCGCCGCACGAGCGGTCCGCATCGCCATTTCCTGCCATGGAGGCGCCTGCACTTGAACCGCCAGACGGTCGGCGCCCGCGGCGACAAGGAATTCGCCGCGTCGAGCGCCTTCGAGGAATGCCCGCTGGTCCGTGCTCAGGTGGAATGTGTCCTGCAGCTTGGCCGCCTCGCCTGGACGTTGGGCGCCAAAGAAGACAACCGCCGGATTCGTGGCGACGACCGTTCCCTGATCGGAGCTCAGGAGATCGCCGGGATTCTGGGTCGCGAATACCAGCGAACCGTCGTATTTCCGGATTCTGCGCGCGAGGCTGACCACGAATCGGCGAATGGTCGCGTCTTCGAACAGCAGGCCGAGCTCGTCGACGACGAGCATCCGGCGGCGATCCTTGCGCTTGATGCGCGCCCACAATGCCTCGGCCAGCAAGAAGTGCACCGGCGCCACCATCTCGTCGCGGAGCTCGCGCATTCCGAACGTCACGATCGGCGACTCCAGGTCGACGTTGGTCGGAGAGCTGAACATCGCGCCCAGGCTTCCGTGAACCCATCGCCGCATGATGGCGGCCACGCGCGATCCGGGCGGAAGCAGGTCGGCGACGTCTCGCAGCACAGGTTGATCGAGCTCGCCGTAGGCTGCGCGCACGGCGCTCTCGAGGACCGCGCGTTCGGCTTCGTCCAGTCCTCCGCAGATGGTCGCGCAGAGGTCGACGGCATCGGCGGCAGCCGGGCCGATCCAGCTCTCGTCGCGGCGGTCCGAGGGGCGGAGATCGAGCACGTTCAGCGCGTGTCCTGAGCCGAGGGCAAGCTGCACATCGACTCCGCCGACCTGCCTGGCCAACGCTCCGTACTCGTGCTCCGGGTCTATGACGTACACCTGGATGCCTCGACCAAGCGCGCCGAGGACGAGCGACGAGAGCAGGTAGGTCTTTCCCGCGCCGGAGTGTCCGAACACACCGACGTTCGCGTTGGAGTACCGGCGCTGGTCGAAGGGATCGATGAGCACAGGCGCTCCTGTCGCCGCGTTGCGGCCGACGACCAGGCCGCCGGCGGTTTGAAGATCGCTCTCCAGCCAAGGGAAGAACGTGACCAGCGAGCGGGTGTCGAGGACCCGCTCGCGTCCAAGCCGGTCGACAGCGATTGGCAGGGTCGCGAGGTAGCCGTCAAACATCCGAAAGGTGCAGGGCTGCAGCCGGCAGAGAACGGCTCGGGCGGCGGATTCGACCTGGACAGCGCCTGCCTCCAGCTGGTCCACCGTGGCAGAGGTCAGCGTCAGGTACACGGCCACGTGAAACGCCTTGTCCTGGCTTGAGGCCAGCCGCCGCTGGAGATCCTCCGCGTTCGGCAGCGCGCCCGCAAGATGTGGATCGGGCGATCCGGCGTCCTGCTCCACAAGACGAGACGCGCGCATGTTGATCAGCTGGCGCTGCAGGTACTCGACGATCCAGGTCACGGGGAGCGGCGTGATGTGCCAGGCGAGCCGGAGCTTCAAGCCTTGAGGCAGCAAGCGGAAAAGCCACCCCGGTTCGAGATCTGATCCGGGCAGCCGGTCCACATACCATGTGCGGCTGTGCCCTCCCGCATGTTTGTAGCGATCCGCCAGCTCTCTGCCAAAGCACACCTGGGTTTGGGAAGGCGCCACCTCAGGCTGCACGCCGATTTCGTGCAGCGCCGGCTCGATTCGCCGCGACTGGGCCGTCGAGCTGATCAGAGAAGTTTCGAATCGATGCGCCGTGATCGATTGCGCCAGCTGTTCGACAAAGGCGATGTCCGCGCCGCGCATGTCATCGAAGTCCCGCGGCTCGGATGGCGCAAAACCCGCATCGCCCGAGCCCGGCGTCACCTCGACCAGGATTTGTAGCGAGCTGTCCAGGCCGTCGAGCAGACGGCGAAAGGAACTGATCCATCGTGCCCGGTCGGCTTCGGCCGCGCCCGCAAAGCCGAGAGAACCCGTTGTGATCACAGCGATTTCGCGAGCGCCGGTGAAGAGCGTCGCGGGTGCGCGGGGGATGACCCCCAACCACCCCAGGTTCAGCGCCGCACCCTTGGACCCGTCCAGGTCAGAGTCCGGGTTCGAGCGGCAAACAACGCCAGGTCGACGATCCACACGTCAGCCGGCGTGCCGCGCCACCGCCCCCAGGCCATGATCGCTCCGAGCCCGATGACGAACGACGACGCGGTGGCGCGCACTGCGGCGGGCCCCCACGGCGACGACCACAGAGCGAACGCAGCGAGCAGGGCCCCGACAGCGTAGGCGAGCCTGATGGGAGTCAGGCCGTAGAGCAACCTGTCCTCGAGATCGACGTCGAGGGGCACGCGTGCAGGCATCCAGGACAACGTACGGCGCATGCGAGCCGGAAGGAACCGAGGTTGTTAATGTCTTGAGTTCCCTAGAATCGACACTCGGCTCTTATCGCAGCGTGCTCGCGTAGCTCAACTGGCAGAGCAGGGGACTCTTAATCCCAAGGTTCAGGGTTCGATTCCCTGCGCGAGCACCAACCTGTTGTGCCCCAGAGTGTCAGGACGCGTCTGTGGTGTACCTGACGTGCCAAGTGGTGGCTGGCAGAATGCGCCCAGTTGTGTGTTGACAGCTTATTTGACAGCTTACGGATTTGGAAAACACCCCCGAACGTCGTCGAGTGCGCCCTGATTTGAACTCAGGCGGCGGCTTCCTGACCGAGTTGAGCTGCATCGCACCGAACCAATAATCCCCTGCCCTAATCGTCAAGACGCACCGTCACGGTTCGACTCCATCCACCAGCACCGTCATGGGGTGGTCGAGCTCGCAAGTGCGTATTCGATGGCGCGTTCTCGGGTCATTGCGCGACCTTCTTCCTCGCAGGCGGCCGACCGCTTGGGCCCCAATTCTTGACGGCTCTTGTCCAGCCATCGTTCGACCACTGGCTTTGTTAGCCGCATCGGCCGCCCGCCGACTGACTCGGCGAGGGCCCGCGACGCGCCGGCAAGGCGCAGAGCCCGAATCGCACGCGACTGTGCAGCGGCGAGGGCCGCAAAGTACATGAGGGGCGTGGCTACGCCGGCTGTGAAGTCGAAGGCACGCGCTACGGTTAACGCTCCTTCGAGATAGGCGCGAGCCGCGGCGAAATCGCCGTAGTCTGTAGCGTTCAGGCCCAGATATCCGAGCGCCCAGCATATGGGCCGCTGATCTCCAAGTCGCTCGGAAAATGAAAGGCTCTCCTCGATATACGTGCGTGCCTGTTCGTGGTCCCCTGTAATCATCGCCATTCGCCCTAGGCTCCTGAGGATGTGCGCAATCGACCTCGAGTCCCCGGCCTCCCTGGCGATCGCAAGGCCATCGTCGTAGCACTTGTGCCCCCCTTCCAGATCCCCTTGCCACTCGGTCAGCCCCCCGACCCAACGCAGGCCGCGGCCGATTCCATCTCGGCCGCCAAGTTCGCGGTAGATGTCCAGACATTCGTGCCAGCGGGCTGACGCGGGTTCGATGTCGTCTCGCCAATAGGAGACCAGTCCGGCCTGCTCAAGGGCTCTGGCGCGGAGCTCGTTGCGAATGGCATAGCCAGCAAGCGCCTTCCTGAACCAGTCGTCGCCTTCTTGAACCAGGCCGTGGATGTGCCAGAAATCAGTCAGCGCAGTGCTGAGCCGCAAGTTTGCTTCAGGTTCATGAGGGTCGCTCCACTCCAGCGCCGACCGCAAGTTGCCGACATCCTGGGCAAGCCGCTGATGCCAGGCTTTCTGCTCACGGCCCATAAGGTTCGGAACCGCCTCCTCTGCAAGCGCTACGAAGAACTCACAGTGGCGGCGCCTGAGCGGCTCCAGCTCATTGCTGTCGGCCAGGCGCTCGTGTCCGTACTGCTGCACCGTCTCGAGCATTCGGAAACGGATCGGTGCCGATACCTCGCCACTGGCGATCACGAGCGACTTATCCACCAGGCTGCCAAGCAGGCCCGTGATCGCGCCGCTTTCCAGATCGTCGCCGGAACAGACCGCTTCGATTGCCTCGAGGCTGAAGCCGCCGCCAAATACCGACAATCGCCGGAAGAGCGTCCGTTCCTTGTCACTAAGCAAGTCGTGGCTCCAGTCGAGCGCGGATTGGAGGGTCCGATGCCTGGTCGGGCTGTTGCGACTGCCGGCGGTCAGGAGTCCGAACCGATTGTGGAGTCGCTCCAGCATCTGGTCGGGAGACATCAAGCCTGCGCGCGCCGCAGCCAGCTCAATCGCCAGCGGGATCCCATCCAGCCTGCGACACAGCTCGGCGACCGCAGGAGCGTTATCAATACTCATCTCGAAGTTGGGCGCAGCCAGCAGGGCTCGATCCAGAAATAGGGCGACGGCCTCGCACCCTGAAAGTTCCTGGAGATCGATCGACGCGGCCGCATCTGGGATGCTCAGCAACGGCACCCGCAAGACCGTCTCGCCGCTGACGCGAAGGGGCTCCCGGCTGGTGGCAAGCATCGTGATGCCTGGACACGAGCGATGGATGTTGGCCACGAGGCCGGCGCAATCCTCGATCACGTGCTCGCAGTTGTCGATCACCAACAGGAGGTGACGGCCACTGAGGTGCTGTACCAGAGTCTCAGCCATGGCTTGACGCGGCCTCTCGTGAACCCCTATTGCCAAACCCAACGCCCGGGAAATGAGATGGCCATCTTTGACAGGCGTTAGGTCTACGAACCACGTCCCATCCGGATAGGAATTTTGGACTCGCGCTGCCACTTCGAGCGCGAGGCGAGTCTTGCCCGCCCCGCCAACTGCGGTCAACGTAACGAGGCGATTCGTGGCGAGAAGGCGCTGGACCTCGACCAGTTCTTGCCCGCGTCCGACAAAGGTCGTCAGCTGGATGGGGAGGTTTTGTCGGTGCTCGTCAGACGACTCGGCCGTTGAGCCGACTGCTTGCTCGTGGGCGACCCAGGCAGCCACCTGGGAGCGGGAGTTGACGCCGAGCTTGTTGAAGATCTGTTTGAGGTGCCATTCGGCCGTCCGGCGAGTGATAAACAGCTTTTCCGCTATCTCGCGATCGGTCAGGCCTTCCCTCACCAGTCGGGCCACCTGCAACTCGCGGAGCGTTAGTCCCGTCACGAGCTTCCTGCTAATGCTCCAAACCCCGAGGCAAGTCTAGACGCCAAACAACCAGTAGCTGACCCCGTAGTTCTCGGGGTGTTGCCGTCTGCAAGCCGTTCTACGGTGCCTGATGACGCAGGCATCCGATGACGAGAGGTCGAACACATGGAACTCCGACAGAACATGCACCGCACAGCGACGCGACCAATGGCGTGGATCGCTGCGATCTTGGTTGCGCTTGCTATAGGCGTCATTGCCAAATGAACATGCCTACCGGACGGAGTATTCGGCTCGCCGTGACCACCCTCGGATTTGCTGGGCTGATCGTGGCCCTCAACGCGGCCCCCGCGGCAGCAACACCACCAGATCATTTCGTTGGCACGCTCTTGGGTCGGGGGACCAACCAATCCAACGGAACCCTTCCCATAAGTGGGGGTCTTGATGTTGTTGTCACCTCGAGCATCGTCCAACCCGGCGGCTTCTCGGGCTGGCACTCGCACCCAGGTGGCGCGATCGTCGTAATCGCTCATGGCCAGATCACAACCTATCGGTCGGTTGGGAACCACTGCGACGTCACGACGTACACCGAAGGGCAGACATTCATCGAGCGGCCCGGTCAGCCGCTGTACGCGGTGAACACAGGCTCGACCGTGACGACCATCATCGCGACTTTCCCCAATGTCCCAGTAGGGGTGGTCGGTGCACAGAGAACTGACGAAGCCGATCCCGGTACCTGTGTATTGCCTCCCGCCTAACGACTGACGTGCGGGCGATCAGTCCTGAGAAATCGGTCGTTACACCGGGCGAACCTCTCGCCCGGTGCCTTGATTTTCAGGCGACACCTTGAGCCCTTGCAAGACCCGGATGATCAGGCGGCCGACCGCCTCGCGGGCGGCGACGGGGTCGTCGGCGTCGGCCACGTAGAAGCAGGCCTCGCGAGCGGACTGGCGACCAACGGTTTATCAATGTTCGAGCTTCCTGCTCATTATCCAAACCCGAGGCCAGTCTAGGCGCCAAACAACCAGTAGCTAACCCCGTAGTGCTCGTGGTGTCGCCGCATGCCAGCCGTCCTACGGTGCCAATTGACGCAGGCATCCAATGACATGAGGTGAAGCAAATGGAACTCCGACAGAACATGCGCAGCGTTATGTCTCGGTCTATTGCGTGGCTCACCGCGATGCTCGTCGCGCTGGTACTAGGACTCATCAGTTGGTACGCGTTCGAGAGCGGCGCGGCGACCCACCCAACAGGCGTCAACAAGCCGCCCATGACTTCCATTGACGCCCCGCGAAATGGCGGCCCGGGGGGCCAGGTTGGGGACCCGGATCAGACGTCGCGAACTGGCGGGCCAGGTGGTCAGATCGGAGACGCTTCGTAAGCCCTGACAGCGTATGTGACAGCTTAGGCAGGACACTCTGTGGCACGCCGGGACACTCTGTGGCACGAGTGCGTCAGACCGCTGAGTACAGGAGGCACGTCCTGACCAGTCCTGACGCGCTCTGGCAAGATCGGTCAATCTCCTCTTAATCCCAAGGTGAGCTGGTGCGCAGCCTTGTCAGGAATTCTTGTCACGGCGCCGTGCGCAGGCTGGGCGTTTGACAGTTTCGTTGACAGCTCCGCGGGGAGACACGCTGTTCGCGTTCCTTGCAGGGGGAATACTCGACTAACGATGCCTATGCCACGATCCCACCGACGAGGCGACCTACCCCGGCAGTGACCGCCATTGCCAATCCACCTCCTACGCAGACTCTGACCGCTCCGCGCAGTATCGGCGCTCCTCCCGCACGGGCCCCTGCGATCCCAAGCGCCACCAGGGCAACGAGCGCGCTCACCACCACGGCCAAAGTCCGGGCGGCCGTCGGGACCAACAGGAAAGCGCCTATCGGCAGCACAGCCCCCGCCGTGAAGCTCAGCGCCGAGTAGAGCGCCGCTTGGACAGGACGGGCCATGATGGCGGCCATACCCAGCTCATCGCGGGCGTGGGCGCCGAGGGCATCAGAGGCTGTGAGCGCTTCGGCGACCTTGCCGGCCAACTCTGTTGACAGCCCACGCTTGACATAGATCGCGGCCAACTCCTGCTTCTCGCCCTCTGGATGCTCGATGAGCTCTCCGCGCTCCTGGTCCAGGTCGGCCCGCTCAACATCCCGTTGCGAGCTGACGGATACGTATTCGCCGGCGGCCATCGCCATGGCGCCGGCGACCAACGCCGCTATCGCCGCGGTGAGCACGAAACTGGTTGGGGCTCCAGATGCGATCACGCCTATTGCCACGCTGGCAACCGAAACGATTCCGTCATTGGCTCCGAGTACCGCGGCTCGAAGCCATCCCGCGCGTTGCCCTCTGTGACGGACTCTACTGACGGTTCCCAACGTGCGCAAGTCTATCCGCGGGCGTGCTGCGTCCCCGCGGACGCCGCGTGCCTTACGTAGCCGACGCCTGGCACGCGAACCAAGTCCATGAAGCTGAAGATTGATCCAGACTGTGGCACGGCCCGTGTCAGAGCTCTATACCGAAGTCGAGCCGTATGACCGGGGGATGCTCGATGTCGGTGATGGCAACCTCGTCTACTGGGAAACGTGCGGCAATCCGTCGGGTAAACCCGCCCTGGTCGTGCACGGGGGTCCCGGATCCGAATGCTCACCCTACTTCCGCAGACTGTTCGACCCAGGCAAATACAGGGTCGTGCTCTTCGATCAGCGCAACTGTGGACGGAGCCGTCCGCACGCGAGCGACCCGACCAGCGGCCTCGCCTCGAACACAACCCACCATCTGATCCATGACATCGAGCTGCTGCGGCGGCGACTCGGCATCGAACGCTGGCTCGTGCTCGGCGGCTCGTGGGGCAGCACGCTCAGCCTTGCCTATGCCGAAGCCCACCCGGGGCGAGTCAGCGAGCTGATCCTGTTCGGCGTGACCACTGGACGGCACAGCGAGATCGACTGGGTATTTCGCGGCGGCCTGGCCCTTTTCTTTCCCGAGCAGTGGGACCGCCTCGTGAGCGCCGTGCCGCTCGAGGATCGCGGCGGCGACATCGTCGAGGCGTACGACCGCTTGTTGAACGACGTTGATGCTGAGGTCCGGCGGAGCGCGGCCGAGGCGTGGTGCACCTGGGAGTCGGCGACGCCCGACTGGCCTCCTCGGACAGGACTCGCCGAGCGCTTCAAGGACCCTGCTTACGCGCTCGCCTTCTCACACATCGTCACCCATTACATGAAGCACAACCTGTGGTTGGAGGATCGAATCCTGCTCAGGCAAGCGACCGCTCTGTCGAACATTCCCGGCTTCCTGGTGAACGGCCGCTTCGACTTCCAAGCTCCGATCGCGAATGTATGGGAGCTCAAGCGAGTTTGGCCGCAGGCAACCGTTGTGATCGTCGACGACTCAGGCCACGGAATCGACGCACAGCTGAGCCGCGAGCTCGTCCGGGCCACCGATCATTTCGCCGACCCCAGCCGGTAGCGGTCAGATACCGCGGCGACTATCCGTCGGCCTTGTCGAGCTTGACCGCCTGCTGGATGTAGTACTTGAGAGCCGGCTTGTTCACGTCGCCCAGGTTCTTCATCCGGACGTGCTTCGCATGCTTCGCGACTCCGCTAAGCAGACCGTATCTATCTTCGAAGTGGATGCCCTGGCGAAAGCCGAGCGTGATGCCCGATTTGCTTGAGTTGATCCAGGCCAGCGGCTTCTTCCGCGCGTACGTCGGCATCCCGTAGCTGATCGCTTCTTTGGCGTCGGGAGCACTCTCCTTCATCAAGCCGCGGATGGCGGCGACGACGGGCCTGAGCTCGGGTTGGACCTTGGTTTTGACGAATTCATCTACCGTCATGTTGGAACTCTCCAGAAAGTTGGGGCAGATCGGCCTTCCCGGCCCTATGTAGGGCAAGTGTGATGGGCCACTCCGCTGAAGTGACACCACGACGGGCTCTTGATGGACTTGCTCGCGGACGAGCTGATCAACTAGTGCCGATCCAGAACAGCCGCGTTCATCGACGCCTCTCAGCCTAGAGCCGCCAGCACCTCGCGCGTTTCCTCGACGCCTGCTCTCCAGACGCGCATCACGTCCGCGTCTGAGCGTTGGTAATAGCCTCCCATCGAGCCGTCGCCGAGGGCGGCACGTACCGCCGCCGGATCGTCCGAGACTCGAGGCGCCGGCGCCTTCTTTCCTGGAGGCAGATCGACTCCGGGAAGTCGCGTCCAGGGGAAATTCTCCATCCAGGAGGCATGTGATGCATCCGGGTCGATCTCCCTGACCACCGCGAACGTCTTCGGCGCCTTCCACCAGTCGTGGACGGTGACCCCGCTCGCCGCCAAGGTCTCGACCGGCGCGTTGCCGCCGTGCCCGTTCACGAGGAGAAAGCGCTTGAAGCCCTGCCCGCGCAGCGAGTCGAGCAGCTCACCCACGAATGACAGGTAGGTCTCCAGGCGAACTGAGGGGCTGCCCGGGAAAGCGGCGAAATACGGCGTCAGTCCATAGGCGAGGGCCGGCAGCACCGGTACCTGGAGCGGCTCGGCCGCCTCGACGGCGACGCGCTCGGCCAGGATCGCGTCGGTTGCGAGGGAAAGGTACGCATGCTGCTCCGTCGATCCAAGCGGGAGCACGATGCGGTCGTCACTCCGCAGATAGGCCTCGAGCTGCATCCAGTTGAGGTCGGCAACCCTCATGGAAGAGAGGATAGGAGCCGATCGCACTCGAGGCGCCGTCGCATAATCCCAGTGGTGGCCACTGCTCTCTCCCTGACGCACCTCGGGTCGTTGATGCGCGGCGTGCGCAGCGTTGACGAGGTCGGGGCGGACGAGCGCGCCGCCTCCCTGGCGAAACGCTCGATCAAGAAGGCTTCCAAGCTCTGGGCGCTGGACCTCGCGGTCCGGTGTATGGATCTCACCACCCTCGAGGGCTCGGACACTCCGGGCAAGGTGGCCGCCCTGTGTGCCAAGGGCATCCGGCCGAAACCGGGCGATCCGTCGATCCCCTCGGTGGCCGCGATCTGCATCTACCCGGCTCGCGTGGCAGATGCCGTGGCACACCTGCGCGGTAGCAACGTTCGAGTGGCGTCCGTCTCAACCGCCTTTCCGTCCGGCCAGAGCTTCTTGTCGGTCAAGGTCGCGGAGACGGTGGACGCCGTCACCTCCGGCGCGCAGGAGATCGACATGGTGATCGACCGCGGAGCGTTTCTGTCGGGCGACTACCAGCGGGTGTACGACGAGATCGTTGCCATCAAGGAGGTGTGCGGCGACGCGCACCTCAAGGTCATCCTCGAGACCGGTGAGCTCGGAACCTATGACGCCGTGCGCCGCGCAAGCATTCTCGCGATGGCGGCCGGCGCCGACTTCATCAAGACATCCACCGGAAAGGTGCAGCCCGCGGCGACCCTGCCGGTGAGCCTGGTCATGATGGAGGCGATCCGCGATTTCGTCCGCGAGACGGGGCGCCCGGTCGGCTTCAAGGCCGCGGGCGGAATCCGCACCGCCAAGCAGGCCATCGCCTACTTGGTCCTCCTCTACGAGACCTTGGGGTCGGACTGGATGACTCCCGAGCGCTTCCGCCTCGGGGCTTCGACTCTCCTAAATGACGTGCTGATGCAGATCGACAAGGAACGGACAGGCGTGTACCAGTCGGGCGATTACTTCACGATCGACTGATGGCCCTCACCAAGAAGCAAACCGCGGAGCTCGCCAAGCGCGCCGCTCAAGGCGGCGGTGTCTTCGAGTACGCGCCCGCTCCCGAGGCCATCGACCACGTCCGCATTCAGCCCAGCTACGGGCTTTTCATCGGCGGCAAGATGGTCGCGCCGCACAGCAAGAAACGATTCCCAACCATCAACCCGGCGACAGAGAAGAAGCTGGCCGAGGTGTCCGAGGCCGACGCGGTCGACGTCGACCGGGCCGTCAAGGCCGCCGGCCGCGCGTTCGATTCCTGGTCGCACCTTTCGCCTTCGCGCCGCGCCCGCTACATGTTCCGGATCTCGCGACTGATCCAGGAGCGCGCGAGAGAGCTCGCCATAGTCGAGACGATGGACGGCGGCAAGCCGATCAAGGAGTCGCGCGACGTGGACATCCCACTTGCTTCCGCGCACTTCTTTTATTACGCCGGCTGGGCGGACAAGCTCGAGTGGGCTTTTCCCAACCGCAAGCCGCGACCGCTCGGAGTCGCGGGCCAGGTGATTCCGTGGAACTTCCCGCTGCTGATGCTTGCCTGGAAGATCGCACCCGCGCTCGCGGCCGGCAACACGGTGGTGTTGAAGCCTGCCGAAACGACGCCCCTCTCGGCGATGGTCTTCGCCGAGATCTGCATGCAGGCGGAGCTGCCTCCAGGCGTGGTCAACATCGTCACCGGCGCCGGCAAGACAGGCGCGCTCCTCGTCGAGCATCCAGGCGTCAAGAAGGTGGCGTTCACCGGCTCGACGGAGGTTGGAAAGCAGATCCAGCGCGCCCTGGCCGGGACCGGCAAGAAGCTCACTCTCGAGCTCGGGGGGAAGGCGGCCAACATCGTGTTCGAGGATGCGCCCCTTGACCAGGCGGTCGAGGGCATCGTCAACGGCATCTACTTCAACCAGGGACACGTTTGCTGCGCCGGCAGCCGGCTCCTGGTCCAGGAATCGATCGCGGAACCGTTGATGGAGAAGCTGAAGCGCCGGCTCTCGACGCTGCGCCTCGGCGACCCCCTCGACAAGAACACGGACATCGGCGCCATCAACTCCCGCGCGCAGCTCGAGAAGATCCAGGGCCTGGTCCAGTCGGGAGTCGAAGAAGGCGCCGAGCTGTACCAGCCCGAGTGCCGGCTTCCCGAGCGGGGGTTCTGGTTCCCGCCGACCCTGTTCACCAATGTTTCCCAGTCCTACCGCATCGCGCGCGAGGAGATCTTCGGCCCGGTGCTCTCGGTGCTCACGTTTCGTACTCCCGCCGAAGCGGTCGAGAAGGCGAACAACACGCCGTACGGGCTTTCCGCCGGCGTCTGGACCGACAAGGGTTCGCGCATCCTCTGGATGGCCGAGCGACTGCGAGCCGGAGTCGTGTGGGCAAACACCTTCAACCGCTTCGACCCCACCTCTCCATTCGGCGGCTACAAGGAGTCGGGATTCGGGCGCGAAGGCGGAATCCACGGCCTCGCTCCTTACCTGGACCTCAACTGATGGACGTTCGCAAGACCTACAAGCTCTTCGTCAACGGCGAGTTCGTGCGCTCCGAGTCCGGGCGCGCCTATCGTCCCGATGGAAACGTGAACGTCCCGCGTGGCTCGCGCAAGGACCTCCGCGATGCGGTGCGTGCGGCACGGACCGCCTTTCCGTCGTGGGCGGCCCGAACGGCGATGAACCGCGGCCAGATCCTCTATCGCGCGGCGGAGATGCTCGACAGCCGCGGCGCGCAGTTCACCGACCTGCTGGGCGGGGGAGCGAAGGCGCGCCGAGAGCTCGAACAGGCGGTGGAAACGCTCGTCTGGTATGCGGGTTGGACGGACAAGCTTCCACAGGTCGCCGGCACCGTGAACCCGGTCGCCGGTCCCTACTTCAACTTCACCCTCCCGGAGCCGACAGGCGTGGTTGGCATCGTCGCGCCCGAAGAGCCGGCCCTGGTCGGACTTGTCAGGCGCCTGGCGCCCGCCCTGTGCGGAGGCAACGTCGTGGTGGCACTCGCACCCGAGTCGCAACCCTTGCCTGCGCTGACTCTCGGCGAGGTCTTCGCGACCAGCGACTTCCCGGCGGGCGTGGTGAACGTTCTGAGCGGCCAGCGCGGCGAGCTCATGCCGTGGCTCGCGGCCCACATGGACGTCAACGCGATCGATATCGCGGGCTGTACCCCCGAGGAGGTCGAAGCAGTCGAGTCCGCCGCGGCCGACAACGTGAAACGGGTGATCAAAGTCACGCCCGAAGAGGCCAGTCCGTACCTGATCACGGCCTTCATGGAGATGAAGACCGTGTGGCATCCCATCGGGGTCTAAAATCTAGAGTTACATGCCAGGGGTGCTGACCAGGCCGATCCCGGTAAAAGTCTCGGGATCAAGCGCGGATGCGCCCGCCACCGGCAAGCCGATGATCAGCGCGACGCGGATCGCGCGCAGGGTCAGGCAGCTCGGAAAGCAGATCTCCGAGACGTACGCCGACATCGAAACACCACTCGTGATGGTCGTCATCCTCAAAGGCGCGACGGTGTTCGCGGCCGATCTCCTGCGCAGCCTCAGCATCCCCGCCGAGCTCGAGTTCGTGCGCGCTTCCAGCTATCACGGCGGCACCACGAGCAGCGGCCGCCTCCAGCTCGCGCACATGGTCGACGGACCCCTGGTCGGACGCCACGTCCTGCTCGTCGAGGACATCGTGGACTCGGGCCTCACTGTCAACGTGATTGCCAAGCGCATCCGCCGCCTGGGCCCTGCGTCGCTGCGCATCGCGGCGCTGCTCGACCGGCCCGCGCGCCGAGTCGTCGAGGTGAAGATCGACTTCTGCGGTTTCGTCATACCCGACCGCTTCGTGATCGGTTACGGCCTCGACTACGCGGGCCTGTACCGCGAGCTGCCTCACATCTATTCGCTGACCTAGCGAACACGACCGCCTCGCCGTACTTCGCGTGGCGCAAGGCAGAGCTGCACTGCCACCTCGACGGCGCCGTGCGCATATCGACCGCCGAAGAGCTGTCAGGCCGAAAGGGACTGCCGATGGTGGCTCCAGGCGATTGCCCTGGTCAGGCCGACTACCTCAAATACTTCGACGACGCGATCGCCGTGATGCAGACGGCGGCAGCCCTCGAGCGCATCGCGTATGAGCTGTGCATTGATTCAGCCGCCGAGAACATCGACTACCTCGAGGTCCGCTGGGCGCCGCGACTGCACCTGCGCAACGACCTCACCGTGAGTGAGGTGATCGGCGCGGTGCTGGCAGGGCTGGCCGCGGCTCCGCTGCAAGCGGTCGCGATCGTATGCGCCATGAGGCAGGACACACCAGAGGAGAATGTCGCACTCGCGCGCGAGGCCGGCCGTTTCGCCGGCCGTGGGGTGGTCGGCTTCGACCTCGCGGGAGACGAGGTGCGGTACCCGGCCGCTCCGCAGCGGCCTGCTTTCGAGGCCGCCCGCGCCGCCGGCCTGAGGCTCACCTGCCACGCGGGGGAGGCCGGCGACCCATCGAGTGTCGAGGAGGCGCTCGACCTGGGCGTAGAAAGGATCGCGCACGGGGTGATCGGGGCCAGAAACCCGCGCATCGTCGAGCGCGTCAGGTCCGAAGGCGTGGTGCTCGACCTTTGCCCAACCGCGAACTGGAAGTGCAAAGCAGTGCCGAGCCTGGCCGAGCACCCGCTGCCGCGCCTGGTTCGCGCCGGGGTTCGCTGCACGATCAGCACCGATTCGCGCACGGTCGCGGACACAACGCTCAGCCACGAGTTCGAGCTCGCGAGCGCCATGGGGATGAGCGACGAAGAGCTGCGGCGGTGCAACGCAACCGCTTACGAGGCGAAGTTCGGCTAGTTGCCGGTTCCGAACAGGCGGTCGCCGAAGTCGCCCAGGCCCGGGACGATGTACGCCTTGTCGTTCAGGCGCTCGTCCAGCGCCGCGGTGTAAATATCCACCTCCGGGTGCCGCTCCTCGAGCACCTTCACCCCCTCCGGGGCGGCCACCACGCAGATCATCCGGGGGTTGCGCCCGCCCGCTTCCTTGATCAGGTCCAGCGCCTGGGCCGCCGACCCGCCGGTCGCCAGCATCGGGTCCAGCAGCAACGGAACCTTTCCCACCAGGTGCGGAAGCTTGTTGTAGTAGATGCGCGCGACGGCGGTTTCCTCGTCGCGCTCGAGGCCGATGTAGCCGACGCTCACCCGCGGCAAGAGCTCGAGCACGGGGGCGAGCAGCCCAAGACCGGCGCGCAGCACCGGGATGGCGACGACCTCGCGTTCGACGGAGATGGCGGCAGCTTCGGCCAGCGGGGTCTGCACGGTTCCGCGCCGGACCTCGAGGTCGGCTGTGGCCTCGTAAAGCAGCAGGGTGATCACCTTGCGCGCGAGGATCCTGAACTCGTCGGGAGTGGTCGTTCGATCGCGCAGCCCACGCAGACTGTCGGCGACGAGGGGGTGGCTACTTACCTTTAGCGGCACGGTCTTGCGCGATCAAGCGGCGGATTGCGTCCACCGCCACCTTCAGCATCCGGTCCATGTACGACGGGTCGAGGTGATGGATCTCCCCGGCGCCCAGCTCGTCCACGCAAAGGTTGATCGTGGCCGCTCGCAGCTTCCTCATGCGGGCGACCACGAAGAGCGTCGAGGTTTCCATGTCGTTGCTCAACACGCCCGCCCGCGACCACATCTCGAGCTCGTCACGCACGTGCGGCCGTGGCATGGTGTCGGGCAGCAGGTCGGAATAGAGCGCGTCCACGCTGCGAATGATCCCCACGTGGTACGGCGCGCCGGACGCCTTCGCTGCGTCGACGAGCGCGTTGACCATGTGCAGCGAGGCCACCGCGGGGTACTCGACCGGCACGTAGCCGTTCGGCGTGCCTTCGCTGCGGACCGATCCGAGCGCGATCACGAGGTCGCCCATCTTGATCTCAGGCTGGGCGGCGCCGCACGTTCCGACACGCAGGAAGGTGTGGACGCCGAGCTCCCTGAGCTCCTCGACCCCGATCGCGACGGAAGGGCCTCCCATGCCGGTCGACATGGTCGATACGGGAACGCCGTCGAGCGAGCCGGTGAAGGTTCGGTACTCGCGGCTGAACGCGACCTCCTTCGCACCGTCCAGGTACTTCGCGATCATCTCGGTGCGCGCCGGATCGCCCGGAACCAGCACGTAGTCCCCGACCTCGCCCTTGGCGAGGCCGACGTGGTACTTCTTCGGACCTTTCTCCGCCACTGCGGCGAATACTAATCGGCCTTTGAAACGCCGTCCTTGTCCACCCGGGCCAGAACGTGGGGCGGGCGCTTGACCTCGCTTGCGCTCAGACGCCACGCCTTCTGCAGCCGGGACACGACGGATCGTGCAAGCTCCTCGGAGCGGGCGTGCACCACGGCCAGCGGATCGCCCGCCTTGACTCGAGCGCCCACCGGCGCCTCGATGACGATGCCGGCGGCGTGGTCAACCCGGTCGTCCTTCTTCTTGCGGCCGACGCCGAGCTCGAGCCCCGCCAACCCGACCTCCAAAGCGTCGATCGACTGCACGTAGCCGGCGGCCGTCGACGGCACCGCAAGCTGGAACGGCGCCACCGGCAACCCCTCCTCCAGCCTGCCGCCCTGGGCGGCGAGCATGCGCAGGAAAGCGTCCCGGCCGGCGCCCGATCTGAGGGTTTCGTCCGGGTCCGTGTTGACCTCAGCCAGCCGGCACATCTCACGCGCGACGACCAACGAGACCTGAACCAGCTCCTCGTCTCCCTTCCCGGCCAGTGCGTCCAGCGCCTCCTGAACCTCGAGCGCGTTGCCGACCGAGCGACCGAGAGGGTTGTCCATGGCGGTGACGAGTGCGACGGTCCGGCGGCCTGCGCCTTCGCCCAGCTGCACCATCTCGGAGGCCAGCTCGATCGCGGACTCGACGTCGGGCATGAAGGCCCCGCGACCGAACTTGACGTCGAGCACGATCGCGTCCGCGCCCGCGGCGATCTTCTTCGACATCACACTGGACGCGATGAGCGGCACTGACGGCACGGTCGCCGTCACGTCCCGCAGGGCGTACAGGGCCTTGTCGGCCGGCACCATGTGGGGCGACTGGGCCGCCACCGCGATCCCGACCTCCTGGACCTGCCGGATGAAGCGCTCGGGCTCCAGGTCCACGGTGAGTCCTGGAACGGACTCGAGCTTGTCGAGCGTCCCGCCCGTGTGGGCGAGAGCGCGGCCGCTGAGCTTCGGGACCTTGACCCCGCACGCGGCCGCAAGGGGCGCCGCGATCAGGGTGACCTTGTCGCCAACCCCGCCTGTCGAGTGCTTGTCGACCTTGATTCCTTTGATCCCGCTCAGGTCGAGCACCTCGCCGCTGGCCACCATGGCCTGCGTCAGGGCAAGTGTCTCGGCGCGGGTCATGCCACGGATGCACACCGCCATCAACCAGGCTGCCATCTGGTAGTCGGGAATCTCGCCACGCAGGTAGCCGGAGAGCAGAAATTCGATCTCTTCGGGCGTGTGTTCCGCACCGTCTCGCTTGCGGCCGATGACCTCGAGTGGAACCACTGCCGGCTATCCTTCCACACCTCCCGGGAAGGTCAATGGGCGAGTGCTACAATCCGGCCCGATCCGAGCGGTGTGGCGCCCGGCTGTGGCCAGGTATTTGAGAGGGAGCTATTAGGATGGGGCAGACGCGGCTTCGACTATTTGGTCTGGTGGCTGTGGCACTGATGCTGGTGGCCGCCTGCGGTGGTTCGTCCGGCAACAACACTCCCGCGAAGCAGTACAAGATCGGCCTTGTCACTGACGTCGGCGGTCTCAACGACAAAAGCTTCAACCACCTCGCTTATGTCGGGCTTCAGAAGGCGATCACCGACTTCAAGGTCAAGGGCGACGTCAAGGAATCGAAGACGGGCGACGACTACGTTCCGAACCTCACGAACTTCGCGTCCACGGGCTACGACCTCGTGATCGGAGTCGGCTTCTTGATGCAGGAAGCGGTGGGCACGGTCTCCGGGCAGTTCCCCAACGTGCACTTCGCGATCATCGACGGCTCCGGCACCGACGCCAACGGCAACGACCTCAAGCACGCCAACGTCGAGTCTCTGTTCTTCAGAGAGCAGGACGCGGGCGCGATGGTCGGAGTCATCTCCGGGATGCTCGAGAAGCAGGGCAAGCTGAAGAACAACAAGGGCGTGATCAGCGCCGTCGGAGGCGTGAGCATCCCGCCGGTCAACCACTACATCGCCGGCTACAAGTGGGCGGCGACCATGGAAGACCCCGGTATCAACGTGCTGGTCGGCTACTCGAACGACTTCACCGACCCGGCCAAGTGCAAGGGCGTCGCGCAAGGGCAGATCAACGGCGGGTCCGACGTCGTGTTCCAGGTCGCCGGCGGCTGCGGGCTCGGAGCGCTGCAGGCCGCAGGGCAGGCCGGCGTCAAGAGCATCGGCGTGGACGCGGACCAGAAGGACGCCGACCCCTCCGTAATCGCAAGCGCTTTGAAGAAGGTTGACGTCGCCACCTACACAGCCATCAAGGACGTGGTCAACGGCCAGTTCCCCGGCGGGGCATTGACCTTCGACATCCAGAACGGCGGCGCCGGCTACGCCATCGACAACTTCACGCTGCCGGCAGACATCCAGGCTGAGGTGACGAAGATCCAGGGCGAGATCGCAGCAGGCACGCTGACGCCACCGGCTGACATTCCGGCCTAAATGGGACAGGGGACGGGCGCGATCGTCGCCCGTCCCCAGTCACCGGGCCTACCGCCAAACCAATGACGATCGCGCGCCGGGTCGCAAGTGGGCTCGCGATGCCGCTCGGCTCGGTCGTCTTCGCATTCGTCGCCGGCGGTCTCATCGTCACAGCCACCGGGGGCAACCCGTTCAGCGCGTACGCGGGGCTCATCTGCGGCGGCTTAGGAATCGGCTGCACGCAGGGTGAGAATCCGGCGCTTCAGATTTCCAACACCATCGTGTTCCTCACCCCGCTGATCACGACCGGGGTCGCGGTCGCGCTGCCGTTCAGGGCCGGCTTGTTCAACATCGGGGCCGAGGGACAGCTGCTCGCGGGCTCGATAGCCTGCACCGCGATCGGGATCAAGTTCAGCACTCTGCCCGCCCCGATCCTGCTGCCGATGGTCCTGGTCGGCGGCATGGTGGCAGGCGCATTGTGGGCGGGCGTCGCCGGGGTGCTCAAGGCGACCGTCGGAGCCCACGAGGTAGTGACGACGATCATGATGAATTACGTCGCGCAGTGGTTCCTGCGCTACCTGATCATCGGCGGGCCGCTGCAGCTTGCCGCCGGAACGTCGAAATCGCTCCCGATCGGTCCGGGGGCGCGCCTCGCCACGCTCCTTCCGTCCGACAACTCGCTGATCGTTTTCGGTCTGCCCGCGAGCGTGTATCGCGTCCATACCGGGCTGTTCATCGCGATCGTCGCCGCCGCGGTTTTTGCGTTCCTGTTGTGGCGCACCACGCTGGGTTACGAGATCCGCGCCGTGGGCCAGAGCCAGCGCGCCGCGCGCTACGCCGGTGTGAGCGTCCGCCGGACGATCATCGTGACGATGCTGATTGCTGGCGCCTTCTCCGGACTTGCCGGAGCGGTCCAGATCGCAGGCGTCGATCACAACCTGACTGACAAGTACTTCAGCGACACGACAGGCTTCGACGCGATCGCCGTGGCGCTGCTGGGTCTGGGAAGCGCCGTCGGCATCGTGCTCGCGGCGCTCTTGTTCGGAGCCCTTCATGCCGGAGGTTCGGTGATGCAGAGCGACGCGGGAGTCTCCAGCAACCTGGTGCTCGTGTTGCAGGCGTTGATCCTCTTCAGCATCGCGGCCAACTTCCTCGGTGCGATCAGGCAGCTGATACCCGGTCTCCGCCGCCCGCCGTCGGCACCTCGGCCCGAGACTCCAACAGCCGCGCTCATGACCGAGGCGGCGGCAGCCGCTCCAGAGGTGACACCGCCGAAATGACCGCCCTCTCCGACATCCTCCACCTGCTCGTCACTGCGAATCTCTGGCAGGCCACGCTGGCCGCGGCCGTGCTGCTGCTGCTGCCGGCGCTCGGCGGCGTCATCTCCGAGCGCAGCGGCGTCGTGAACATCGCGATGGAGGGCATGATGCTCACGGGCGCCTTCTTCGGCGTCGTAGCCGACCTCGCCTGGCACAACCCCTGGCTTGCGACCGGCGTGGCAATCATTGCCGGCGGCATCATGGCCGGGGTTCACGCGGTGGTGTCGATCCGGTTCCGGGCGGACCAGATCGTGAGTGGGATCGCGATCAACATCTTTGCGGCGGGAATAACCGTGTTCCTGGTCAACCGCATCTACGGCATCCAGGACATCGGCCATGCGACCCAGAACGAGCTGCTGCCCAACTTCAACGTCCCCGGGCTCGACCAGCTCCCGTTCCTCGGCCAGGTCCTCTTCCAGCAGAACGTCGTGGTCTACGCGGCGCTGATCCTCCTGGTGGGTGCGCACATCGTCCTGTTCAGGACCCGGCTTGGGCTGCGCATCCGCGCCGTGGGTGAGCACCCACAGGCGGCCGACACCGCCGGCATCAACGTCTACCTGATCCGCTACGGCGCGGTCGTCACCAGCGGGTTGCTCTCGGGACTCGCCGGCGCGTTCCTGGCGATAGGCGTGTCAAACACGTTCGTGCCGAACATGACCGACGGCCGCGGCTACATCGCGCTGGCGGCCATGATCTTCGGCAAGTGGACACCGTTTGGAGCTTTCATCGCCTGCTTGATCTTCGGTCTCGGTGAGGCGATCTACGCAAACAACTCGATCATTCACGCGTCGCCCTATTTGCTGAGCATGCTGCCGTACCTCCTGACCCTGGTCGTGCTCGCCGGGCTCGTGGGCAGGAGCAGCCCTCCCGCCGCGGATGGCATTCCCTACGTGCCAGGCAGCGAATGAGCACGAAAGTCGCGACCAACGCTCTCGAGATGCGGGGCATCACCAAGGCGTTTCCGGGCGTTGTCGCCAACAACCAGGTCGACTTCACCGTCCGTGCGGGCGAGATCCACGCTTTGGTTGGGGAGAACGGCGCGGGCAAATCCACGCTGATGAACATCCTGTACGGCCTGGTCCACGCAGATTCGGGCGAGATCCTGATCGATGGAAAGGCCGCCCGCATCTCCGGGCCGCGCGATGCGATCGCGCTCGGCATCGGCATGGTGCATCAGCACTTCATGCTCATCCCGGTCTTCACAGTCGGCGAGAACGTGATGCTCGGGCGGGAACCGGTGACCGGTCCTGGTTTCTACGACCGCGCCAAGGCTCGAGAGGAGATCGCCGCGCTGACGCGCAAATACGGTCTGGCGCTGGATGCGGACGCACGCATGGGCGACCTCCCGGTCGGACTGCAGCAGCGAGCCGAGATCGTGAAGGTGCTCTACCGGGGAGCCAACATCCTCATCCTCGACGAGCCCACCGGCGTGCTCACGCCGCAGGAGAGCAAGGAGCTGTTTGGCGTCTTGAAAGACCTGGTGAAGACTGGGAAGACGATCATCTTCATCAGTCACAAGCTGCGCGAGGTGCTTGAAATCTCGGATCGCATCACTGTCATGCGCCGCGGCAAAGTTGTCGGCCACCTGACCACCAGGGACACGAACGAAGAGGAGATCGCGACCATGATGGTCGGCCGCGAGGTTCTGCTGCGAGTCGACAAGAAACCCGCCAAGCCCGGCGAGGTGGCATTCAAGGTCGAGAGCCTGACCGCGAACTCCGACCGCGGCGTCCCGGCCCTCAAAGGCATTTCCTTCGAGCTGCGCCAGGGAGAGATCCTCGGCATCGCGGGGGTCGAAGGGAACGGCCAGAGCGAGCTGATGGAGGTCCTCGCCGGGACTCGCCGGGCCACAGGCGGCCGGATCCTGCTCGGCGATAAGGACGTGACCACGTTTGACGCGCTAACCGAGCGAGAGGCCGGCATCGCGTTCATACCGGAGGATCGCCGCGGCACGGGATTGGTGCTCAGCTTCTCGGTCGCCGAAAACTCGATCCTCGGGCGGGAGCGGGCTCCGACGTTTTCCTGGCGCGAGTTTGTGCTGAGGCTGATCGCGATTCGCGAATGGGCGCGAAAGCTGGTCAAGGAATTCGACATCCGGACACCGAGCATCGATACCGCAGCACGCAACCTCTCCGGTGGCAACCAGCAGAAGGTGATCGTCGCGCGCGAGATGGGCAGCAATCCACGGGTGCTCCTCGCGGCGCAGCCGACTCGGGGCGTCGACATCGGGGCCATCGAGTTCATCCACCAGCGCATCGTCGCCGAGCGGGACCAGGGCGCCGCCGTGCTGCTCGTCTCCGCCGAGCTCGACGAGATCCGCTCCCTTTCGGACCGGATAGCGGTCATCTACGAAGGCAAGATCGTCAGCATCGAGCCCGGAGATGCGCCCGAGGAACGGCTCGGGCTCTTGATGACAGGCGGCGGCGCGGCGACGCGCTCAGCCGCCTCTTAGAGCCCGGCGAGCAGCCGGGCTCGGCATTCAACTAGAAACCGGCCAGCAGCCGGGCTCGGCATTCAGCTAGAAACCGGCCAGCAGCCGGCTCAGCTCGCCGATCGCCTCCAGCCGGTACCAGCCGGACTGCGGCAGCGCTTCCTCGGCCACGTGCTCGTGGCTCCAGGTCACGTGGTACGGGATGTACACGGCGCGAGCGCCGAGCTCGAGAACCGGGACGACGTCGGAGCGCAACGAATTCCCCACCATCACGAACTCGTCAGCCCTGATCCCGCGCCGCGTCAGGATGCCGCGATAAGAGCCCACGTTCTTCTCGCTCACGATCTCCACGCCGAGGAACAGGTCGGCGAGCCCGGACCGCGCCAGCTTGCTCTCCTGGTCGAAGAGGTCTCCCTTGGTGATCAGGAGAAGGTCGTAGCGATGGCTCAGCTCCCGGAGCACAGGCTCGACGCCGTCGAGGAGCTCGGTCGGCTGCATGAGCATGCGCTTGCCCCAACCGAGGATGACCTCGAGATCCGACGCCGGAATCCGCCCCTCGGTGAGCTGAATCGCGGTTTCGATCATCGACAGCGTGAACGACTTGATCCCGTAGCCGTACAGGCCGAGGTTCTTCATCTCGGTCTCGAACAGGCGCCCGTCCACGTCCGCCTCGGGGGCGTGTCGGTGGAGCAGGTCTCTGAGCTCCCCCTGGGTCAGGTTGAATCGGGTCTCGTTGTGCCACAGCGTGTCATCGCCGTCGAGCCCCACGACCGTGATCGCCACGGGCCGATTATCCGGGGAGGAACAAACATCATCACTTTTTGGGTAGAAATAGGTACACATGGACAAGCTCGACGGAATCCACCACATCAGCGCCATCACGGCCGACGCCACTCAGAACCTTCTCTTCTATGAAGGGGTGATGGGGCTGCGGCTGGTCAAGAAGACGGTCAACCAGGACAACCCGGCCGTCTACCACCTCTTCTACGCGGACGAGGACGGCAGCCCCGGCGCCGACCTCACCTTCTTCGAATACCCGGGCCTCGCGCGCGGCCGGGCCGGCGCGGGAATGATCCACCGGATCGGGGTCAGGGTCGCCTCGCACGAGGCGTTGGAGTTCTGGGCTCGCCGGCTTGCCTCTGCCGGGATTGAATCCACCCTCGACGGCGACCGTCTTCGCTTCAACGACCCAGAGGGCCTTGGCCTGGAGCTCACCACCCAGCCGAGCGCCGACCAGCCGCTCCTGGCGGAGCACCCCGAGATCCCCAGGCAGTTCGCCCTCCAGGGGTTCGCCGGAGTGCGGGCCTATGAGCGGCAGAAAGGTGCGAGCCACCGGTTCCTTACCGAAGCTCTCGGCTTCACCAGCTCAGACGTGTTTTCGTTCGAATCGCGCGGGGAGTCGCGCGGGTCCTACTACATCTACGACCCGGCACCCGAGGCGCGCGGACTCGGCGGCGCGGGCACTGTGCACCATGTCGCGTGGGCGTCGACGATGGAGGATCACGAGGCCTGGCGCGATCGCGTGATCGCCGGCGGGGGCGATCCGACTCCGGTGATCGACCGGTTCTATTTCCGGTCCATCTACTTCCGCGAACCGAGCGGCGTCCTGTTCGAGATCGCCACCAAGGGCCCCGGATTCGCCTCCGACGAACCGAAGGAGCACCTGGGCGAGCGGCTCTCGCTGCCGCCCGCTTTCGAGCACCTTCGCGCCCAGGTCGAGGCCAGCCTGACGCCGCTGCCGAACCTGAGGCTTCAGCACTCCGGCAAGAAACCCGCAACGAGCTGAGACCGGCGGCGGGCCGGCCAACCGAGTAGCCGGACGTCCATGATTGACTCCGATGAGCGTCCAGCAGCTGAAGCTCGAGTCGGTCAGGCGCAAGACCGGCGGGCGGATCCACCTGACTCCGCGCGTTCCAAAGAGCGGGCCCGTCACCACCCTCTGCGGCCAGACGCTGGCCGCGGGCACGTTCGCGGCCGTCGAAACCGGGGCCGACTGCTCGAACTGCGTCCGGCGCTCGAGGGACCAGGGCCGGATCTCCGGCGCCTTTTTCGAGCAGGACGAGGGGTCTGAGCTGCTCCGGCTGTCCCTGGAGCAGGCGAAGTTCCGCAATCCCACCCGCGGGGACGCCCCGCCGCGACCCGGGGCGCCTGAGAGGCCTGTGGTCTGGCCCACCGCAAAGCCGCCGCCGGAGGCGATTCCCGACCAGCTGGGCGAGCTCGTGACCAGGGGCTTCAGGCCTTCGGGCGAAGGCGTGTGGCGCAGCCCGGGGGGCGTGGTCGTGAAGATGCGCAAGCGCGGTAAGGAATGGCGATTCGAAGAGCTGGTCTTCGAGGGTTCGGTCATCGCCACGCGCGTGGACAGCGGGGTGCGTCTGAAGGCGGGCGACGTCGAGGTCAACCCGACCGAGGATGGCTACGAGGTCCAGCTCAAGAAAGGCTGAGGTAGCGGGCACGCGCCCAGTCCAACATCAGCAGCGGGTCTGCTAGCTCGCCTTGCCGGCGAACCCGCTGGTGTAGGTCTCGCTCTGGGAATAGGAACGGTCCAGACACCCTTCTGTTAGGTGTGGCTCAGGAAGTAGCGCGTTCGATCTACGAGATCGAGCTGCCGAAACTGGATGGCAAACCTGCCCGGCTCTCCGAATACGAGGGCAAGGTCGTGCTTGCGGTCAACGTGGCTTCGCGCTGCGGCTTCACTCCCCAGTACGCCGGTCTCCAGGCGCTTAACGAGCGCTATGCGGATCGCGGCTTCGTCGTGCTGGGCTTTCCGTGCAACCAATTCTTCAACCAGGAGCCTGGCTCGGCTGAAAAGATCCAGGAGTTCTGCAGCGGGAACTACGGGGTCACGTTTCCACTGTTCGCCAAGCTCGACGTCAAGGGCTCCCACCAGCACCCGCTTTACGAGATCCTCAGCGAGGCTGCGGATGACGCCGGCAAGGCCGGCAACGTGAAATGGAACTTTGAGAAGTTCCTGATCGGGCGCGACGGCAAGGTCGTCCGGCGCTTCCGCTCGAAGGTCGTCCCCGAAGATCCTAAGCTCGTAGGGGCGATCGACTCGCTGCTTTAGGCCGCACCTATAAGGTTTGCGACCATGAAGGTGGTCGCGCAATCCTTCTCGTGGCCGTTTCGGGGCGCGTGGAAATCGAAATGGATCACCGGTCTCCTGATGGTGTTCCTGCTGCCGATCGCGTTCCTCCCGCTCCTCGGCTACGCCATCGCGGCCACCAGAGCAGCTGAGCTCGACGCCACGGGCGGCCCTCCGCCCTGGACGCTGTCGGTGCGGCTCTTGTCCGATGGTTTCTGGGCCACGGTCGTCGTGGTGCTGTTCACCGCGCCTTTCGCCCTGCTCGTCAATCCCTTCGCGGGATGGCTCTACGACGCACATCTGTGGCACACAACCGACGCGCCGGTTGCCCAGCTCTACTCCCACACCGTGGCGCTCTTCCTTCTCGCGCTCCCGTGGGGGCTCCTCCTTCTGCTGCACATGCCGCACGCAACCGCTCGGTTCGCACATTCCGGTCGGGCGGGCGACATGTTCGACATTCGCGCATCGATCAGGTCCGTCGGACGAGATTTCACGACCTGGAACCTCGCGGCCGCCGCGATCGTCACGGCATGGGCGATCGGGCTGGCGTGCGTCGGGCTCGTCTTCGTGGGCATCGTGCCGGGTGTTCTCTACGCCATTCTTGTGAGCGCACATGCCAGCGCAGCGCTCGACAGCAAAGGTCAGAACTCACCCGCTCGGTGAGGCCGCGCTCCTGGCGGAGCTGGGCACACGGCTTGATACCGCCCTCAATACGAGAGCGATCGCTCTGGCTGCGGCGCTGAAGAAGCGGCGCGATGTGCGCCAGGCGATCGCCGGCTACTCGACAGTCACTGTCCACTTCGACCCGGACCAGACATCGCACGATGCCCTCACCACCGCGATCAGGCGACTCGCTTCCAGGCGACCGCCGATGGCCGAACCAGGCCGCCTTCATCGGATACCGGTGGTCTACGACGGACCTGACCTCGAGGCTGTCTCGGCGGTGCTCGGTCTCGATGTAGCGAAGATCGTCGAGATCCATACAAAGCCCATCTACCGCGTCTTTTTCGTCGGCTTCGTCCCAGGCTGGGGCTATCTCGGGCCGCTGCCGGAACAGCTCGAGCTGCCTCGCCGCCAGGTGCCGCGGACGAAGGTGCCCGCAGGCTCGGTCGCGATTGCGGGCCGGCAGACTGGAATCTATCCGCTCGCCACGCCTGGAGGCTGGCATCTCCTTGGAAGAACCTCCGTCAAGCTCTTCCTGCCCGACTCGGATCCGCCCTCCCTTTTCCGTGCCGGCGACCGGGTCAAGTTCTTCGCCGCCCAGGGATGAGCGAGGTCTTCCACGTGGAAAAGCCCGGGCTCCTCACGACGATCCAGGATCTCGGACGTCCGAACGCGATGGCTGCCGGCGTCCCTTCGGGGGGCGCGATGGATCGTTTCGCGCACAGGGCGGCCAACCTGCTGGCCGGCAATGACGAGGGCGCGGCCACGCTCGAATGCACGCTGAGCGGTCCTGAGCTGGTCGCCCTGCGACCATCCCTGGTCGCGATCACGGGCGCCGATTTCGGCCCTCACGTGAACGGCCGGCCGGTGCCGATGTGGACCGGCGTGTTCGTGAGCGAAGGCGATGTGCTCAGATTCGCCGGACGGCGCTGGGGCGCCAGGTGCTACATCGCGGTGGCCGGCGCCATTGCCGGGGACCGGTGGCTTGGCTCGATGTCGACCAACCTGCTTCTCGCGCGGGGTGGTATGCACGGACGCCGGCTGTCGGCGGGAGACGTCATCTCCGTTGCGGGGCAGCAAGCTGCGCCCGCGATCTCCGGCCGCCACCTCGCCCTGCACGAGCTTCCCGACTACGCCAACCACACCCTGGCGGCGATCGGGGGTCCCCATGTCACTCGTCTCGGCACGGAAAGCCACAAGGCGCTGTTCGGGTCGGCGTTCCAGGTCAGCCGCGATGCGGATCGGATGGGCTACCGGCTCGAGGGCCCGAGGCTCGAGCTCTCAGGAGACGAGCTGCTTTCCTTCGGCCTGGTGTTCGGGGCGTTGCAGGTGCCGCGCAGCGGCCAGCCGATCCTCCTGATGGCCGACCACGGGACCGCGGGTGGCTATCCCGTCGTCGCCACGGTCGCCGGCGCCGCTCTGCCCGTGGCCGCTCAGCTGATGCCAGGAGATGAGCTGACTTTCGCGGAGGTCACCATCGAGGCCGCCTTGCGAATGCGCGCGGCTCAGCGGGTGGCGCTCGACTCGCTCAAGAGCTGATTGATCCAATCGATGTGCTCGGCGTAGTGCTCGTAGGTGTTGCCCGCGACCCATTCGATCACCGGCCGCTTCTCATCCGGGTCGCCCGGCTGAAAGTGGCTGTATGGCTTCTGGAGGTCGGCGTCGCTCAGCTTTCCGAGCGCGGACATCAGCTGCGCGTGTGCGTCGCGGAAGTAACCGAGCGCCTCCTCAGCGGTGTCCGTCGAGTGCACCTTTCTGACTGCTTCGTTGATCGCATCGATCTCTTGCGGCGACTCTTGAAGACCCATCGCCAGCGAACGGTCGCGACCTTCGACCAGGGCCAACAGCGAGTGCTCCCAGGCAGCGACGTGCGCCAGGTGGTCTTTGACCGTCCACCCATCGGTTCCGACCTGGGTCAGGCCGTCAGCATCTTGCAGCTGGTTCACGAGCTTGGCCAGCTCGTTCCACTCAGTCTCGATCCGGTGGAGCTGAGCGTTCAAATGCCCGCCGCCTTTCGAGCCTCCTCGATCACGAGGTCGTAGTCGGGTTGCGGCTTTTCGCGCGAGGTGATCCAGGTCCACGTGATGGTCCCGCTGCCATCGATCACGAAAACCGTGCGGCGCGGGATTCCCGAGTACCCTTCGACGTCGTCTCGACGCACGTCGTAGTCGGTGACCATCTTGCGCTCGAAGTCCGCGATCAGCTCGTACGGCAGGCCGCCCAGCTCCTTGGCGAATGCCTGGTGCGAGAACACCGAGTCGACGCTGATTCCGTAGATGCCGATGCCGTCGGCGACGGCTGCTTCGTGCCTTGACCGAAACTCGGTCAACTCCGTCTTTCAACCACCCGTGAAATCCAGCACATAGAAGAGGAAGACGAGCGCCTTGTGCTTCTGGAGCGCGTCCGCGAGGGTTAGCTCGGAACCTCCGGTCGTCGGTAGCTTGAACTCCGGGGCCTTGTCGCCAACCTGCAGCACGAGAAGAGTCTAGTTAGCCGCGGCATCCAGCACGTACCATCCCGATCGCGTCGCCCCGCTCACCTCGTAGCCTGCGGCGATCGCATCGGTGAACGTTTCGCGCTGCGCCAGGCGCCACGAACGCGCGAGCCGGGGATCGGAGCGCCTGAGCGCGACGATGTCGTCAGGCACCTGACATAGAAGGACACGCGCGGAAGATCGGATCACCACCGGTTCACCGGCGTCTCCAACCGACAGCGCGATGACGGCGCCCTCCCGCTGAAGGTCTTCGACGGATGGCTCGAGCGCACGTCCCGCCGCAGCGGCGAGCGCGGATTCCGAATCGAGCAGCCAGGTGATGAGCAGCCGATCCGATTCTTCGCCCGCGTTGATCTCGTCGCGCATCTCGCCGTAGACGTTGACGAGGTACTCCCGCGCGTGCGCGCCAAGCTTGGTGAGGTTGAAGTACGCGTTGCGTCGAACGAGCGGGTCGGTGGTCCACTGCATGACCTTGACCTCTCGCGCGAGACACCAGCGGCGCTGGTGCTGCTTCAGCTGCGACCCGAGGCCTTGCGCATCGCTGCCATTCAGCACCCCGAGGATGTGCGAATGCAAGTGCAGCTCTTGCGGAGGCACGCCTCCAAACCATCCGACCAGGCCACCGACAAGCTTCTTGTCGACGTACGCCCCAGACACGTAGTTTCCGGAATGCGCGAGCGCCTTCAGGATGTCCGAGTTGATCGGAAGCTCGCCGGGGCGTCCCCAGACCACGGCGAACAGCTCCGCCAGCTCGCGCAGGTCCTCGATCTCGGCGAGCTCGCGAATGGACAGACTCACCTGCGGCCGGCCAGCCGGCTCGTGGCTATACCGCCTTCCGCAAATGCAAGTCGCACGGCCGCGGCGATCTGCGCCGCGCCTGGCGAGTCGCCGTGGACGCAGATCGTGTCGTAGCGCCCGCTGCGCGCGAACTGCAACGCCTGCTCGACTGCGCGTTGAGGTTCGAGCACCGAGCCGGGTTCGTGCCGCGGCGCGAGGGTTCCGTCAGGAAGCACCCGGCGATCGGCAAATCCCTCCCTGTATGCGGGTATGCCGGCGCGCGCCGCGGCAGCGACGATCTCGAAACCAGGCTGGCCCACCAGGCCTGCGCCGTGTCGTTTCGCGACGCGGGCGACAGCATCGGCGGCGGCGCGGTCCACCTGGCAGCGGTGGTAAACGGCGCCGTGAAGCTTGATGAAAGCGAGCGGACCGAGCGCGGCCAGGCCCCCGACCTGAAACGCGACAAGCTCCCCGATCTCGTCTGCCGAGAGGGGTACCTCCACTCGACCGAAGTTGGCACGGTCGTCATAGCCGGGGTGCGCACCAACCTCTACGCCCAGGGCATGGCATCGCCGCACCGTCTCGATGCTGATCGACGCCGACCCCGCATGGACGCCGCAGGCGACGCAGGCGCTGTCGACCTGCGCCAGGATCGCCTCATCGTCGCCCGCGCCCTCTCCGAGGTCGGCGTTCAGGTTCACTCGTGTGACGTCTGGCCGTGCAGCAGCCTGATCGCGTGGGCAAGCGTCGGCATGACCGCCTCGAGGGATTCGGCCGCGCCCTTCGGGCTGCCCGGCACGTTGATGATCAGCGTTTGTCCGCGCACGCCGGCCATCGAACGGGACAGCGCTGCCATCGGTGTGCTCGCGGCACCCGCGCGTCTCATCACTTCCCCGATGCCAGGCACTTCGAAGTCGATCACAGTTGACGTCGCCTGAGGTGTCACGTCGCGGGGGCCGAGTCCGGTTCCGCCGGTCGTGACGACGAGATCAGCTCCGCTCGCAGCGGCCGCGACGATGGCGCCGGCAATGCGCTGTTGATCATCGGGTACAACCAGCGGTTCCGAGACCTCGAAGCCGGCGTTCTTCAGGATCCGCACCAGGGCCCGCCCGCTTTCGTCCTCCCTTGTCTTCGCCGAAACTCCATCGCTGACGGTGATCACGTGCGCCGTGCTCATTTCTTTCGGGCGGTTGCTGATGGGCGCTTCCATGTCCCTGAACGCCCACCCGACTTCTCGAGCAGGCGAACCGTTTCGAGGTAGACGCCCTTCTCGATTCCCTTCGTCATGTCGATCAAGGTCAGCCCGGCGACGGCGGCTGCCGTCAGCGCCTCCATCTCGACGCCGGTCTGGCCGGTGACACGAGCTTGGGCCAGCACGCGCACCCCGCCGCGGACGAACTCGAAGTCGACGCGCACGCTCGTGAGCGGGAGTGGGTGGGTGAGCGGGATCAGATCCGGAGTCTTCTTCGCCGCCATGATGCCGGCCACCCGCGCGACCTGGAGCGCATCGCCCTTAGCGGTCCCTGCCTTGACCGCACGCAACGTCGCCGGCGCCATGCGCACGACGCATTCGGCGAGCGCCTCACGTACGGTCGAAGCCTTGCCGGCGACGTCAACCATGCGCGCGGCCCCTTTGTCATCCAGGTGCGTGAGGCGTTGTGTCACGCGCATCAGGATATGCGGATGCCCGATATTCAGACGGGGTCCCCGCGAACTCACGCCGAAGGCTCTGAGTTCGTGGGGTTAACCCGCGGAGTGCTGTTCGATTACGGCCGCACCCTTGTCACGTTCGAGTACCCGACCGAGGAGCTGCTCGAGGTGATGCGCAGCTTCCGGCCCCGAATTGAGTCAGCCCTCGGCGTGCGGGCGCCCGAGGCGGAGGCGATCCTCGAAGACGTCCTCCTGCCCCTCGAAGAGATCATCGGCAGCATGAGCGAAGACGAGGTCGAGTACATGGACGTCTACCGCGAGAGCTGGTCGCGCGCCGGCATGGAGCTTCCCGATGGCCTGCTGCACGACATCCTCGACGCCGAGCAGCTGTGCTGGGACCGCGCGGTCAAGCTCGACCCCGATGCGCTCCAGGTGCTGTCGTGGCTGGGCGCCCAAGGGATCAAGCGCGGAGTTTGCTCGAACGCGCCGTTCCCTCCCGAGATGATGCGGCGCCAGGTCGACATGAATGGAATCGGCGAGATGGTCGAGGCGGTCGTGTTCTCCAGCGAGGTCGGGCGTCGCAAGCCGGCGCCGGAGGTCTACCGGGCTGCGCTCGATGCCATCGGCGTCGACGCGCCTCATGCCCTGTTCGTGGGCGACCGGGTGCGCGAGGACTATGAGGGCCCAATCGCTGCCGGCATGAGAGCTGTCATCTTGACCGCGCACGCCGAGGACAGGCCGCCCTACGGCATCCCGACCATCGCCTCGCTGAGCGAGATTCCGCGCCTGCTGTGAACGCCCCCAAAAAACGCCCGGGTGCGTTGTGGATGCTCTTCTACGGGCGCCGGCGGCGAGGGTTTCCCTGGCTCCTGGTCGGAGTCCTGGTCGTAGTGGCGCTCCTGGGCCTGCTGTTCGCCGTGCCAGGCGGAGCTGCGGCGTCCTGGATGGTGGCCGCCGTGCTCGTCGGTTTCTTGCTCGTGGGCGCGCTTGTCTTTGCCGTGCTCGCGGTGCTGCTTCCTCGCCGGCGGCGCTGACCCATCAGCACCGCCGCTGCGCCGGCGCCGACGCCGTTGTCGATGTTCACGACGACCAGCCCGGTCGAGCATGACTGCAGCATCGTCGTGAGCGCTCCTTCACCTGAGCCTCCACGCCCGTAGCCGGTCGAGACGGGGAGGCCGATCACGGGCACGTCGACGAGTCCCGCGACCAGGCCCGGTAGCACTCCGTCCATGCCGGCGGCGACGATGATGACGTCGCAGCCCCACTCGAGCGTCGACGCCAGCGGCCCGACGAATCGATGAAGGCCCGCGACGCCCAGGTCGGCGTCCAGCTTCACCTCGAGGCCGCACGCCTCCACCACCATCTGAGCCTCCTCGGCAGCCGGCAGGTCTGAAGTTCCCGCGGTGAGGATTCCGACTTTCCCCGGACTCGCCTCGGGCTCGAATCCGGCGCGGAGCACTCGCGCCGATGCGGCGTATCCGATCACGCGCATGCATGCGTCCGCGGCCAGCTCGTCAAGCGCCGCGCGGTGTTCGGCGGTCATCCGGCTGATCAGGCCCTGGCCCTGGCGCTCGGCCATGGCGACAGCGAGGCGCGCCGCGTCCGCCGGGCGCTTGCCGGACGCAAGCACGACCTCGGGTATGCCGCGGCGCAGGAAGCGTCCGAGGTCGAGACGAGCCCGACCTCCGAGCTCCTCGAGCTGGACCTGGCGTAGCTCAGAGACGGCTTCCTCCTCGGTGAGCTCGCCCGCAAGAAGCCGGCGCAAAACGTCTCTCACAGACCGGCGAGGACCTCGCGCATCCGCTGCCAGTGGGTTCCGGCCCAGTAGATGCGCCCGCATTCGGGGCACTCGGAGTAACGGGACTGAGTGCGACGGACATAGGGGGGAACGCGCTCGGCCACCATCGCCGGGACCCTCGACTGCAGCTCCGAGTTGCACTCGATGCATCGCGTGAGCGCTTCCTTGAGCTCCAGTCCGAGCTCGGTGAAAACTTGCCGCAGCTGCGCGGTCACGTCGTCGTCCCGGATGAGGATGGCCCGCACGGCGCCCGTCTGGATCAAGCGCCTCTTGGTCAGGTCGCGATCGCGCGTGAGCACCACGCGGCTCTCTGCGGCTGCCTCGCGGACGAGCTCCGCGTCGCCAATGCGGACGTGATAGGAGG
This sequence comes from Candidatus Dormiibacterota bacterium, assembly GCA_036513095.1. Classification (GTDB taxonomy): domain Bacteria; phylum Chloroflexota; class Dormibacteria; order Dormibacterales; family Dormibacteraceae; genus Palsa-870. The sequence goes on along the minus strand of DATBZR010000078.1, from coordinate 63,076 downwards.
CGTCATACCCGAGGGCACGCAGCCAGCGTGCAAGGCGCCCGACGTTGCAGTCGGCCAGGAATCGAGGCTTCACCCATGCAATCTTAGAATCGGGTGCGTGAGCGAGGACCTCATGACCCGCTTGCGCGGCGAGGCCACCGGCTGCTACTCGTGGTCGAACGGACCTGGTGATCGCTACGCGCCCCACAGCCATGAGTACGAGAAGGTCCTTTATTGCGTCGACGGTTCGATCACGTTCGTCCTCGAAGCCGGTGGGCGGCGGATCGAGCTGAAGGGCGGAGATCGCATGGTCCTGCCGGCGGGCACGGTCCACGGGGCGCTCGTTGGCCCCGCCGGCTGCACGTGCATAGAAGGCAAGCGGTAGCAGCGCCCGGACCAATTCGCCCGGCGTAATATGCCAGCGATGGGCATCATCGAGTTCATCCGCGACCGAGCTCGGTTCTACAACTGCCCGGTCTGCGGACGGAGCCTGAAAGGCTGCGACGTACAGGTCCTCAGCCACGAAGAAGAGCGGTTCCACCTGCAGGTCACGTGCGCCCAATGCCAGGTGACGTTCATCGTCGTGCTGGCCATCGCCGGGGGCGCCGTCGAGGAGATCGAGAAGGTCATTCCCGAGCCGGAGCTGGAGCCGGTCTTCGCGGCCGAGCCGATCACGGTCGACGAGATACTCGACCTTCACCTCTATCTCAAGACATTCCAGGGCACGCTCACAGAGCTCTTCCACCAGCCGGACCACAGCCGCGGCTGATCGCGGCACCCGGAGTCGCGGACCGAGACCTCGGCGAGAGATTTGGTGGCCAGGCAGCCCAGATGCTAGGCGCGGCCGAGCATCGCAGCGAGCGCATCCGTTGATGCGTGAGCGAGAAGCGCAGGTCGCAACGACGCAGATGGGCTGAATGGACGCCAAAGATCCGCCGAGGGGCTCGGCCCGCGACTCCCCTAGCCGCATCTATCTCGACGACGCGGGGTCCGCGCCCGTCCTCCCGGAAGTCCGCGCGGCGGTGCGCGACCTGCCGGAGGGCAACCCCTCGAGCCCACACGCCGATGGACGCGCCGCTCGTGCCGCGCTCGACGGTGCTCGTGACCTCGCCGCGCAAGCGCTTGGCGCGGACCGCACGGAGATATCGTTCACCGGCTCGGGCACCGAGTCCGTCAACCTCGCGCTCTTCGGCGCCGCGAAGCGCCTACCGAGGCATGGTGTCGTGATGACCTGGGCGGCCGAGCATCAATCGGTGCTCGGAGCGGCCCGCCGCCTGCAGTCGGAAGGCCACCCGGTCGTGGTGGCAAGAGTCGACGGAACGGGCCGCGCCGACCCGTACGACATCCCCTCCTCTGCCGAGCTGGTCTCGATCGGGCTCGCCAACAACGAGGTCGGGACCATCCAGCCGGTGGCCGCGATCATCGCCCGCGCGCATGAGATCGGAGCGCTCATCCACGTCGACGCCTGCGCCGGTCCACGATGGATCGGCATCCCCGAGGGAGCAGACCTGGTTTCGTTCAGCGGTCACAAGCTGGGCGCTGGGCGCGGCGGAATCCTCTTCGTCAAAGACGGGGTGCGGATCGACCCTCTGATCTATGGCGGTCCGCAGGAATGGGGCCGCCGAGCCGGCCGGGAGGACGTCGCCGCCGCGACCGCCGCCGCGACCGCCCTCGCCACGAGCGCTCGGGACCGGGGGCGCCGATCCACGGTCGCAGCTCGGCACGCGGCAGCGTTGCGCGCCCTCCTCGTGGAGCTGGGCGGAACGCCCACCGGCGCCGATCTCCGGTTGCCCAACTTCGCCACCTGTGCGTTCGCCGATCGTCGCGGTGAAGACATGCTGCTGGCGCTCGACCTGGCCGGAGTCTCCGCGTCCAGCGGATCCGCATGCGCCTCCGGCTCGCTGGATCCGTCGCACGTCCTGGTTGCGATGGGCTTGAACCTCGACCAGGCCCTGGGCAGCCTCCGCGTGACCACCGGCTATGCCACGACGGACGACGAGGTGTCGCGCGCTTCGGAAATCATCCGGTCGGTGCTGACGAGGGCTTCGGCGCGTGCCTAGCGTCGAAGAAGAGCTTGGTCAGCGCCTGGCTCGAGGCGAGGAGGTCGTACTCGCCACGGTGGTCAAAGTCGACGGCCGGCCTCCGTCCAGGCCTGGGGCGAAGCTCCTGATGTCACGAAGTGCCGCCATCGCCGGGACACTCGGCTGCAGCGAGTTCGACTCCGCCGCGCTGGCCGACGCGCCGCAAGTCGCGGAATCGGCTTCCCCCCAAGTGCGCACCTACCGCCACGAGCTGGGCAGCATCGAGGTGTATCTGGAGCCCTACGAAGCGCCTCCCCAATTGCTGGTCTTCTCCGCGACGCCGGTGGCGAGGGCCCTGGTGGACTGGGCGCGACAGATCGGCTTCACAGCCCTGCTGGTCGAGACGCGACCCGAGCGAATCAAGGACGTCGGTTGGCCACCCCCGATCATCAGGTCCCTGGACGAGCTCCCTCTAGATCTCGGCACGGACCTCTACGTCGTCCACACCGACCATGACGCGCCCGACCTGGTCCAGGCCCTGGAAGCGATCCTCCCGCTCGAGCCTCGGTTCATCGGGCTGGTAGGCAGCCGCCGTCACACAGGCCACCACCTCGAGGCTCTGCGCGCGAAGGGCGTGGCCGAGGACGTCATCTCTCGGATCCAGAGCCCGGTCGGGCTCGACCTGGGCGCCATCACGCCGGCTGAGATCGCGCTCTCGATACTCGCGGGCGTGCTCGCGATCCGGCGGAAAGGGCGCGGCGGCTGGAAGTCAACGATCGGTTAACTCGAGGTTGGGTGCCGCGACCGAACCTCATAATCTGGGGCCGTGCCGATCGCTCCCGGAACCAAGCTAGGGCAATACGAGGTCCAGGACTTCATCGGCCAGGGTGCGATGGGTCTCGTGTACCGCGCCTACCACGTGCAGCTGCAGCGCACCGGCGCCGTCAAGGTCCTGCAGGGGATGGCCCCGGACCCCGACACGACTACCCGGTTCCGCCACGAGGCTCAGGCCATCGCGCAGATGCGCCACCCGAACATCGTCAACGTCTACGACTTCGGGGAGCATGACGGAGTGCCTTACATGATCATCGAGTACGTCCCCGGGGGAAGCCTCGCAAACCGGCTCAGCAAAGGACCGCTCGATAACGCAACGGCGCTGAAGTATCTCCGCGGCATCGCAGCCGGTCTCGACCATGCGCATGGGCTGGGGATCGTGCACCGCGACGTCAAGCCGGCGAACGTCCTCCTCGAGAAGGACGACACCCCCGTGCTCGCGGACTTCGGATTGGCCAAGCTGCTCCAGGGCTCTTCGCTGAAGTCGATGACCGGCGTGACCACCGGGACGCCTGCCTACATGGCGCCGGAGCAGGTGACCGGGAGCAAGGTCGGACCGGCCGCGGATCGCTACGCGCTGGCGACCATCGCGTACGAGATGTTGACCGGCGTGATCCCATTCGACGGTGAGGGCTTGATGGAGCTGCTCTATGCGCATGTGCATCGGGAGCCGCCACCGCCAAGTACACGCAACCACTCGCTGGGACCGAGGGTCGACGCGGTGATCATGCGCGGGCTGGCAAAGGATCCGGGCGCGCGCTGGGAGAGCGGCACGGCGATGGTCGACGCTCTCAGCGCCGCGCTGGCGCGCAGGCCGGAGCCGGCGGTGGTGCGCACCGTCGTGATGGCGCCGGCGCCTTCGGCGCCGCCTCATTCGACGCCTGTGGCGGAAACTGCGATCGCCGAACCCTCATACGTCGATACGGAAGCGCCGAGTGATCCGATCGCCGTCGCCTACCCGTCGCCACCACCGGTGCCCGCTCGCAAGTCCCATCGAGGTCGGAACACGATCCTCATCGCCGCCGCCCTCATCGTGCTGCTCATCGTCGGAGTCGCGGGTTATCTCGCAGGACGTCCGGCGCCGGTGGTTTCGCTCAGCCCGTCCACGGTCGCCGCGGGAGACTCGGTGCTGCTGTCGGCCAGCAACCTGCCTGCAAACCAGAGCGGCGAGATCCGGCTCCACAGCGCGCTCCAGGTGTTCCCGTTCCGAGCCGACTCGTATGGAAACGTCAGGCAGAACATCACGGTGCCGCGAGACGCTGGGATCGGAGGACACACGATCCAGGTTTGTTGGGCGTCGTCATGCCATCTCACCGCCATCGTTCAAGTTCTCGAGCCCGTGGCGCCTGTCACGCCGCCAACGCAGCCGACGTCGACACCGTCACCGCCGGCCTCGCCCTCTCCGAGTCCAGCGTCGACGCCGGCGCCCTCGATCGTCGTGCCGGCGATCTCGAAGACGAAGGGCTTCATCGTCAGCTTCCGCAACTTTGCTTTGGGGACGTGGACCGTGAATGTGATCCAGGGCGGAAGGTCGTACTTGGTGACCAGCACGAGAGTGCCAGGAGGAAGCCTGAACAACCAATCCTTCTCTACACCGACTCCCGTCGTGGCGCTCGTGGATGCCTACGTCATCGTCTGTCCCAACACAGGCGGCTCATGCTTGAGGTCCGCCACCGTCCGAGTCGACCTGTAGCCGGCTAGAAGACTTCGGCTGCGACGAGGTCCTCGAGGGTCTCGCGCCGGCGCATCACCTTGGCCTCGCCGTCCCGCAACATCAATACCTCGGGCCGCGGTATGCCGTTGTAGTTACTCGCCATGGAAAGGCAGTAGGCGCCGGCCGCGGGCAGTGCGATGACGTCGCCCGCCTTGAGTGGGGGCATCTCGATGTCGGTGATGAGGATGTCGGTCGATTCGCAGTACTTGCCCGCGATGGTGACCTTGCCATCGGCAGCGCGGTCGGGATCAGAGGCGAGGTAGGCCTCGTAGCGCGCCCCGTAGAGCTTCGGCCTGATGTTGTCCCCCATACCGCCATCGACCGCGACGTAACGGCGGACACCCGGAATGTCCTTGATCGAACCGACCGTGTACAGCGCCATGCCGGCCGGCCCGGCGATCGAGCGGCCGGGCTCGACCACGAGCTGCGGCACTTTCAATCCGCGCTGCGCGCAACCCGCGAGCAGCGCGCGATGGATCACCTCGACGAATTCGCGCGGCGTGGGCGGATCGTCGTTTCGCGTGTACGCGATACCAAGACCGCCACCCGCTCCGAGCTTGCGCGGCTCGAAACCAAGGCCGTCTTTCAGCTCGACGAGCAGGTCGAGCATGATGGCCATCGCGTGTTCGTAAGCACCCAGGCCGAAAATCTGCGATCCGATATGCGAGTGCAGGCCGATCAGCTCGAGACGCGGATGCCCGAGTGCCTTTTCCACCGCCCGGCGCGCCGCGCCGGACTCGATGGAAAAACCGAACTTGGAATCGAGCTGTCCGGTGGAGATGTGATCGTGCGTGTCCGGCTTGACTCCCGGCGAAAGCCGCAGCATGACCGGCGTTCGCCTGCCTTCCGGGACCATCTCGCGCAGCAGCTCGAACTCGTAGTCGCCGTCGATGACGATCGTCGCTCCCGCCCGGTACGCGGCCTCGACGTCCTGGCGACTCTTGTTGTTGCCGAGAAAGTGAATACGGTCCTGCGGGAAACCCGACCTCAAGGCGAGGTGGAGCTCGCCGGCCGAGACGACGTCGAGGCCCAGTCCCTCCTCGGCGACGACGCGCAGGAATTGCGGCGACGCGAATGCCTTGGCGGAGTACAGCACCTGACCGGCCGAGCCCATCGCGGCGACGTACTCCGCGGCCCGCTGGCGGACGGTCGCTTCGTCATAAACGTAAAGCGGGGTGCCGTGTTCACGGGCAAGGTCGACGAGGTCGCAGCCGCCCACCTCCATGTGGCCGGCGGCGTTCACCCGGTACGTGACCGGGAAGAGCAACTTAGAGGATCAGTTCGGGCTGGAGCCGCAGGAGCCGCAACCGCCGCCGCAGCAGCCGCCGCCACCTTCCGCGCTCCCGAAATCGAGCGACTCGGATGGTTCTCCGCCTGCCACCGCGAAGCTCGAGACGAGCACTCTCGTCCTGGTCGATTCGCACGCCGGACAGGCCTGCGCGATGTCCCGCTCGGCGAACCTGGTCAAGAGCTCGAACTTCTCGGTGCAGCTCTCGCACCGATACTCGTAGATGGGCATTTCAGTGACTGATTCTAAGCTGGTTGAGCTCGCGCGATTGATCTCGGAATGGCCGGGACTGGTGTCGCGACCGGCGGAGGAGCTGATCGCCGACTCCCTTGTCCTGCTCGACCACCTTGGTGCAACCGGCAGGGTGGTCGATGTCGGTTCGGGCGGTGGCCTGCCCGGCCTGCCGCTCAAGCTCGCACGCCCGAGTCTCGATCTGACTCTGGTCGAGGCAGACCAGGCCAAGGCCGCCTTCCTGGTGCGGGCTTGTGCCGCCCTGGGATTGAGCGACGTGGTGGTCGTGGCCAGGCGCGCCGAGGAGGTCGGGCAGGATCCGCGCTACCGCGAGTCGTTCGATGTGGCGGTGGCACGCGCCCTCGCGCCGATGCCGGTGCTGGCCGAGCTGTGCCTCCCGCTCGTGCGGGTCGGCGGGCGCCTGCTGGCGCAAAAGACCGAGACGGAGGACATGGCCGCGGCCGGCCGCGCGATCGAAATGATGGGCGGAGAGCTGCGCCAGGTGGTGGTTGCTCCCTCCGCCGCGCGCCGCTCGGGCACCGTGGTCGTCGTCGACAAAGTCCGGCCAACGCCGCCGGCTTTTCCGCGCCGGCCCGGCGTTCCCGCGCGCAAACCCCTGTAGACAACGAGAGGAGTTAACTGAGAACGGTGGCCCCTCCGGCCTTGATCAGCTTGAGGTTGCTGAGCGCCAGGCTCTGCACGGCGGTGGGGAGCGGTGCGTATTGCAGGTCGGTCCCTTCTTTCTGGCCTTCGCTGCTGACCAGCCACTTGAAGAGGTACACGACCGCCTTGCCCTTCGTGGCGTCGCTGAAGGACGTGCGAATCATGACCCAGCTGAAACCGGCGATGGGGTAGGTGGTGTCGCCGGGCGCATTTGTGATCGAGAAGTTGGTCGGGCTGACGCTGGTGTTCTGCGCAGCAGCGGCGGTCGCGCCGGCGACGCTGGCCGTGACGAACTTGCCGTTGGCATTCTTCAGCGCGGCCTGGTGCATGCCTGCCGAGACGACGTACGCGAGCTCGACGTATCCGATGGCACCCTCTGTCGAGGTGATCGCCTGCGCGACTGCCTGGTTGCCACTCGCGCCCACGCCAACCGGCCACTTGACCGACTTGGCGGTGCCGACGTTGGAACTCCACTCTGGGGAGACCTTGCCCAGGTAGTCGGTGAAGTGGTAGGTGGTGCCACTGCCGTCCGAGCGGTGGACGACGGTGATCGGCTTGTTCGGTAGACTCGCGCCGGAGTTCAGCGCGGTCAGTGCGGGGTCGTTCCAGCTCTTGATGTGGCCGAGGAAGATGCCGGCCAGCGAGCTCGCGTCGAGGTTCAAGGAGCTGACGCCGGAGATGTTGAATGCGATGGAGATCACCCCGAGCGTGGTCGGGATCTGGGTCAGCGTGTCAGGGCCGCCCGCTGAGGTGATGTCGGCCGCCGTCATCGGCACGTCGCTGGCACCGAAGTCGACTGTGTTTTTGATGAATTGCTGAATGCCTGCGCCGGAACCGACAGGCTGATAGTTGATCGTGACCTGCGGGTACTTGGCCGAGTAGTCGAAGAAAGCCCTCTGATAAAACGGCGCCGGGAACGTTGCGCCCGCGGCCGTGAGCGAACCGCTGCCGACGTCGACCGGTGATGGCGAGGCGCTCGCTGTGCCGGTGCCACCACATGCAGTTCCGACAATCGCGGCCGCTACTCCCACAAGCAGGAACCGCGTAATGAACGTAGCTCGAAGCATCAAAACCCCTCCTGAACGCGATGGACTAACGGCCACCACGTTATGGACGGCCGTTTAAGCGCGGGTTAACCGCTCCTTAAGCTTCGACACGTCGATTTGGTGCTCATATACTCCGGCCGTGATATGGGACAGGCGCCGCGACATCGGATCGCCTGAGTCGAACCTTCCGCCGCGAGACCTCTTTGCCGAGCTTCTCGAGCACGCTCCCTTGATGGCACTCCTTCTCGACGCCGAGAACCGGGTCGTGGGCGCGAATGAGGCCGCGCGTGACTTCTTCGAGATCGAACAGTCAAGGCTGCCCGCAAGTCTTGTCGAGGTGACCCTTGAGTCCCGTCTCGTCGATATCGTGCGCTTTGAGCAGCCGCGAGCCGAGGCGCAGCTGGTGCACCGCCGAGCAACTGTGTTGACGCAGCTCGTCGCCGGTCGCCGTGAGGGCGAGAAGCTCCTCTTCCTGACCAACATCACGGAGCTGAGGCGCTTGGCGACGGTGCGGCAGGAGTTCGTCGCCAATCTGGTGCATGAGCTGAAGACGCCCATCACGTCACTGCGACTCACCGCGGAGAGCCTGCTCGGAGATCCTTTGCCTAAGGACCGGAAGCGGTTTGCGGAGCGCCTTGTCAGAGAGGCCGACCTGATGAGCAAGATCATCGACAACCTGCGTCAGCTCGGCGACATCGAGACCGGAGCGATGGCCGTCGACGTTGCGGAGTTCGACCTTGCGGAGCTCGTGTCCGACAGCGTGGCGCGGCTGCGCCCAGACAGGACCGTGAACGCCTCGGTGCCGCCGGACCTGTTCGTCTCGACGGACCGCCCAAAGCTCGCCCAGGCGCTGGGCAACCTCCTGGACAACGCCGCCAAGTTCTCGCCTCCGGGTACGGCGATCGACGTCAACGCGGAGGTCACCGGTGGGGAGATTGTGCTCAGCGTTCGGGATCGAGGACCTGGCATCTCGCCAGAGCACTGGAGCCGGGTCTTCGAGCGGTTCTACAAGGTGGATCGGGCCCGGCCACGAGAGGCCGGCGGGTTCGGGCTGGGGCTTGCCATCACCAAGCACCTGGTCCAGGTGCTCGGCGGCCGGATCTGGACCGAGACGGCGCGTGAGGGGGGCCAGGTCTTCTACATCGCCCTGCCGCACCAAGTCTTAACCGGCGGATAAACCTGCCTTAATCCAGCTGGGCATATCCTGAACCCCGGGGGATGGCCAATGTTCGTCCGTTGATGCAGCCGACCGCTCGCTCCGACCGGCCCGCGCTCCGCGCCGTGGTCGGCGCGGGGGAGGCAAAGCTGAAGGTCGAGGGCCTCACCTTCTACTACGGCAAGAACCAGGCCTTGAAGGATGTGACCTTTGAGATTCCCGAGAAGCGGATTACGGCGATCATCGGGCCTTCAGGATGCGGAAAGAGCACCCTGCTGCGGGTTTTCAACCGGATGTACGACCTCATCCCGGCGACCCGCGCCGGGGGCAAAGTCCTACTCGACGGAGAGGACGTGATCACCACACGCAAGCTCCTGGAGCTGCGTCAGAAAGTGGGCATGGTCTTCCAGCGGCCCAGCCCGTTCCCGATGTCGATTCGAGATAACGTCGCCTTTGCGCCGCGGCTCCTCGGCTGGGGCTCGTCGCGGGTCAAAGAGATCGTCCGCCAGAGTCTCGAACGCTCTGCGTTGTGGGACGAGGTCAGCGACCGCCTCGATGCTCCGGCAACCTCGCTGTCGGGTGGTCAGCAGCAAAGGCTCGCCATCGCCAGGTGCCTCGCCGTGAGCCCCGAGGTGATCCTTATGGACGAGCCGTGTTCGGCCCTCGATCCGGTGGCGACGTTGAAGATCGAAGACCTCATGGCCGAGCTCATGCGCGATTACACGATCGTCATCGTTACGCACAACATGCAGCAGGCGGCGCGGGTCTCCGACTACACCGCCTTCATGCTCATGAATCCCGAAGGTCGGTATGGCGAGCTCATCGAGTTCGCGCCGACGGCCGACCTGTTCAACCAACCGCAGGATCAGCGGACAGAGGCTTACATCACCGGTAGGTTCGGCTAGAAACAGTGCCCCGACTGACGTTTGAGAGAGAGCTCGCGAGCCTTCGCGAGTCGCTGGTCCGGATGGGCACGCTTGTCGAGTCGCAGATCGAGGCCGCGCTCGATGCCCTACGCCGGCGTGACGGCGCTGCGGCCGAGAAGGTACGCAACCAGGACCAGTACTTGAACGAGCTGTTCCGCCAGATCCGGGAGCAGGTGTTCATGGTCATCTCCACTCAGCAGCCTGTTGCTCGTGACCTCCGCTACCTGATGGGCCTTCAGTACATCGCCATTGAGCTCGAGCGGATGGGTGACTACGCGGTGCGCATCGCACGCATGACGAGCACCCTTGTCGCACTGCCGGACAAGCCGCTGCGCGCCGAGCTCGGCCTGATGGGCGAGCTGGCCATCGGCCAGGTGCATGACATCCTCGAAGCGATCATCGACCAGAACGTGCCACGAGCCCGCGAGGTGGCGAGCCGCGACAATGAGGTCGACCGCCTCTGGCACCGTGTCTTCGAAGACCTCGTCAAAGAGATCGGGAACGGCAAGACCGACACCGACGGCGCCCTGCGGGCAGTCACGCTCCTGTTGGTCGCACACAACCTCGAGCGCATCTCCGACCGCGTCACCAACGTCGCTGAAGACATCGTGTTTCTTGAAACCGGCCAGGTCGTGGAGCTCGGATGAACCGACCTGCCGGCAATGGAAGCGCCGGCAGGGTCCTCGTGGTCGAGGACGACGAAGGCATCCGCGAGATGCTGAAGTACAACCTGACCTCGGCCGGCTTCTCGGTTCAGGAGGCGCGGGACGGAGCCGCCGGCCTCCGCACCGCGCGCACCGCCCGGCCCGACCTGATCCTGCTCGACCTGATGCTGCCGGGCATGAGCGGCTTCGACTTCTGCCGTGCATTGAGGAAGAGCAGCCGTGTGCCGATCATCATGATCACGGCCAAGGACGCAGAGGTCGACAAGATCGTCGGCCTCGAGCTCGGCGCCGATGACTACATCACCAAGCCCTTCTCGATTCGCGAGGTGCTCGCGCGCGTCAACGCTGTTCTCCGCCGGGCCGCGCCGGAGGCCAACGAGCCCAGGTCGATCCCTGAACGCGACTCGATCGGGGATTTCACCATCGACCGGGCCGCTCGCCGGGTCGTGCTGGACGGGCGCGACGTCAAGCTGACCGCCCGCGAGTTCGACCTTCTCTCCTACCTGCTGGCTTTCCCGCGCCGCGTGCACACGCGCGACGTCCTGCTCGAAAACGTCTGGGGACATGAGTTCTCCGGCGATCGCAAGACGGTGGATGTTCACATTCGCTGGCTGCGCGAGAAGTTCGCCGGCGTCGCGCCATTCGAAATCGTTACCGTGCGCGGCATCGGCTATCGCCTCGATCGCATAGGCGAGCCGGCCGACCTCACCGAGACGACCTAGCTTTGGCCGCGGTCGAAGCCGCACCGGCCGCCATCCTCCCGCCGGCGAGGCGAGTGCCGGATCGATTCCGCACGGTGTCGGGTGCGATCGCCGCGGCAGCCCCGGTGATCCTGGTCGTGATCGTCGTCATCCTCTTCCAGCAGGCCGCGCCGGCGGTCAAACACTTCGGGCTGGGCTTCCTGACCGGCACCGACTGGAACCCCGTCACCGATACATTTGGCGCGCTGCCGGCAATCTTCGGCACAGTTGCGACCTCCCTGCTCGCCCTCGTGATCGCGGTTCCGGTCGGAGTGGCGGTAGCAGTGGTGCTCGCCGAGCAAGGTCAGGCCTCGGTCCGGGGAATCCTGGGCATCGCGATCGAGCTCCTGGCCGCGATTCCGAGCGTGGTCTATGGCATCTGGGCGCTGTACGTCCTCGCCCCATGGTCTTTCCAGCACATCGAGATCCCGATCTCCGACCGCTTTGGAGGTTCCATCGGATGGCTCTCACAGCCCGGGGCACGCAGCCTCTTCAATGCCTCCCTCGTGCTCGCGGTGATGATCCTGCCCACACTTTCGGCGATCTCCAGGGAAGTGATCCGAGCCGTCCCGCGTGGCTTGAGGGAGAGCGCCGTCGCTCTCGGATCGACATGGTGGGAGACCACGTGGCGCGTGATCCTGCCTTCGGCCCGTGCCGGTATCTTCGGAGCAACGATCCTGGCGCTCGGGCGCGCCCTCGGCGAGACCATCGCGGTCACGATGGTGATCGGCAATCGATACGCGATTCCCCCATCGATCTTCTCGCCGGCGTACACGCTGGCCAGCGTCATCGCGAATGAGTTCAACGAGGCGACAGGGACGCTTTACCCGGCCGCGTTGATCGAGCTTGGGTTGGTGCTGATCCTCGTCACGCTTGTCGTCAACATCTTCGCGCTGCTCCTGGTCAGATCTATTTCCGGCGAAGCGAGCCGCGCCGCATGAATCGAAATGTCAGGCGGCGATTCGCGAGCACGGCTTGGCTGGGCGTCATGTACGTGCTGACCGTGATTGCGCTCATTCCTCTCGGCCTCGTGCTGTGGTTTGTCGTCACCAGAGGCCTGCCGTCCGTGCTGCACCCCGAGTTCTTCACCAACTCCTTTCGTCCGTTCGGGGTCCCAGGTGGTGGCGTCGCCCACGCCATCGTCGGGACCGGGATCCTGGTTGGCCTTGCCTCGCTGATGGCGATTCCGATCGGAATCCTCGGGGGGATCTACGTGGCCGAGTACGCCGCGGACCCATGGGCAAGCTGGGTCCGGCTCGCGAGCGACGTCCTCGTCGGTACGCCGTCAATCGCGATCGGCCTTTTCGCTTATGCGCTTGTCGTCGTGCCGGTCCATCACTTCTCCGGGATCGCAGGCTCGGTCGCCCTGGCGATCCTGATGCTGCCCATCGTCATCCGCACGACCGAGGGCGCTGTCGCGCTCATCCCTCATGGATTGCGCGAGTCGGGCCTGGCTCTCGGCCTGCCCCGGTGGCGCGTCTCGATCCAGCTCATCCTCCCTGCGGCAGTTCCCGGCGTGATCACCGGAGCGCTGCTTGCCGTGGCGCGGGCCTCGGGCGAGACCGCGCCTCTCTTGTTCACCTCGCTGGGCAACACGCTTTTCCAGGTCAACCCGACGCAGGCGATGCAGGCCCTGCCGCTCACCGTCTACCAGTACGCGCTGCTTCCTTACAAGTCGCTGCAGGACCAGGCGTGGGGCGCCGCGCTCGTCCTCGTGGTCTTGGTGCTGGGGATCAACCTGATCAGCCGGTGGGTGCTGCGGCGCCAGATCCGCCTCGCCGGCCAGCTCTAAGCATGTCGAATGTGCTTTTCGTCTGCCTGCACAATGCCGGGCGCTCGCAGATGAGCGAGGCCCTCTTCGAACGCTCTGCCGGCGGCCTGCACGAGGCGCGCTCAGCCGGCACCACTCCCGCCGATCGCGTTCACGAAAACGTGATCACCGTGATGCGCGAGGAGGGAATCGACCTGAGCGATCGAAAGCCGCAATTGCTGACGACCAACCTGGCGCAGTGGGCGGACGTCGTCATCACGATGGGCTGTGGCGACGCATGCCCGGTCATCCCCGGCAGGCGCTATGTCGATTGGGACCTGCCCGACCCCAGCGGCCTTCCGGTCGAGCGGGTTCGTGAAATCCGCGACGACATATCGAAGCGCGTGAGCAATTTGTTGGAATCACTCGATCGAAATTCATCTTGAATCCAGTGTCGCGATGAACAGTCCCCGCGGTTAAACTCATTGCACTCCGCCACAGAGCCGTGAGATAAGAGAACCCGCCGCGCATACGTTTCAGCAAAGGAAGGAGCAACGGTGGCAACGAAGATCTTGGAAGTAGCCGATGTGAGCGTGATCAGGGCAGCCGGCGGCGTCGTCTGCCGGAGCACGCGATCCGGCGAGACGGAGATCGCCGTCATACACCGGCCTCAATACGACGACTGGACCTTGCCAAAGGGCAAGATCGAACCCGACGAGAGCCCAGAAGACTGCGCGCTGCGCGAGGTCAGGGAGGAGACGGGCCTGCGGTGCGAGCTCATGCGCCCCCTGGGGTGCACCGCGTACGTCGACCGCCGCGGGCGCGACAAGGTCGCGTGCTACTGGGTGATGGAAGTGCGCGGCGGCCGGTTCCGGCCGGGGATCGAGGTGGACAGGCTGCTCTGGCTTTCGGTTGAGGATGCGATCGAGCGCCTGAGCTACGAACGCGACAGGACGCTCCTGGTACAGCAGAGCCTGCCCTAGCCGTCTTCCCGGCTCGCCTCATCGGGGCGTGGGATTTCGAATGCTTCGCTAAGCTGGAACGATGCAGACGATCGCCGCCGCCGACCGGTTGGTGATCGCGGGCGTCGAGCTGCGTTCAAGGCTGTTCCTCGGCACCGGCAAGTACCCGTCCGACGAGTCGATGCTCGCGGCCCTCGAGGCGTCGGGTTGCGAGCTCGTCACTGTGGCCCTGCGCCGGCTGGACCTCGACGACCCGAAGCACAAGACGATCCTCGACGTGATCGACTGGAAGCGATACCGGATCCTGCCCAACACCGCAGGCTGCCGCACGGCCGATGAGGCGATCCGCATCGCGCGTCTCGCGCGGTCGATGGGCCTGTCGGACTGGGTGAAGCTCGAGGTCATCCCCGACCCGCGCTACCTCTTTCCGGATCCAGAGGAGACGCTGAAGGCGGCGCGGGTGCTCGTCGGCGAGGGATTCAAAGTCCTGCCCTATATCAATGCCGACCCGGTGCTGGCGAAGAAGCTCGAGGAGATCGGCACCGTGACCGTGATGCCGCTCGGCTCACCAATCGGTTCGGGACAGGGTCTCCAGACGCTGGGGCAGATCCGCATCATCATCGAGGAGGCTTCCATTCCTGTGGTCGTCGATGCGGGAATCGGTGCGCCATCGGATGCAGCTCTGGCTATGGAGCTCGGCGCCGACGCGGTGCTTGTGAACAGCGCGATCGCCCTCGCCCGCGACCCGGCGTTGATGGCCGCCGCGATCAGAGATGGCGCGGAAGCTGGGCGAAAGGCTTACCACGCCGGACGGATCCCCAAGCGCGGCGAGGCCAGCCCGAGCTCGCCAACCGAGGGCATCTCGCGACCGACCTAGCCACGCCGGTGGCGATGGCGATCGTGTCCAGCGCCGCGGCTGGGCTTCGGGCCGCCACTCCCTCTCCCCCTCGGGGTGAGGGGCTCAAACGCATATCAGCCACGATCATCCAGCTGCGCGCTCCCGGCCTCAGCACCGCTCTGTTCGAAACGGAGGCGCGCGAGCTGCTCGCGTCGACTTCGATCCCGGTCGTGGTGAGCTCGCGGTGCGACGTGGCACTCGCGACTGGAGCAGCCGGGGTACACCTTCCCGAGAGCGACATCTCCGTCGCCGAGGCGCGAACGCTTCTAGGCAGGCAGCTCGTCGGTCGCTCTGTGCACTCGATCGCGGCCGCCCAGCAGGCGGAGCGCGAAGGCGCGGACTACGTGATCTTCGGTCCCGTGTGGGAGAGCGCCAGCCACCCTGGTACCAACGCCGCCGGACTCGATGCGCTGGCGCAACTCGTGCGCTCGGTAGGGATTCCCGTCCTCGCGATCGGCGGCGTAACCGAGGCGCGGGTCAACGAGATCCTGAACGTCGGGGCCGCGGGCTACGCGGCCATCAGGCTGTTCGAATGATCTCGCTGCAGATCAATGGAAAGAGAGTTGAGCTGGAGCGCCCGACCCGGCTCCTCGCCTATCTCGATCAGCTCGGCGTGAACCCGCGAACGGTCGCCGTTGAGCACAACGGAACCATCATCGAGCGCGCCGGCTACGACGCCGTGACGCTGGACCAGGACGACACGGTCGAGATCGTGCGCATGGTCGGCGGAGGGTGATCGATGCGAACTGCTTTCTGGTCTAACGAAGAGCAAGCCGGTCCCTGATCGCCGCTTCGGCTTCCGCCCGCTCGTCCCAGGGCTCCGAGCCAGAGGCCATCCGCATCGATCGTTCGTGGCCCTTGCCCGCCAGCAGCACGCAATCGCCCGGTTGAGCCAGCTCGATCGCGCGCCTGATCGCCGCGCGCCGGTCGATGACGATCTCGTAGTCGCGCGCAGGCGCCTTTCCCTCGGCGCCGCTCTGTACGTCACGCGCGATCTCCACCGGATCCTGGTCAAGAGGATCGTCGGTGGTGATGATGAAGAAGTCGGAGAAATCGGCCGCCGCCCGTCCCATGCCAGGCCTGTCGTGGTCGGAGCGCGCAGTCGAACCGAAGACCACGATCAGGCGGCCGGACGTAAAGGGGCGAAGTTCGGCCAGCGCGCTGGCGAGCGCCCCCGCCGAATGCGCAAAGTCGATGTAGACGCGAAAGTCCTGGCCCACATCGACCGGCTCGAGCCTTCCGCGCACGCCCTCAAAACCGGCAAGCCCCGTGCCGACTGAGTCCAGCGGCACGCCCAGAGCCAGGCAGACACCGGCTGCGCAAAGCGCGTTGTAGATGTTGAATCGGGCGGGCACGTGCAGGGTGACCTCGGTCTCGCCGAGCGGGGTCTTCATGCGAAACCGCGAGCCCGAGCCGGTGACGTTGAGGTCTAGAGGGTGGAGGTCGGACGCCGTGGTAAGCCCATAAGTCCAGCGGCGCGCTATCGGGCGGCGGGACAGACGCTCGTAGCTCGCGTCGTCACGATTCAAGATTGCTGTCTTCTCGATTCCCTTGTCGATCGCGCTCGCGGTCAGGTCGATCAGGCGCGCTTTGGCCTCGAGGTAGTCATCCCACGTCGCGTGGTAATCCAGGTGATCGTGGCCGACGTTGGTGAATGCGGCCACGTCGAAATCGCAAGCGCGGACCCTCTCCTGGACCAGCGCGTGCGATGTCGTCTCGATGACCGCGCACGCAACGCCGCCCTCGACCATTCGCGCCAGCCACGCCTGGACCTCGGGCGCCTCCATCGTGGTCTGACCACTGAGGTTGTCGACCTCTCCACCGCTTCCCGTGAACGAAACCGTGCTCATCGCCCCCGCCACCACGCCGCTGGCCTGGAGGACGTGCTCGGCCATGTGGGTGGTCGTCGTCTTCCCGTCCGTCCCTGTGATGCCGGCCACCCGCAGCGTCCGCGAGGGCCTGCCGTAGAACTCCGCCGCCAGCTCGGCGAGCCCAATCCGCGTCGAGGGCAGGCGGAGGACAGGCGTACGGGGCGGCCGGGTCACATCCCGATCGATGGCAATTGCTGCGGCGCCCCTGGCGAGGGCGTCCGACACGAATGCATGCCCGTCCGAGTTCAGACCCTCGACGGCGACGAAGAGGTCCCCGGGCTTCACGCGCCGCGAGTCGTAGGCGATGCCGGTGATCTCGACGTCGCCGTCACCCTCCAGGGTCGCGCCCGCGCCGCTGGCCAGCTCGTGGAGCTTCATTCCTGACGGAAGGATAATCGGCACGTGATTGCGGACATTGGTGGACGCCGCTTCGAATGGGGCTCGCGAACCTACGTCATGGGAATCATCAACGTGACGCCCGATTCCTTCAGCGGTGACGGCACCGGCGACGACCTCGAGCGGGCGGTGTCGCAGGGGATGCGCATGATGCGCGAAGGTGCGGACATGCTCGACGTTGGAGGCGAATCGACCCGTCCCGGCCATCAGCCAATCGGCACAGCCGAGGAGATCTCCCGCACGAAAACAGTGGTGGCGCGGCTTGTCCGCGAGGCGGAGGTCCCCGTCTCGATCGACACCTACAAGCTCGAGGTTGCGGAGGCTGCGGTTGCCGCGGGCGCGACGATGCTCAACGACATCTGGGGCCTGACGCGTTCACCGGACCTGGCCCGGCTCGCGGCGAGGAAGAGCTGTGCGCTGGTCTTGATGCACAACCAGGACGGGACGGAGTATTCAGGGGACCTGATGGACGAGATCAAGCGCTTCCTTCGCGCCTCGATCGAGCATGCGCTGGACGCCGGCGTGCCGCGCGAGCGGGTTCTCATCGACCCGGGGATCGGCTTCGGCAAGACCGCGGAGCAGAACTGGGTTGTGATGCGCCGGCTCGAGGAGTTGCGCGAGCTCGGCCAGCCGATCCTCATCGGAACGTCGCGCAAGTCGTTCATCGGCAAAGCGCTCGACTTGCCCGTCGATCAGAGGCTGGAGGGCACCGGCGCCACCGTGACCGCGGCCATCTTGCGTGGAGCCGATGTCGTCCGCGTCCACGACGTGAAAGAGATGACGCGCGTCGCTCAGATCGCCGATCTCATGCGTTGACGATCGCCTATCTGGGACTGGGCTCCAATCTCGGTTCGCGCGCCCGCAACCTGGGCGCTGCGCGCCGGCGGCTGCGTCAAAAAGGAGCGCGCGTCCTGCGTCAAAGCCGCGTCATAGAAACCCAGCCTTGGGGGGTGGCCGCCCAGCCTCGGTTCTTGAACCAGGTCGTCGAGGTGGAGTGGCCCGGCACGCCACGCCAGCTTCTGAAAGCAGCCAAGGAGGTCGAGGTCGAAGGCGGGCGCAAGCCGGCGAGGCGATGGGGGCCTCGGGTTATCGACGTCGACATCCTGCTATTCGGCGACGAGCGCCTGAACACCCCGGTCCTCGTGATCCCTCACCCGCGCATCGCCGAGCGCGATTTCGTGCGCGAGTCGCTGGCCGAGTTGGGGGTCAAAACCCTTAGGCGGGACGGGCGTTGGTGAACCGGTAGCCGATTCCTGGAACCGCCAGGATGTAATAGGGACGCGAGGGCTGGCTTTCGATCTTGCGGCGGAGGTTGCGGATGTGTACGTCGATCACGCGTGTCTCGATCGGGTATTCGTAACCCCAGATCGAGTTCAGGATCTTCTCGCGGCTCAGCACCTTGCCGGCGTTGCTCGCGAGAAAGGTCAAGAGATCGAACTCCGTGTGGGTGAGCTCAACCTCCTTGCCTGACTTGTACGTCCTGCGCTCGTTGACGTCGATCACGAGGTCGCGGAACTCGAGCCGAGTGCGCATCGCCTCTGCCGACTCGAACCGGGTCCGCCGCAGGTGCGCGGTCATGCGCGCCACCAGCTCGCGCAGCCGCAGCGGCTTGCTGACGTAGTCGTCAGCTCCGATTTCCAGGGCGACCACGACGTCGATCTCGTCGGAGCGAGAGCTCATCATGATCAGGGGCACGGCCGGATCCATCTTTCGCAGCTCCCTGCACACGTCGAAACCGGCGCCGTCGGGGAGCGTGACCTCGAGCAAGATTAGATTCGGATGCGAGTGCTCGACCTGGCGAAGCGCCTCGGTCGCGCCGTCAGCCTCGAGCACCTGGTAGCCGTCCTGCTCGCAAGCGGCGCGAACCTCCCGGCGCGTCGCCGCGTCCGGGTCCACGATCAAGACTTTTCTGGAGGATTCCGCCACCGCACCCACCTGCTGTTCATCCTAACCGATCTGAAGGATTGTTAGGAGATGTTGCGTTTCAACCCACGAACATAGGTGCGCGACTTCTTTTCGAGGGCGATCAGCCTGGCGCCGGCTGCGGAGAGCACCAGCTCCCAGGCGCCTGCGTATGCCACCTCCTCGCCGCCGAACTCGGACTTGAAGAAGCCCAGGCCGTGCCAGGGGTGGTCTGGGCCTGCGCCGGGCGGCGGCGCGCCCCAGAGGTCGAAATCCCGGCAGCCGGCCTCCGCCGCCGAGCTGAGCGCCGACCACCAGGCGAGGTCGTTGCCCATCAGCTCAGGGTGAGCTCCGCTGCGGCCTGCGAAAAGGCTGTAGGCCCGGCCCGCGTGGCGCGCCACCAGCACTGTGGCAAGCGCCTCCTCGTGGTCTTCTCCATAAGCGGTGTAGGTGCGGCACCAGGGCAGGTGCTCGAGCAGCAGCTCGTAGTAGCCCTGATCGGGTAGGTGGATCGACTCGCGCCGTTCGACCGCTGCCGACTGGCGTCCGAGCTCGGCCGCGTCCTTGCCTTCTATGACGGTGACGCCCCGCCGGAGGCCGGCGCGAATGTTGTAACGACGGCCGTGCCGGAAGGTCTTGAGCATTTCGTCCGGGGGCCGCAGCCTGACGATCCGGGTGTGCTCCGGCTGGATCGGAGCCGCTGCGGAGAAGTTCCGCTGGGCGAGCGCCTCAGCGATCGCCGGGGGCGCCTCGGGTTCGATGATCAGGCGGGCCACCCTGGCGCCCCGAGCCCAGTCGACCAGCGCATCGACTGCGCCGGCCGTTGCCGGCGCGGGGCCGCGCGGGACGTAGGCCTCGCGTGCGGGACCGACCGACCGCACCTGCACGCTGGCCATCGCACCGCCTTCGAGACGCACCCTCTCGATGCGCCAACCCGCACGGGCCTGGACCTCTCCCCATGCCCACGATTGCAGCAGAGGAGCCGGTGAGGCTCGCTCCTCGAGCTCGCCGTCCCACAGCGACGCCTCTTGCGTCATCCTGGGCCGGGTTCGGTGGGGAGCGCCGGATCGAGATGACTGATGTCGTTGGAGCCGCCGATGATCGTGCGACCATCCGACCTCTCGATCAGCGAGATCGACGCGTTCTGGATCTTGAAAGCGAAAAGACCGTGGCTCGACCGGCCGATCACTCGGTGCAGCGCGACCTGGATGACCCCGCCATGGGTCACGACCAACACGTCTTCATGCGCGTGGCGGTCCAGGATCGCGTCCAGCGCTACCGCAACACGGGCTTCGAACACGGCGGCGCCCTCGCCGCCAGGCACGAGGTCCCAATCAGGCTTCCGGTTCCATCGCGCCCAGGCTTCTGGAAACCGGCCGGCCAGCTCGCCGGAGCGCAGGCCTTCCCACTCCCCGAGGAAGATCTCGCGAAGGCCCGGCGTGGGGGAGGGCTGCTGGCCGATGACGCCGCCGATCACCTCCGCGGTCTGGAACGCCCGTTGGAGGTCGCTCGAATAGAAGGCAGCGAACCGGCGGCCTGCAAGCCTGTTTCCGACCAGCGCGGCCTGCCGGCGGCCCTCGGCCGAAAGCGGCGGATCGAGCTGGCCCTGGATCCGATGCTCCCGATTCCACGTCGACTGGCCGTGGCGAACGAGCATCAAGCGCGTACGCATCGTCTGCGCGGTCACCAGGGCGCCTTCGGCCGATTCAGGTGATGGCAGGTCGGAGAACAAGGCGGCTTCGCCGGTCTCAGGCGGCTGCGGGCGCGCGAATCTGATCTCGATATCTATACTAACTTTCTCTTAATCCCACCGATCGGGCTGGGCCGATCCTCAGGAGAAAGCTCTTGCAATCGCACGGCTCATTGGCCGACGTTCCCCTTCGATCGCTTCTGGAGTCTGCTCAAGGTGAGCGCTCCACAGGTACCCTTACCGTCCGCAATGGGAACGGACAGTCGGCCTCTCTGTACTTTTTGTTCGGTCACCTTTTCCACGCGCAGAGCGATGGAAAGGCCGGCGATGACGCTGTGGTCTCCGCCCTTCATTGGACCAAGGGCGACTTCGAGTTCGACGCCAAGGCCAAACTCCCGGCCGATGAGTCCGTCAAAGCCGGCATCACGGAGCTGGTCCAGACCGCCGAGACGGCGCCCAGGGCGCAGGGCGACGCAGAACCCAGGCCCGAGCCCGAGCCGGAGCCCAGGCCGGAGACACGCGCCGAGCGTAAAGATCATGCTGAACCGGAGAGGAAGGTGGAAGCACCCCAGCCGAGACGTGGCGTGAAGCACCGCCCGCAGCCGAAACACGGGCGCGAACCGATTCCCGTTCCCGCGGGCCAGATCATCTATGACTCGCTGAAAACGTCGTTCGTGGATTTCCCGCGCCTGATCACGACCCTCGAAAAAGAGGGATACACGGGTTACGTGCGCCTGCTGACCGACGACGCCTCAGGACTGATCCTGTTCCGCGAAGGCTCGGCGCTCGAGTGCATGTACGACGGAGCTGCCGATGCGGCCAGTCTGGTGCTCGGCAAGCAAGCGCTGCAGAAGTTCAACGACGACGTGACCAGCGGACACGGGGTCCTCGATGTGGTCGGACTGTCGCCGGAGCTGATCGACGGCCTTTACGAGCTGACGGTTTCGAGACCGATGTACACGGAGCTGTATGCGGCTTGGGTCGACATGAAAGCGCTCTTGAAGTTCCTCAGCGACCGGAAGCTGAGCGGCAGCGTCATGATCCGGTCGGCGGGTGGCACCGGCGTGATCATCCTCTCGGACGGCGAGATGGCAGGCGCGTACACAAGCGAGTCGCGCGACATCTCAGACAAGCCGGACCGCGCCCTCGCCCTCTGCGATGACCCCGCCGCCATGATCGAGGTCAAATCGGCGGACGCGACCAAGCATCCACCGCTTGACGTCGACGAGATCGTCGGAGGGTTGCGAAACGCGAGATCGCAGCCTCCGGCTCCGGTGGTGGTTATGGCGCCGCCCATGGCTCCCGCGCCCGAGCCGGTCATGCCGACCAACCCGACCCTCCCCGTGATGCCGGTGATGCAGGCGGAGCCGCCGACCGCGCAGATTCCCACGGGTGGGTACTCCGGCTACACGCAGCCGACCCCGCCCACGATGCAGGTCGCACCGACCACGCCGCCTCAGTCATCCGGACCTCAGCTCGATTGGGCAACCATCGTCGCCGAGCTGCAGGCGATGGCGGAGGACGCCCTTGGCAACCGTGCCCGCAAGGTGAAGGACATACTCGGAGCCGCGGATCCGTCGCTCGTCGGTGTTGAAGCCGCGATCGACCAGATCCCAAGCATCTCGCTCCTCTTCGTGGACTCGTCGCGACTCGAGCAGCTTGCCCAGGAGATGAGGGCCAGGCTCAAGTCTCACCTCTAAACACCTTCCCCCTTCAGTGGGAGGTCTTGTGGGAGTGGGCCCGAGCCGCAGGTAGCAGCCGAATGCGTTACCTCGTGTCAATTGCAGGTGTTGTGGCGCTGTTGCTCCCGCTGACAGCATGCGGCGGCACCCCACCCCAGATCGTCGACTACTCTCCCCAACGCGGCGCGGTAGAGGTCTCGACCGCCGCCCCGATCAGGATCACGTTCGACCACGAGGTCGACCAGGCGTCCGTCGCAAGCCGGCTCCACCTGGCGCCTGCGACCAGCGGCACGGTGCAATGGGAGAGTCCGCGCCAGCTCGTTTACACCCACGCGACATTGCAGGCCAGCACCACGTATGAGGTGATACTCGATCCCGGCTACCGAGACCCCGCGGGCAACACGTATACGCTGCGTCACCACTGGGCCTTTGTGACCGAGGGTCCGCCGAACCTCGCCGCCTCCACGCCCAGCGACGCCGACGCCGGCGTCGACCCCGCCGCCTATATCACGCTCAACTTCTCACGCGAGATGAACGCGACCAGCTTGCGGTCGGCGGTCACGTTCGCCCCCAGCATTCCGTTCGCCGTGCGGCTCGATCCCGCGGATGGGCGGCGGGCGATCATCGCCCCTTCAGAGCTCCTGGCGCCCAACACCACCTATCAGGTTTCCGTGAACACGGCGGCGCTCGACATCGATGGCAACCAGCTCGGGCGTGACCAGACCGTCAGCTTCACGACGGGTTCTCCCCAGGTCCTGCGGGGCTGGCTGGCCTTCACAACGTATGGCGCGGGCGGAGCCTCCGGAGGATTGTGGATCGTCAATGAGACCGGTTTCCCGCGCCAGCTGTTCGACGCCAGCGCTGTTAGCTCATTCAGCTGGTCGCCGGGCGGCGACCGTCTTCTGATCCAGGGCGACGGAGAGACCTGGTCCGAATTCGTGCCTGGCGGCGGCACGACGCAGCTCGACTTCAAAGGAGCGTGGGCGGCGGCACTTGCCCCGGGCATGGGTTACGTGTACATCGACGACACGGGGGTCCTGCATCGACAGTCAGCCGACGGAAGCGATGAGGTGATCTCAGCGGACGTTGCTCAGGCGACGGTTGCTCCCAACGGCTTGAGGCTTGCATTCGTGCAGGGCGCCCTCGCACCCAACAAGGTGTGGGGCTACGACGTCGGCCTGCGTGCTCGCTATCTCCTGACGATGGATACGGGCGGGGTCAGCGACATCAGCTGGGCGCCGTCAGGAAACCGGATCGCCTATCTGCGAGACGACGGCGGGACGACCAGCCTCCAGGTGAAGAATCTCGTCGGAGGAGGAGCCACTACCACGGTGGCATCCGGGGACCTGGGGTCGCCGTCCTGGCTTCCCGACTCGGCCCACCTTGTGGTCGCCGCCGTCACTCAGTCGGCGGGGAGCAGCGGGCACAAAGCGTTTGTGGTGAACGTTGTCGCGCCGGCGGCCGTGTTGAACCCGGGCTCTGGCCTTCCGTCCGACCTCGACATCGACCTCTCAGCCCCGGTGCCATCACCGGACGGCCACCAGATCGCCTTCGTCAGTGGAAACCAGGTGTGGCTGATGAACGCGGATGGAACGCGGCCGACTGCGCTTACGCGATTCGACCCGGTGTCGTTTCCCTATTCGTGCCGCGCGCTGGCCTGGACCAGGGCCTGATTTCGCTCCACGACGGGCTCGAAGAGCAGCTCGAGCCGGTCGGCCGTTCGGGTCCATGAGAAACGCTGAGCGAGGAGGCGACCGCGACGGCCCATCTGCTGAGCAAGCTCGCTGTTTTCGAGGAGGCGTCCGATGCGCTCGGCATACGCCGCCGGATCGTGCTCGTCGATCAGATATCCGCTGACCTCATCGCGCACGACCGAGCGCAGGCCGGAGACGCCCGATGCGACCACAGGACAGCCACACGCCTGCGCCTCGAGCGCGACCAGGCCAAAGGATTCGCTGTACGACGGCATCACGCAGACGTCGGCCGCGGCGTAGAAGTACGGCAGCTCGTGGTGGGCGACCGAACCGACGAAGTCGACCCGATCCCGCACACCGACTTCTGAAGCAATGGCTTTGAGTCGAGCCTTTTCGCTCTCCTCGCCCTCATGGCTGTCCTCGCCGAGGATCAACAGCCGGACGTCGTCATGCCGGCGGTCACGCAGCAGACCGAGCGCGCGGATCGCGATCTCGACTCCCTTGAGGCGCTCGAGCCTGCCCACGAAGAGCAGCAGGCGCTCGCTTCCGTAACCGACCACGCGCCGGGCCTCCGCCCGATCCAGCGGCTGGAACGTCCCGAGGTCGACGCCGGGCGCGACCACGCTCACGCGCTCTGGGTCAGCGCCATAGCCCTCGATCAGCTCCTGGGCCTCGTCGGCGGTGGAAGCGATCAGCAGGTCCGCCTGCTGCGCAAGCTCACCCTCGATGCGAATACGCAGCTCGGGTTCCGGGCTTGCCCCGGCGGCGAGCGTGCGGTTCTTGACGAGTCCGAGCGTGTGGGCGATGTGAGCCCAACCGGTCGCGAGGTTTGGCCGGAGCAGGCAAGCAACCTCGCCCGAGAGCCAGTAGTGCGAGTAGAGGAGGTCGTACACGACCTTCTCGCGGGCCGCGAATTGCGCGACCTGTGCGGCGAACGACGGCACCTCGCGATAGAGAGAGTATTTGTCAAGCCCGTTGCCCGCAGGGAGGTAGATCACCCGCGACAATGGGGCCAGGCGCTCGACACTCGGGTCGTCAATGGACTGCTTCCGGGTGAAGATGTCGGTGGCTATGCCCCGTTCGCTGAAAGCCGTGCAGATCTCCCGGACGTATACGTTCAAGCCGCCGTTCGCGTTCTGGCCCAGCGAAGCGGTCGGCGACGTGTGCATGGATATGACCGCGATCCGCCGGCGGGCGGTGCGGTCGTCGATCAGCCGGGTCGCCTCAGCCACGATAAGCCGATCTCGCGTCAAGCCAGCGCCGTGAGACGCAGCAGAAGCCGGAACGAGAGATCGGCGCGCAAGAAGCCATTACCAGTAAAACCTACGCGCTCAGCAGCTATTCCCGCCGAGGCCTGAGAATAGAGGTAGTTATGATTTGGCGCGCCATGCGCCTTCTGCAGGGGTTCAAGCTCTCCGCGCTGGTCGCGCTGGCGGTTCCGGCGCTGATCGCCTTCACGGCGATCACGACCCTTGCGGCCAGCTCTCCCTCGCCGTCGCCGGCGGGCGGCTCGGCGCTCCCAGGCGACCCCGCCAGCGGAGCTACTCTCTACGCTCAAAACTGCGCGACCTGCCACGGCGCCAGCCTCGAGGGGGGGATCGGCGCGGTCCTCAACCCGATCGACAGGCTGCCCGGGATTGCCAACTCCCTCGACCCCGCCTTCCTGATCGACATCATCACCAACGGCCGCACG
Organism: Candidatus Dormiibacterota bacterium; assembly: GCA_036513095.1. Classification (GTDB taxonomy): domain Bacteria; phylum Chloroflexota; class Dormibacteria; order Dormibacterales; family Dormibacteraceae; genus Palsa-870. The sequence goes on along the minus strand of DATBZR010000078.1, from coordinate 37,275 downwards.
CCACAAGCAGGCGACCCGAAGCAGATTGCGATGCCCGCCAAGGGTGGCAACGCCGCCCTGACCGACCAGGACGTCAAGGACCTGGCCGCGTACATCATTCAGCAGAACAGCATTGGCGCCGGTGCGGCGCCGCTCCCTGCGGGTGAGCTCGCCAAGCGCACGATCCTCTGGGTGAGCATCGGGATCATCGCGATGGTCTTCCTCACCTACCTGCTGGCCCAGTACAACATGCGGTGGATCGCGCGCCGCGCGGCAGCGCGACGGAAGTAAGCGCCCAGCCCGCCGACGCCGACCATCCCCCGGCGCCGCCCCTCCTACCGACACCGGCAGGCGGTTCCCCACGCATCCTGATCCTCTTCAGTGACACGGGTGGAGGTCACCGCGCCGCCGCTCGCGCCCTCACCGATGCTCTCAAGCTGCTCGACCCCAGCTGCGTGATCACGGTGGCCGATCCATTGATCGGGCAGGGCCCGGCGGTCGTCAGAAGACTAGCCTCGCTCTACTCGCCGGTGATCCGGCGCTCGCGCGCTGCCTGGGGGGCGGTCTACCACACAAGCAACACCAGGGCTGCGTTCGCGGCGATTCGCGCCGTTTTCGGACCAGGGGTTCGCAACTCGGTGCTGGATCTCTTGAAAGCGCACGACCCCGACGTCGTGCTGTCTGTCCACCCACTGCTGAACCACATCAGCCACCAGGCGATTCGCAAGAGCGGCCGGCCGCGCGCGCTCATGACGGTGATCACGGACCTCGTCGACTTTCACCGGGGCTGGACCTTCAGCCAGGCCGACCTTGTGATCGCCCCCACAGAGCTGGCTCGCAAGGTGGCGCTGCGGCGGCGGGTGCCGGCCGACCGGGTCAAGCTTCTCGGCCTGCCAGTCGACCTCCGGTTCAGGCCACCCGCGCGTGGCGAGAAGCAGGCGCTGCGCCGGCGCTTTGGGCTGGACGAGGATCGATTCACGGTGCTGGTCATGGGCGGCGCGGCCGGGGTCGGACACCTCACCCAGCAGGTTCGCGCCCTTGCCTGGGAGCCGTACCAATGGCAGCTCGTGGTCGTGGCGGGACGCAACGAAAAGCTTCGCCGGCGCCTGGAAGAGCCTCGCTTCGCGACGCCGACGCTGGTGTTGGGATTTGTCGACTACATGCCCGAGCTGATGCGCGCGTGCGACATGGTCGTGACCAAAGCGGGTCCCGGCGCGATCGCCGAGGCGCTGGCCACAGGTATTCCGTTGATCATCACGGGGTTCTTGCCCGGACAGGAAACGCCGAACGTCGACTATGTCGTCGACTCAGGATTTGGCGCCTACGCGCCTAAGGACTCGGACCTGCTGGACGAGGTCAGGGTGCTGGCCGAGGGCGGCCCGACGTGGCGAGAGATGTCGCGCAAAGCGCAGGAGCTGGCGCATCCCTATGCCTCCTCGGACATAGCTCGCGAGTGCCTGCTGCTGGCCGCCCGCTACAAGGCTTCGCCGCAGGCGAGCCGGTAGGGACAGAGCCGGCAGCGCCTTCGCTCAGGCCGCGCCTCGAACCTTCCGTCTCTCACTCCCTCCGCCACCTCCGCGGCCTGGCCGGTGGCTTCCGCCACGAGATCCGTGACCTTCTCGACCTTGACGCTCTCACCCGTCGCCAGGTACACGACTTCGAGCTCCACAGGATCCAGGCGCAGAGCGTTGCTCGCGCCCAGCGCGTAGAGCGCGACCTGCAGGTCGCGACGGGTGCGGGTCTGTGGCCGGCCGCTCTTGTAGTCGACGATCCGCCAGCCTGACTCGGTTCGGTCGATGCGGTCGATGACGCCGCGAAGCGTCCAGCCGTCGACCGCCGCGCTGAACGGATGCTCGAGGTACTCGGGTGACGCATCGAATCCTCCCCGGCTGCGGTACGCCTCGAGCTGAGCCGCACCGATCCGCTTGAAGGTGGGCGCCCGCCGGGCATCCGGAAATGCGCTCTGGCGCCAGACCTCTTCGTGGATGGATCTCAAGCCCCGGGCGGTCACCTTCCCTCCGCTCTTGCGGACCTCTCCCGCCTGGCGCAGGGCCTCGTGCTGGATGACCCCGTGCACCGCCTCGGCGCTCTGCACCGCCGGCAGCCGCTGCTCCTGCCGGTACCAGTACTGGCGGGGGCAGTCGCGGTAGGCGGCGATCGCGCTGTAAGAAAGCACGACCTCGCCTTTTCTTGGTACCGCCCTCCGAGGTTCCGCCGGCAGAGCGGTAGACTCGAACGTGCGCTCACAGACGGTGCGCGGGCCGGCTGCGCGAACCTCATCCAGGAACCGCGAATCCCTCCATCGCCGGCCGCCCTCGTAGTGCGAGGCGCGCGTCAGGAAAAGGTGACGTCGCGCACGGGTCATCGCGACGTAGAGCAGCCTGCGCTCCTCTGCGACGACGTCCTCTCGACCTCGCACGAGAGGCTCCAGGACGGCGGCTGGAAGCTCGAAGCGTGGTGACCTTCCGGACTGTGGCAGGCGCCCCTCGACCAGGCCCGGCACGAAGACGGCGTCGAACTCCAGACCTTTGGCCTGGTGGATGGTCATGACATGGATCGCGTCGTCCGCGGTCTCGACCGGTGCCGGCTCCTCGTCCTCCCCGGACAGCAGGACGAGCTCGAGGTGCCGCATGTATGAGGAGAGAGACCGATCCGGTACGTTTTCGCTGAACTCGGCGATCATCTCGGCAAAACGGCTCACGTTCGCGGTGACTCGCGCCGCCTCGCCGGCTTCGAGAGTGTCACCGACCACCTCGAGGTAGCGGGTGCGGTTCATCAGCTCGAAGAACAGGTCACGGACATCGAGCCGGGTCGCATCCGATGCGAGCTCCTCCAGCAATCTCGCTGCCGGCGCCGCCGGCGACCACGCCCTGATTGCGGTGAGTGGCGGTTGCTCGCCGCGATCCCTGAGCCGCGCCAGCGCTGTCGAAGCATCGAGGCTCCAGGGCGGGCGCGTGATGGCCCGGGCGATCGCCACCACATCGCCAGGATCGAGCAGCACTCGGAGCAGCGCGATGACGTCCCTTATCTCCGCCCGGTCGTGAAAGCCACGACCTCCGATCACCACGTGGGGCAGTCCCTGGGCCGCGAGTGCCGCCGCTATGGGACGGGCGATCGCATTGGTTCGGCACAGGACCGCGATCGCGCGCAGCGATGTTCCACGTTCAACCAGGTCCGCTGCATGAGCGGCGATGGCGGCGGCCTCGGTCACGCCATCGGGACAGCTCCAGAGCTCGACCTGCGGTCCGGCCACTTTGGAGATCAGCTGTTTCGGAAGGCGATCGGCGTTTCCTCCGATCAGCGTGGCTGCTGCCGCCACTATGCGCCGCGAGCTTCTCCGGTTCCGCCCCATGGTCAGGGTCCTGGTGCTCGCAAAGCTGGTGATGAACCTCTCGAGGCTGGCCCGTGAGGCTCCGCGAAATCGATAGATGGATTGATCGTCGTCGCCCACGACGAACGGCTCGCTTCTCGAGGCGACCAGCTCGACCAGGCGCTCCTGCGCGAGGTTCAAGTCCTGGTACTCGTCGACGAGCACGTTCCGGTAGCGGTCGGTGTACCTGTCCAGGATCCGCGGCTGACTCTCGAGCATCCGGACGGCGAGCACGAGCAGGTCCTCGAAGTCGAGGTAACGGTGCTTGCGACATGCTTTCTCGTAGGCCCGGAACAAGCGGACGCAGGCGCGCATCAGGTCGCCTCGCTCCCGATCGTCGGTCGAGGAGGCCCAAGCGGCGAGTTTTGCGATGGGCACCAGCTCTTGCTTCATCCGCTCGAGCATCTGCAGCGCAGGTGACACGAGGTCGTCCGGCCGATCGTCGCCGGTGAGGGCGTTGTCGCCGAGCTCCCACATCAGCTCACGGGCGAGAATCCAGCGGTCGGCGCCCGCCAGGATTCGAAAGCCGGCCGGAACCCCGACGGCGCCGCCGTCGGCGCGCAGCCAGCCCAGGGCGATCGAATGAAACGTCCCCACCGCCGGAACGACGACGTCGATCTGGTCCTCGATGCGCTGGCGCATCTCGGCCGCCGCGCGTTCGGTGAAGGTCATGACGAGGATCGATCCGGGCGAAGCGCCACCGCTCACCAGCCGGCGGAAGCGCTCCGCGATGACCGCCGTCTTTCCAGTGCCGGCCCCCGCGACGACGCGGATCGGGCCCCCTCCGATCGCTGCGGCCGCGCGCTGCTCGGCACCCAGGCGTGTGCTCATTGCGCAGGCGTCGAATGCCCGATTCGGATCCGCAGCGCACGCACCTTGCGCCCCAGGTTGAGATCGTTCAGCCGGGCGAGGATGAGCTCCGAATCCAGCCGCAGCTGGTGGGCGAGCGCCGGGCTCGACGTGGTGACCACCAACGTGCCCGAATGGAGCTCGATCTCATCGCACAGGACGGCGGGTTCCGCACCGATCACCATGCGAAACGCGGTGGCCACCTGGACACCCAGGAACTTGGCGCCGCCAGGCTGCCGGCGCAGCACCCTCGGCAGGATATTGCCCAACTTATCCACAGGCTTCGATCCTGCCCTCGGTCACGGTCCAGACCATCGAATTTGCAATGAGCTCTGGTGGGAACGGACCCGCCTCGACCGAGGTGATGATGACCTGGCCGGCGCTCGCGACCTGCCTCAGGAGGGCGCCCCGGCGTTCTCCGTCCAGCTCGGACAGAACATCGTCCAGGAGAAGTACGGGACGCTCGCCGGTGCGCCTTGCCATCAGGGCCGCTTCAGCCAGCTTCAGGCTCACCACCGCCGTCCTCTGCTGACCCTGCGAGCTGTAGGCACGGGCGTCCCGGCCCTCGAGCAACACCCGGACGTCGTCGTGATGCGGACCGACCGTGGTGGAACCTCGCCGGAGGTCCTCAGCCAACGAGTTATGCACAGCTTCGGCAAGATCCTGTGGAGGGCCCTCGTACCGGATCTCCAGGCGCTCGCCGTCCGCGATTTCAGCGTGGCATCGGGCAGCCTCCGGCTCCAGCTCCAGGACGGCCGCCGACCGAGCCGCCGCGACCTCGCCTCCAAGCTGGACGAGCTCCTGGTTCCAGACCTCCAGCACGTCCCCGCCGTCCTCACCCGCGGCGATCCGCTTGAGCAGGCTGTTGCGCTGTTCCACGACCCGCTTCAACCCGGCCAGCGCGCGGGCATAGCCGGGCTCGACCTGCACCAGCATCTGGTTGAGAAAGCGGCGCCGCAGCTCTGGTCCAGCCTTGACGAGGCCCAGGTCGTCGGGCCAAAAGAGGGTGACCCGAAAGCGGCCCGGGAGGTCGAACGCCCGGCGCCGGACCCCGTCGACCTCGATCACCCGCCGCGCCCTCTCGCCTTCGATGGTCAGCGTGATGGCCAGCTCCGCGGTGATGCCTCCACTTTCCACCTCGGCTTCGATTCGCGACATCGGGGCGACGGGACCGACCAGCTCGAGCTCTCGGCGCGACCGGGGGGAGGACGACAGGGCCAGCATCGCGACGGCTTCGAGCAAGTTGGTCTTGCCCTGACCGTTGGCGCCTATGAAGACGTTGATTCCCGGCCCGGGGACCAGATCTAGCTGGGCGTAGTTACGGTGATTTCTGAGTCGGAGCCTGCGGAGTCGCAGCCTAGGACATCGCCACCCGCACGGGCATGATCACGTACAGGTAGTGCTCCTTGCCCGGCGGTCGCAGCAGCCCTGGGCTCAGGGGGCCGTCGAAAAGGAGCTCGACCTCGTCCTCCCCGATCACGCCAAGGGCATCCAGGACATAGCGGGCGTTGAAGGCGATCTGGATGTCGGAACCGTCGACGTCTGCGGCCATCTCCGCCTTGCTGTCTCCAACCTCGTTCGTGGTCGCGGATAGGGTCAAGGCCCCGGCTTGCGCTTTGAGCCGGATCACGTTGGCGCTGTCGCGGGCGAAGAGCGACACCGCCCGCACGGTCTGCGTCAACTCGCTGGTGGAGACCTTCACCTTGGTCGAGCTCTTGCTGGGGATAACCTGTGCGTAGTTGGGATACTTTCCGTCGATCAGCCTGGAGGTCAGCTCCGAGCTGCCGGCCCGGAAGAAGATCTGGTTCCGAGCTTTCGAGATGATCACCTCAACTTTCCCGGGCTCGCCTTTCAGCACCCTCGAGAGCTCGGCGAGCGCTCGCGCCGGGACGATGAGGCTGGCCTCGAGATCGGACGGTCCGGCCGCCGCCAGCTTCCGAACCGCCAGGCGGTGTCCGTCGGTCGCCGCCAGGGTCAGGCTGCCGCCCTGGACCAGGACCAGCACGCCCGTCAGGACTGGACGCGCCTCATCGGTCGAGGCCGCCATCTGGGTCTGCTCGACGGCGCTGACCAGCTCGTCCAGCGCGACCTCGAGCCGGTCGCCTTCATCTGGCCTTGGTCCGGGGGGGAACTCCTCCGCCTCGATGCACTTGATGTGGGTGTCGAAACGAGCGCAGCGCAGGTTCAGCGACTGGCTGGCTCCGTCGAGCGTCATCTCGAGATCCTGATCGGGGAGCGTGCCGACGAAATCGGTCAGCAACCTTGCCGGCGCGGTGGTCGCACCTTCCATCGCCACCTCGGCCGGCACCAGCTTACGGATGCCGATCTCCAGGTTGGTGGCGCTGAGCGCCAACCCTTCGGATGTCGTCTCGATGAGGATGTTGTTGAGGATGGGCAGGGTGGTGCGACTCGAGATGGCGCGCGACACCACCTGCAGCGCCTGGCCTAAAACGGACGGCCGGCAGGTGACCTTCATCTGGGCAGCTAATACTTTCGAATTCAAGACAGTTGTCCCCCGTTGATAGAGATTCTCTTGATTGAATTTATCCGTAGTAGATAACAGTAAGCGCTGTGGACACTGTGGATGTCGAGATCATTTACAGATCGAGCGCCGCGGTGGACAAGGTCTGTGTAAGCGTGCCGCGACGACCTATGTCCTGTTGAGTAACTGGGGATGAAATGGCCGGTCGCGAGCCGTGCGGTGTGCGTCCCAAGGCTCGTCCAACAAACTGTGGAAACGCTTTTCACTGGACGTAGAGGCGCTCGCGGATCGCCTGGACCTCGTACCGCAATCGCTCGTCCTCCTTCAGCTCGTTGGCGATCTTTTCAATCGAGTGCAGCGCCGTCGTGTGGTCGCGGCCGCCGAATGCCTTGCCGATCGCCGGCAGCGATGAGGGCGTCTCCTCGCGCACCAGGAACATCGCCACCTGGCGGGGGAAGACTATGTGCTTGTCGCGGCGCTTTCCCTTCATGTCCTCGAGCGAGATGTTGTAGTAGTCGGCGACGAGCGCCTGGATGCGTTCGACGTTGATCGGCTTGCGCGTTCCCGCCGGGATGATGTCAGCCAGCAGGCGCGCCGCCTCTTCCTCATCGACCTGGCGTTGGTGCACTGCAGCGAACGCCTGGACCCTGGTCAGCGCCCCCTCGAGCTCTCGGATGTTGCGCTGGACCTTGTGAGCGATGAAGTTGAGAACTTCTTCCGGAATCAACGAGGTGTTGTCGCCGAGCTTGGAGTGAAGAATGGCAAGGCGAGTTTCAAAGTCCGGGGACTGGATGTCGGCGATCAAGCCCCATTCGAACCTCGAACGGAGCCGGTCCTCCAGCGTCGGGATTTCTTTGGGCGGCCGGTCGGACGAGATGACGATCTGCTTGTTGATCTCATGGAGCGCGTTGAAGGTGTGGAAGAACTCCTCCTTCGTGCGGTCCTTGCCGGCAAGGAACTGGACGTCGTCGATCAGCAGCACGTCGACCGTGCGGTACTTGTGACGGAACTCGCCCATGCGCGCGGTCGCGATCGAGCTGATCACCTCGTTGGTGAACTGTTCGGATGTCAGGTACACGACCCGCTTGCGCGGAAAGCGGTCGTGAACCTCGTGACCGATCGCATGCATGAGGTGTGTCTTGCCCAGTCCCACTCCTCCATAGAGGAACAGCGGGTTGTAGCTGTCGCCCGGAGCTTCGGCCACCGCCTTGGCGGCGGCGTGGGCAAATTGCGAGTTGTGCCCGACCACGAAGGATGAGAAGCGGAAACGGGCGTTGAGCTCCGAAGGCGGAATGACAGGCGCGTCCGGCACTGGCTCGACCCCGTTCCCATTGCCATTGCTTTCGTGACCGTTCTCCGACGCGCGTCCGAAATCGCCGTCGACGCTGGACAGCGCCGGGCGATGTCCTGACGGCGAGATGACGAAATCGATGTCGACCTCAGATCCTGTGACTGCCTGGAGCGTCTCCTGGATGAGGCCGGAGAAGCGATCCTCGAGCCAGTCCTTGGCGAGCTTGCTCGGTACGCCGATGCGGAACGTCCCGCCGTCTGCTGAAACCACCGAGGTGTTTTTCAGCCACATGTCATAGGTCCGCTTGGCGAGCTGAAAGCGCAGCTCCTCCTGAACCTGTGACCAGATCTGGTCCTGATTCAACTCATATCTCCCTGTCCGGAGGCGCGGCTGTGGTTGGGGAAGAGGATGCCCGGCCCTGGGGATGAATGGTTGCCCCGCTCTGCAAATGCTGTGGACAACCTGGGGCCAACTCCTCGTCCGACCTACCCTGCGTCACCGCTTGCGCGGGGACCCCGCAAATCGCGCCGCCGCGATTGCAGGTTCAACCCGAAGCTCTCTGACCATGAGCTCCGCCTCCTTGATGCCTGTGGAAAAGAGCGGACCGGATTTCCACAGGCTAGCGCTGCCTAGCCGTCCGAAATCCCACATCCGATCGATCCCGAAACCAGGAAGCGGTGTTATACGTTTATGCCCGGGTTAGCTATAACGATAAGTGGGACCGATTGGTGCAATCTGTACTGGTTCGTTACCCGAGCCCTTACTTTGGCTGCTTCCGGGCGGGCAGTGTAGCAAAGCCCTGTGGACATCGCAAGGCATATACCTTAGCGATGAAGTGACATGAGCGCTATCACGATCGATGGGCTCCTGCTCCGGTACACTACCGCGGTTCTCGCCAGTTACTGACTCCTGCAGGGGGCCACCATCAAGCGTACTTTCCAACCCAAGAAGCGATATCGCCGGCGCGTTCACGGATTCCTCCGCCGGATGAGCGCGAAAGGCGGCGTCCGGGTCGTGCAGAACCGCCGACGAAAGGGTCGCCAGCGGCTGTCCGCCTAGGCGGCGGCCAGGCGCGCTAATAGGAATGCGCGCGCAGGGCGCAATCCAGACCTCCGGGCGCGCGCAGGGCGCAGTGCAGACCTCCGGGCGCGCGCAGGGCGCAGTGCAGACCTCCGGGCGCGCGCAGGGCGCAGTGCAGACCGCCGGGCGCGCGCAGGGCGCAGTGCAGACCGCCGGTCGCGCGCAGGGCGCAGTGCAGACATGAAACGGCGCATCCGGCTGCGCCGGCACGGCGACTTCCAGGCCGCGATGAGCGGCAAGCGGTTTTACAGCGGCCGCGCCCTGGTCGCGTTCGCCATCCCCAGTGCGCGAAGCGAAACCCGCGTTGGAGTAACCGTCAGCCGAGCCCTCAAGGGCTCGGTCGACCGCAACCGGGCTCGGCGGCGCCTCCGCGAGCTGGCTCGCGTCAGCTTGCTCGGCGCTGATTCGCCCCTAACGAGCGTGGGAATACGATATGACGTGGTTCTCATCGCCCGGCCGGCGGCCCTGGAAGTCGCTTTCGCCGAGCTTGTGGCCGAGGCGGAACAGGCCGCGCTCCGGCTGTCGAAGCAGAACACGTGACAAGGCTTTTCCTCGCTCTGATACGGGGTTACCAGATGTCGTTTTCCAAAGTCCTTCCGCCCTCGTGCCGCTACTACCCGTCCTGCTCCCACTACACGTATGAAGCGATCGAGAGGTATGGCTGGCTGCGCGGTGGCTGGATGGGAGCGGCGCGGATCGCGCGCTGCCATCCATTCGCCAAGGGCGGCTACGATCCTGTCCCCTGATCCGGCCTTCCACCCTTCATCGGAGAAAACAAGCTGAGCGATCTCATCAAGAGCATCGGCAATTTTCTGTCACCGATCCACGACATATGGGTTGCCGTGGTCGAGCACCCTCTGGCGGGCCTGCTGAACTACCTGTACGTCCACCTGCAGGGGGTTCCGGTGATCGAGGCGATCGGGGCCTACGGGGTCGCGATCATCGTGCTGACGATCATGATCCGCCTGGTCCTCGCACCCCTTCAGCAGTTCCAGCTGGTGACGCAGCGCAAGACGATGGTCGAGCAGCGCAAGCTGGCTCCGCAGGTCGCCGACCTTCGCAAGAAGTTCAAGAAAGACCCCACGAAGCTGAACGCGGAGATGATGAAGCTCTACCAGGAGCACGGGGTCAACCCGCTCGGAGGCCTGGTCGGATGCCTCCCCTTGATCGTGCAGCTGCCCATCCTGACTGCGCTCTACTACGTCTTCCAGGGCTTCGCCAAGGCAGGCCATCCACCACAGCCGTTCCTCTGGATCTCGAACCTGAACGACAACCCCAACCACCACCTGATGATCCCCGGGCTCCCGATCCCGGTTCTCGCTTTCCTGATCTTTCCGCTGTTCGCGGCGCTCACCACGCTGATCCAGTCGCGCATGCTCCAGATGCCGCCGGCCCCCAACCCGACGGAGCAGGAGCTGCAGACGCAGCAGATGCAGCGCACGATGGTGTGGCTGTCGCCGCTGATGATCGGCTACTTCGCCCTGAACGTCCCGGCGGGCCTGGGACTCTACTGGTTTATAGGCAACTGCGTCAGTATCATTCAGCAGAGCTTCGTGGTCGGCTGGGGAAACGTTCTGCCGGCGCGGTTCAGACGGACCGTGTCGGGGGGTTCTAACGGGAAGGGCGCGTTGCCGCCCAAGAAGGGACCTGACGCACCGCCCAAGAAGGGACCTGGCGGCGGTCCGAAGAGTCCGCCAGGTAATGGCGTCAAACCTAGAAGACCAAAGAGATAGGTCAGAAATGAGGGTTAGAGGTGAGTTGCGATGAGCTCCGCTGAAGGGCGCGGCCGCACGGTGGACGAAGCGGTTGACGCCGCATTGATCGAACTGAAAGAGAGCCGCAGGAACGTCGACATCAGGGTGCTCAGCGAGACAGCCGATGAGGCCGTGGTCGAGGTCACCGTGATCGACCTAACAGCCACCGCCGCGGTGGGTTCTGCCGGCGCTCCTGCCAACGGAAAAGCAGAGGTTGCGCGTGGTCTGGTCGAAGGTCTCCTCAAGCATATGGGTGTTCGCGCGCAGGTTACGGTGCGACCAAGCAGCGAACCCATAACCCTGGACATCAGCGGTCACGACCTGGGTGCGCTGATCGGTTGGCGAGGCGAGACCCTGCGGGCATTGCAGTCGGTCACGAACGTGATGGTCGGCCGTCATCTCGCCGATGGCGAGCGGATCATCGTTGACGTGGAGCGCTACCGGCAGCGCAGGGAGCACACGGTGCGCGAGATAGCGATGCGCGCCGCACGCCAGGTCAAGATGACGGGCGACCCGATCACGCTCGATGCGATGCAGCCGTTCGAACGCCGCGCGATCCACCTTGCGCTCGAGGGTGATCCGGACGTCACAAGCGGGAGCATCGGCGAAGAGCCGGAGCGGCGCGTCGTCGTCGGGCCCCGCAAGTCGGCGGCCGAGTAGAGCGGTTCCATGCCAGGCCGGGCCGCCGCTGAGCGGATCCGGAAAGCGATCGCGCTGGTCAACTCGGTCGCGGACGGCGCAGGCGATGAGGACATCACGCCAACGGAGATCGCCGAAGCCATTCGCGACTGCCTCGAGCTGAGCGAGGTCGACCAGGTGGCCAACGTTCGTCGGTATCTCGGAGAGGCTCTGGACGCGGTGTCCGACGGGATGCCGGCCGACTTCGTGGCGATGACCCTTTACGCCGCGCTCGGCGCGCTTCGAGAAGGCGGCCCGGCCGCGTAGAGCAGCCCCGGAAGGGACGTTCTCCAGCGGTCCTATACTGGCCCTCCCATGGCCTCCGCGCATCACGTCCACGCGCTATCGGGAGGGGCCAAGCTAGTCACGGCCGCGATGCCCGAACGGCTCTCGTCGAGCGTCGTCGCGATGTTCGGTGGAGGGTCGCGACTCGAAGATGACCGCCTCGCCGGCGTGTCGCATTTCATCGAGCATCTCTTCTTCAAAGGGACGCGTAGGCGGCCCTCGTCCAAGGACATCGCGGACGCGATCGAAGGCGTGGGCGGGTTCATCAATGCGTCCACCGACAAGGAGTTGACGGCGTACTGGACGCGAGTGCCGTCGGAGTACACGGAGCTCGGCCTGGACGTCCTCTTCGACATCGTGTCGAACTCGAAGCTCGATCCCGGAGACATCGAACGCGAGCGTGCCGTGATCCTGGAAGAGCTGAAGATGTACCAGGATCAGCCGCAGGATCACGTCCAGAACCTGTTGGAAGAGATGATGTGGCCGGGTCATCCGCTGGGGCGCGACATCGCGGGGACGCAAGAGTCGGTCAGCCGGCTGACGCGTGACGACATCCTCGAGTACGCCGATGCGCACTACCGCCTGCCGAACGTCGTGATAGGTGCGGCGGGGTCCCTCGATGAGAAAGTCGTGCTGGACCTCGTGCGACCGCGGCTCACGCTGCCGGAAGGCCTGAACGGCCAGGTGGCGGCGGTTGCTCCAGGCCCGCTCGACGGTGCGCACGTGATGGTGCGCCGGCAGAAGACCGAGCAAGCCCACATCTGCCTTGGAGTGAGGGCATACAGCTACCTGCACCCTGACCGCTACGCGATCGACCTTCTGAACACGCTGTTGGGGGAGGGCATGAGCTCACGGCTGTTCCTGAACATCCGCGAGCGTCTCGGGATCGCGTACGACGTGCACAGCTTCATGCAAAAACATCGCGACACCGGCTACGTCGCGGTCTATCTCGGTGTCGATCCGAAGAAGGCTGTCGACGCAGTCCATGCGGTGATGGGTGAGCTGCGCCGCCTGTGCGACGAGGAGGTGGCCTCGGATGAGCTCGAGAGGGCGAAGGAGTTCACCAAGGGACGTCTGCGCCTGGAGATGGAAACCACGAATGGCGTCGCCTTCTGGCTCACTTACCAGGAGCTGTTGCTCGGCGAGATCAACACGGTCGAGCAGGAGCTCGCGCTGGTAGACGCGGTCACCGTCGCGGACATCCTTCGAGTCGCCGGTGAAGTTTTGCGGGGGCCGATACAGATGGCGGTGATCGGACCGTTCGCAAGCGAGGCTGGTCTTAGGTCCGCGATACAGGCGTAGCCTGGACGGCCGGGGTCAGCCGGCGAACGTGGTCGAGGTTTCGAGGATCGGTTCCTGCGCGTAGATGTTGCCGAAATGGTCGAGCGGCCAGATGCGAAACCATGCGCGGCCGTCAATCCGATCCCGCCCGATCGGACCGAAGATGCGTGAATCCTGCGAGCGATTGCGATTGTCGCCCATTACGAAATACTCGTTGGCGGGAATCACCGCGCCGTCGCCCACGCTCCAGGGAGCGGGATTGTTGAGCGTTGTCCATGCTTCTGGCAGGTAGGGCTCGTCCAGCTTGTGTCCGTTGATGTAAACAAATCCGTCGCGGATCAGAAGTCTTTCGCCCGGAAGCGCGATGACGCGCTTGATGAAGTCTTTCGAGTTGTCGGTCGGCGGGCGCAGGATGATGATGTCGCCGCGCTGCGGCGGGTGCAATCGATAGTCGATCTTGTTGGCGATCAGGTAATCGTTGTCGTCCAGCGTTGCGTACATGGAAAGCCCCTCGACGTGCACGGCCTGGACAACGAAGCTGATCCCGAAATAGAGGATGATCGCCAGCACGACGACCTCGGCGACCTCCCGGAGCAGGGAAGAGGCGCTGGAGCTTGCGGCTGGCGCGGGTTGGGCCGCGTGGGGAAGGGGTGCGGCCATCTTTTTTAGGAGAGGAGCTTAGCGCAGACCCGCTCCAACTCTTCGCGGCTCGAATAGCGAAGTTCGATTTTGCCGCGGTTGAGACTTCCGGTCAGCTTCATCGGCAGGCCGAGCCTGGACTCGACGCCGGCCGCCATGGTACGCAGCTCGGCGGTCGAGTCGACCCGCTGCTTCTTTCGTGGACGGTAGGTTCTGACCCAGTTCTCGGTCTGCCGAACGGACAGGTGACGGGCGACCACGACCTTGAGGCCGTGCTCCTGCGGGGCCTGGCCTTCGAGCGCGACGAGAGCACGTGCGTGTCCCGCGCTGATGACGCCCGCGGCCACGGCGGACTGGATGGCGGGGCAGCCCGCGAGAAGTCGCAATGACTGCGTCACCGACACGCGATGCTTGCCTATCCGCTGCGCGACCTCTTCGTGCGTGAGACCGAACTCGTCAGTCAAGCGCCGCAAGCCGCGCGCCTCTTCAATCGGGTCGAGGTCGGCGCGCTGCAGGTTCTCGATGAGTCCGAGCACGAGCTGCTGGTCGTTGCTGGCGTCGCTGCGCACGACTGCGGGGACCGCGGACAAGCCCGCGAGCCTCGCTGCGCGCCACCGGCGCTCGCCGGCGATGAGCTCGAAGCCGTCGGCCAGCTTTCGCACGAGCAGAGGCTGGAGCACGCCGTGAAGTCGGATCGATTCGGCGAGCTCGCCCAGCGGTTCGGCGTCGAATCGCGTGCGGACCTGCTGGTGCGAAGGTCGGATCTGGTCCACCGCGATCATCTGCGGCACCTGGGCCTCTCCGTCGCGGGACATCGGGATCAAGGCCTCGAGTCCGCGACCGAGACCGCGCAAGCGTGGTTGGCTCATCGTTCCAGCAGCTCCTTCGCGAGGGCGCGATACGCGATCGCGCCTCGACATGTGGGGTCGTATTCGATTACCGATTTGCCGTGACTCGGCGCCTCGCTGATGCGGACGTTGCGGGGTATCAGCGTTTGGAGGACTTCGTGCGGGTATGAACGGCGCACCGATTCGAGAACATCCCACGACAGGGTCGTGCGCGCGTCAAATTGCGTCATGAGGATGCCTGCGATGACAAGCTTCGGATTGAGGCGTGAGCGGACCAGCTGATGCGTATACATGAGGTGTCGCAGGCCTTCCAAAGCGAAGTACTCGCACTGAGTCGGAATCAACATGCTGGTGGCGGCGGTCAGCGCGTTGAGGGTGAGCAGGCCGAGTGATGGCGGGCAGTCGATGATCACGCACTCCAGCCCGGGTTGGGGCGCCGACAGCGCCCTTCGCAGCAGCGTCTCGCGATCGTCGAGCGCGGCGAGCTCGATTTCCGCCCCGGCGAGGTCGATATGAGATGGAACGAGCATGAGCCCTGTGACTCCGGTCGGCTGCTGCACCTGTTGCACCTCGGCTTCGCCGGTCAGCAGGTGATAGATGTTGAGCCGAGCTCGGGTCGGGTCCAGGCCAAGCCCGGAGGTCGAATTGGCTTGCGGATCGAGATCGACCAGCAGCGTTTGGTGGCCCAGCTCGGCCAGCGCCGCCCCCAGGTTGATGGCCGTGGTCGTTTTTCCCACACCCCCCTTCTGGTTGACCACCGCAAGAATGGGTGGGGTGGTGGTAGCCAACATCTTGGGGTTGGTACGCTCCAGGGATCCTATATCTGGGGGCATGCTCGGATTCTAGTTCAGATTCGGCCGGGTGCCTAGCCGGGTTGTCAACGCGGCCGGCAGGCTTCCGACGGCAGGATAGCGGGTTCGAAGCGCCAAATTCAGATGGCCCTGGCGGGCCCTCCCTGTCCCGGGCCGGCCCTGCGCGCAAGCGGCGATGAGGATGGGACCAAATGATTGCCCCCGCCTGCGCACCTTAGCGCGACGCTATTCGATTCTTTTCGGTTCCGCAACGCTGCTTGTTAAGGGTTCAACCGGCCTGGCCGGGCCGCGCAGGTGCGACCAGATCGCGTAGGCGGAAATCGCGACCAGAACCAGCTCGATCCCAATCGCTACACCGACCTGGGAATCTGCCAGCCCAATTCCAACCAGGAGGTTGTAGGCAGCATGCGAAATCGCGGACGTCGTGGTGTTGGTGAACTTTCGCAACAGGCCGAGACCGAGCGCGGATGCGAGCACCGACACGAGGATCAACGACAGCCCGTACTGCGCGTGAGACGCCGTGAACAGCAGCGCCGTCGCGATGAGCCCGATGCGCGGTTGAAGCGCGCCTCTGAACAGGATCTCCTCACTGAGGCCTGGCGCAATGGCGAGCAACAGGATCCCCATCGGGGCGCTGACGAGTCCTCCGAAGAGTTGATTCGTGTTCACGCTCACCTCCCGGAAGAGGTCGGGAGTCCAGCTGCGGCTGAGCTCGATCATCGCGACGCTGAAGGCGAACATGGCCCCGGCGGTGGCGAGCGCAAGCACCACCTGCCACCACGCGGGCCTGACCAGCCCAAGCCTCGCGGCCGCCTGGGTGACGTCACGCCGAATGAAAATGCCGACCCCAGCCGCCGCGAGGACAAGGAGTCCGGCATCCTGGGCGAGCAAGTCGCCAACGCTGAGCGCGCTGGGGGAGGAGCTTGCCGCGCTCGTGAACAGGATGGCCGAGACCTGCGTGCCAAAGAAGAGCACACCCAGCACGAGGGCCAACGCGTGAACCGGATTGTCTGGATCCAGCGGCAGGTGCCGCGAAAGTCGATCACGCACCGGTTTGGACGTAACCGTCGCCGCGACCAGCGCGCTGGTCATGAGGCCCACGTCCAGCGGAATCCGGCTTTCACCATTCGGTAGCACGAACACGCTGATGGCGCCCGCTGCGTCCAGAGCACCGATCAGGAAGGCGAGCCCGGCCGTGATGCCGCCCAGGATCGCGATCGCTTGATGGGCCCATTGCCGTCCTACCGCAATGTTGGCCGCGATGATCAGAGGCAGCGGCGTCAGCACCACCGTCGCAGCCGACGCCGCGTCCAGGACGGGGTGGCCGCTCAGCCTGGCTTAGAGCTCTGCGCGGGTAGAGGTTTCGGCGGCGCTCCATCCTCCGGGGCGGGGGCCATGTCGATCAAGGGCCGGATGAGCTCGATCGGGAACGGAAGGAGGATGGTCGTGTTCTTCTCCGAGCCGATCTCCACCATGGTCTGCAGGAATCGCAGCTGGAGGGCGCCCTTCTGCGAAGAGATGACCTGGGCGGCGTTGGCCAGCGTTTGCGAGGCCTGGAACTCGCCGTCGGCGTTGATGATCTTTGCCCGCTTCTCCCGCTCGGCCTCGGCCTGCTTCGCCATCGCGCGCTGCATCGTGCTCGGTAGCTCCACATCCTTGATCTCGACCACCGCGACCTTGATGCCCCAGGGCTCCGTCTGCTCGTCGATGATCTTCTGCAAGTTCTGGTTGATCTTTTCTCGATTCGCGAGCAGCTCATCCAGCGTCGCCTGTCCAAGAGCCGCCCTCAGGGTGGTCTGCGCGATCTGCGAAGTCGCGTTGATGTAGTTGAGGACCTGGGTCACGGCCTTGCGTGCATCGATGACCTGGAAGTAGATGACCGCATTGACCTTGGCGGTGACGTTGTCGTTCGTGATGACTTCCTGCGGAGGCACCTCGAGCGTGATGACGCGAAGGTCGATCTTGACGAGGCGGTCGACCCCGAACGGGATGATGAAGAAGAGTCCGGGCCCCCTCAGCGCGATGAGCCGGCCCAAACGGAACACCACGCCGCGCTCGTACTCGTTGGCGATCCGAAGGCTGGAGAACGCGACGATCACCGCGAGCACGAGGATCACCGCGATGACAGTGAGAACTCCGATGTCCACTAGCTCTTCTCCTTAATCGCGACGTTCCCGCCGCTCTCGCCGGGGACCACTTTCAACTGAAGCCCATCCCGACCCACCACCCGTACGGGCGCTCCGGCATGGATCGGCTCGGGCGTCGCGAGAGCTTTCCAGAGCGCTCCTGAGACAAAGACTAGACCTTCCGGAGCAAGCTCTTCGCGCGCTTCTCCGATGGCTCCGACCATCCTCTCGACGCCGACGAAAGGTGGAGCGCGCCTCGCGTTCCAGATCTTGCGCAGGAACACCAGGAAGAAGCCCAGCGTGACTACCGCGGTGCCCAGGGCGACGACGGGGCTGACGCCGAGCCCGATGGGCCCGGTGTTGACCAGGAAAGCCATCCCGAGCACGAGCGCGAACGCGCCTCCGGTGCTCAGGATCCCGTGCGTGTTCGCCTTGAGGTCCGCGATGAACAGGACCAGCGCCAGCAGCATCATCAAGGCGCCGGCAATGTTGACCGGGAGGTTGGCCAGAGACACGATGGCGAGGATCGCCGCCACGCCTCCCACGACCCCGGGGAGGATCGCCCCTGGATTGGACAGCTCGGTGATGATCCCGTAGCCGGCGACGATGATGAGCAGGGCGGCGATGGTCGGATCGATCAAGGCGTTGAGGAGGACCTGCCAGAACGGCATCGGCATGTCGTCGATCGTCGCGCCGGCCGTGTGAAGGACGAGAGCCCCGCTGGGCCGGGAGACGGTGCGCCCGTCGACGAGGTTCAACAGCGTCGCCGGATCCGAGACCTCCAGGTCGGCGACGTGAAGCCTGACCGCGTCTTCGGCATTGATGTTGACGCTGTTGCGCACCGCCTGCTCCGCCCAGTCGGCATTGCGTCCGTGAATGGTGGCGAGGTTACGCACCCGAGTCACCGCGTCGTTGAGGACTTTGGTGCCTAGATCACCGGTCAGGTTTGCCCCGGAGGCATCGATCGGATGCGCCGATCCGATGTTGGTTCCGGGGGCCATAGCCAGGACGTCTGCCGCTTCAGAGACGAAGAGCCCGGCTGACGCTGCACGCGCACCGCTCGGGTAGACGTAGGCGATCACCGGGACTTTTGAGTTGAGAAGACTGGTGACGATGTCGTCCATCGAAGTGGAGATTCCGCCTGGCGTGTTGATCACGACCAGCAGCGCGTCGGCGTGATCAGACTCGGCGCGACTGACCGCCCCTTCCATGTAGGCGGCCATGATGGTGTTGATGTCGCCGACCAGGTCCGCGCGCTCAACATGAGGGGTGGCGGCCGCGGCATGCGCAGGGAGCAGGACGGCCAGGGCGAACAGCACGAAACCGAACGTCAGCGCCGACCGCCTCCGCATGTCACGGAGTATGGCAATCCTCAAAGCCCGGTGCCATGTAAAACGTGGAACATCCGGTCCGCCGGCGCCAAAGGACCGGGGCCGGCTGGGACGCGTCGTAAACTTCAGATTCATGGGGGTAAGCCGCGACCAGCAGAACCACGCCATACGTCCTCCAATAGGCGACGGCGACGCCGAGACGATGCGGGACCTGATGCGCCAGGCCGAGGCGATCCAGCCCCTGAGCCGCGACGAGCTGACGCAGCTGCTCCAACGAGCCGGGCTTGGCGATAGGGCCAGCCAGGAACGGGTGGTTGCAGCCAACCTGGGCCTGGTGATCCGGCTCGCGGCGGAGCGCGATCAACGGGGCTTTTCGACACCCGACCTGGTTCAGGAGGGATCGATCGGACTCGTCGAGGCCGTCCGCTCCTTTGCCGTCAGCGGCGCGAGTGAGTTCGAGCCATTCGCCGAGCAGTGCATTCGAAGTCAGATGGACGAGGCGATTGCGATCGAGGCGACCGCCGTGCGTGATGAGGAACTGCTGGTCGCCGCCGCCACCGACTACGAGCACGCTCAGCTGGTCATGCGCCGCGAGCTCGAGCGTGAACCGACTGAGAGCGAGCTCGCTGAGAAGTTGGAGTGGACGGTCGACCGTGCGCGCTACGTCGGCCGTGTGGTCGCCGACGGGCGCCGTCGCCACGACGAAGAGATGCTCGAGTTCATCGATCCTGCCGAGATCGACTTCGATGACGACGACGAGCGCGTTGAATTTGACAGCTAGCGCACCCCACCGCACACCCCTTTACGACAGGCACGTGGCGCTTGGCGGCCGCATGGTCGACTTCGGAGGCTGGGAGCTGCCGCAGCAATACACGTCGATCCGTGACGAGCACCTCGCCGTTCGCAAGTCGGCTGGTCTGTTCGACATCTCGCACATGGGCCGTCTCGTCGTGGAGGGGGCCGCCGCGGAATCCTATCTGCAGGGCCTATTCACCAACGACCTTGCTGCGCTCGCTGAAGGCCAGGCGATCTACACGCTCATGTGCAAGGAGGATGGCGGGGCGATCGACGACCTGGTCGTCTATCGCGAGGCTGCAGATCGTTTCCTGGTGGTGGTCAATGCGTCCAATCGCGAAAAGGACATCGAGTGGATGCGAAAGCACATCCCGGCCGGCGTGTCGATGGAGGACCACACCAACGACATGAGCCTGATCGCCTTCCAGGGTCCGCGCGCGCACGCGCTCCTGCCGCACGGCTCATCGGCGACCGATGACATCCCATATTTCGCATTTCGGCCCGGCAAGGTCGCCGGCGTTCCCGCGCTCATCTCGCGTACCGGCTACACGGGAGAGGACGGTTTCGAGCTGTTCATCGAGTCAGGACGCGTGGGAGAGGCGTGGGACGCCATCCTCGCCGAGGGCAAGGCCGAGGGCGTGCTGCCCGCCGGTCTCGGCGCGCGGGACGCCACCCGCCTCGAAGCCGCGCTGCGGCTGTACGGAAACGACATGGACGAGACGGTCAACCCCTATGAGGCGGGCCTCGGCTGGACGGTCAAGCTTGCCAAGGGCGACTTCATCGGTCGCGATGCGCTCGCGAAGGTGAAGGAGCAGGGGCCGCGGCGCCACCTCAACGGTCTCCAAACCGAAGCAGGCAACATTCCACGTCATGGGGCGGCTGTCAGCCACGCGGGGCGCCGAATCGGCGTCGTCACGAGTGGAACGCATTCCTTCTTCCTCGGCCACCCCATCGCGCTCGCGTTGCTGGAGGGCCCATCATTGCGAGTTGGAGACAAGGTGACGATCGAGGTTCGAGGCCGCGAGGCACCGGCTGAGGTCGTGAAGCTTCCTTTCTATCGGGGTTCGGCGCGATCGGCCGCCGCCCCGGCCAAGTCTTGACCGGCCGCCGGAATCAGCGAGGATAGAAAAGTGTCGAACGAGCGCCGCTATACGAAGACGCACGAGTGGGTCACGGTCGACGCCAAGACCGTGACCGTGGGCATCACCGACTTCGCTCAGTCGCAGTTGGGCGACGTCGTCTTCCTCGAGCTGCCGAGCATAGGCCGCAAGCTCGCCTTGCGAGAAAGCTTCGGAGTGATCGAGTCGGTCAAGGCCGCAAGCGACCTCTACTCGCCCGTCGCGGGACGCGTGACCGCTGTCAACGACAAGCTGACCTCGAAACCGGAGCTGATCAATTCCGATCCATACGGGGACGGGTGGATCTTGAAGCTCGAGCTCACCGGTGACCTGCCGGGGGACCTCCTGGACGAGGCTGAGTACAAGAAAGTGGCGGAGGCGGGCGCGCACTAGGTGCCGTACCTCGTCCATTCCGACGAAGACCGCACGTCGATGCTGGAGGCGATCGGCGTCAAGTCGATGGACGATCTGCTGGTCGACATCCCCAGGTCGCTGCGGATCAAAGCCCTCGATCTTCCCCTCGGGCTGTCGGAGCACGAGACCATGTCTCAAATCACGTCGCTCGCGGCCCGGAATCGAGTCTTCCCCGACCGCCTCACGTTTCGCGGCGGCGGCGTTTACCGCCGCTTCATACCGGCGGCGGTGGCGGCGGTCACGTCAAAACCCGAGTTCTACACGGCATATACGCCGTACCAGCCGGAGGCCAGCCAGGGCACGCTTCAGGCGATCTTCGAGTTCCAGACCCTGATCGCGGAGCTGACCGCGCTGGACGTTGCGAACGCGTCGCTGTACGACGGCGCCACGGCCGTCGCGGAGGCGGCGATGATGGCCCACATCCACACCGGCCGCAACGAGATCGTCGTCGCGGGCTACCTGCATCCCGAGTACGTGGAGGTGCTGCGCGCCTTCAGCGACGGGCGGGGGATCAAGGTGCGCAAGGGCACCGAGCCCGGACCCAAGACAGCCGCCGTGATCTTCCAGCAGCCCGACTTCATCGGGCTCCTGGTCGACGCCAAGACTCTCACCGAGAGCGCTCACGCGGCCGGAGCCCTTGCCATCGCCTGCGTCGATCCGATCAGCCTGGCCATCCTCGCGCCGCCGGGCCAATACGGAGCCGACATTGCGGTGGGTGAAGGTCAGCAGCTCGGTCTGAGCCCGAGCTACGGCGGACCCCACGTCGGCTTCATCTCGTGCCGCAAAGAGCTCGTGAGGCGCCTTCCCGGGCGCTTGATCGGCACCGCCTACGACCAGCAGGGTCGCCGCGGCTTCAACCTCGCCCTTGCCGCCCGTGAGCAGCACATCCGCCGCGAGAAGGCGACCTCCAACATCTGCACCAATCACTCCCTGTGCGCGTTGGCGGCGAGCGTCTACATGACCTATATGGGGCCCGACGGCCTGCGCCATGTGGCCGAGGTCGGGTTCAAGCGAGCCCACGCGCTGGCCGAGCGCCTTTCAGCGCTGCCAGGTTGGGAGCCGGCTTTCCCCGACCGGCAGTTCCTGAACGAGTTCCCGATGCGCGTCGCGAACGGCCCTGCCGTGATCCGCAAGCTGGCCCGAAAGGGAATCCTCGGACCGCTGGACGTCCACCGCTGGTTCCGAGAGCTGAAAGGGGTCGTCACCTTCACCTGCACCGAGGTGAACGACGCTCAGGCGCTCGACGAGCTCGTGGCGGCGCTGAGCTGATGACCGAGCCGCTGAGCTTCGAGTTGAGCCGGCGGGGCGCCCTGGCGCCGCGCTTGCCCGAGGCCGGCGTGACGGCGCCCGAGCCGTCCCAGGTGTTCTCGCAGGACCAGCTGCGGGCCAACCCTCTGGATCTGCCGCGGCTGAGCGAACCCGAGCTCATGCGGCATTACAGCCGCATGGCCTCGATGAACTACTCCATCAGCGAGCAGTTCTACCCGTTGGGCAGCTGCACGATGAAATACAACCCGGTCGTCAACGAGGCGGCCGCGACCCTCCCGGGATTTGCGGACCTGCATCCGTACCAGGACGAATCCACGGTCCAGGGCGCCCTCGAGCTGATGTGGCGGCTGGAACGTGCGCTCTGCGCGGTGGTCGGGGTCGAAAGGGTGACGCTCCAGCCGGCGGCCGGCGCGCACGGCGAGTGGACGGCGCTGCGCATGATCTCGGCCTACCACCACTCGCGCGGCGACAACCGCACCGAGGTGCTCGTGCCTGACTCGGCGCACGGCACCAACCCGGCCAGCGCCGCTCTCAGCGGCTTTCATGTCGTGGAGGTGAAATCGGGTCCGGATGGGCGCATCAGCCTTCCCGACCTGGAGTCGAAGCTTTCGCCCCACGTCGCCGCGCTCATGCTGACGAACCCCAACACCTTGGGGCTCTTTGAACGCGAGATACTAGATATAGCTGAAATGGTTCACGCCACAGGCGCGATGCTCTACTACGACGGGGCCAACCTGAACGCTTTCATGGGCATCTGCAGGCCCGGCGACATGGGGTTCGACGCGGTGCACATGAACCTGCACAAGACCTTCACCACGCCACACGGCGGCGGAGGCCCGGGCGCCGGCCCGGTTGGCGTCAAGGCGGATCTGGTGCCGTTCCTTCCCACACCGACTGTCGAACGCACCAACGGCCATCTGAAACTGGATTTCAAGCGTCCCCAGTCGATCGGGCGGGTGCGGAGCTTCTATGGCAACTTCGGCATGCTGGTCCGGGCCTACGCCTACATCGTCGCCATGGGCGGCGACGGTCTCGCCCAGGCCTCTCGAGACGCGGTTCTCTCCGCCAACTACCTGCGCAAGCAGGTGGAGGACGACCTCGACATGCCGCACGAGGGGCCCTGTATGCACGAGTTCGTCGCGAGCGCTCACAACCTGGCGCCCCAGGGCGTGCGGGCGCTCGACATAGCCAAGGCCCTCCTGGACCGCGATTTCTATGCCCCGACGGTGTATTTCCCGCTGGTTGTGCCCGAAGCGATCATGGTCGAGCCCACCGAGACCGAGAGCAAGGCCACGCTGGACGCCTTCGCGGCCGCCATCAAGGAGATCGTCGCCGAGGCCAGGTCCAACCCTCAGGCGCTCCACGACGCCCCCAGGAACCTGCCCGTCGGACGCCTGGACGAGGTCGCGGCTGCGCGCCGGATCAACGCCTATCTCCAGGGCCTGAGCGACGATCCCGTGCTGCGCTGGAAACCAGCTCCGAAATAGGGCCTGTTAAGAGCCTGGCCGAGTGCCATTTCGAATTCGAAATCGGGTAAAATTGGGGACCTGAACCTCAGCCCAGTTGATCCCTACGAGTTCTCCACGCTGGGAGGGCCTCTTTACCGGTGACGGCGGCCAAAAACCCCTCTCCGGAGCAGCCTGAAGCGCGGTCGCGCGCTGACAGCCGCAGGCCCCACCCCTTAGGCGCGGACGTCGCGTACACCGCCGAGCAAATCCAGGTTCTCGAGGGCCGGGAGCATGTCCGGCGGCGTCCGAGCATGTACATCGGGTCCACCTCCTCGACCGGCCTTCACCACCTGGTCTACGAGGTGGTGGACAACGCGGTCGACGAGGCTCTCGCCGGGTACGCGACCAGGATCATCGTCACGCTCTTCGCCGATGGAAGCGTCCAGGTCGACGACAACGGGCGCGGCATCCCTGTGGACATCCACAAGAAGGAAGGCGTTTCCGCCCTCGAGCTGGTGCTGACGCGCCTCAACGCCGGCGGCAAGTTCGGCGGCGGGGGCTACAAGGTGTCGTCGGGGCTCCACGGCGTGGGCGTCTCAGCCGTCAACTTCCTCAGCGAAAAGCTCCAGGTCTGGGTCCACCGCGGCGGAAAGGTCCATCAAATGGAGTTCGAGCGTGGGGTGCCGAAGGGGTCGGTCAAGGTCGTGGGCAAGACCGACCACACCGGGGCGATCGTCCGGTTCTGGCCGGACCCGCAGATCTTCCCCGACACCAAGTTCGACCGCGAGATCATCCTGCGCCGCCTGCGCGAGATGGCATACCTGAACAAGCGCCTCGAGATCGCTCTGGCGGACGAGAACGCCGGCTTCACCAACACCTTCTACTTCGAAGGCGGAGTGGTTGCCTTCGTGCGTGCGCTCAACCGCGACAAGCAGGTGGTCAACCACGTCCCTTTCTACGTCGACCGCGAGGTCGACGGCACGCAGGTGGAGATCGCTCTCCAGTACAACGACACGTTCGTCGAGAACGTGATCGCGTTCGCCAACACGATCCACACGATCGAAGGCGGAACCCACCTGACCGGCTTCCGAGCGGCCCTCACCAACGTCCTCAACCGGTATGCGCGCAAGGCGGGAATTCTCAAGGAGCAGGATCCCAACCTCTCTGGAGAGGACGTGCGCGAGGGACTCACCGCGGTGATCAGCGTCAAGGTGATCGACCCTCAGTTCGAAGGGCAGACCAAGGGCAAGCTGGGCAACGCCGAGGTCCAGGGCCACGTGTCGATCGCTCTCTCAGAAGGGCTCACGCAGTACCTCGAGGAAAACCCGTCGGAGGGCCGGCGCATCGTCGAAAAATCGTTGACCGCGGCGCGGGCGCGTGAAGCCGCCCGCAAGGCGCGCGACCTTGTGCAGCGCAAGAGCCTGCTCGAGTCGAGCACCTTGCCGGGCAAGCTTTCCGATTGCTCCGAGCGGGATCCGGCTCTCTGTGAGCTCTACATAGTGGAGGGCGATTCGGCCGGCGGCACCGCGAAGGGTGGCCGTGATCGCCGGACGCAGGCCATCCTTCCGCTGCGCGGCAAGATCCTGAACGTCGAGAAGGCGCGCCTGGACAAAGTGCTCACGTCAGACGAGATACGCAACCTCATCACCGCGATGGGAGCCGGCGTGGGTGACAACTTCAACGTCGAGAAGATGCGCTACCACCGTGTGATCACGATGACTGACGCCGACGTGGACGGCAGCCACATCCGCACTCTTCTGCTCACGTTCTTCTATCGCTACTTCCCGGTGGTCATCGAAAAGGGCTACCTCTATATGGCGCAGCCGCCGCTGTTCAAGGTGTTCAAGGGCAAGCAGATCGTCTGGTGTCACTCCGAAGGCGACCGCGACAAAGCGCTGCGACAGCTGGGCAAGAATGCCGAGTCGGCGCGGATGAAGGGTCTCGGTGAGATGAATGCGGAAGAGCTGTGGCAGACGACGATGAACCCGGCTACGCGGGTGCTGCTGCAGGTCACCGTGGAAGACGCGGCCGCCGTGAACGACACGTTCGAGAAGTTGATGGGGCCGGACGTGGAGCCTCGCAAAAAGTACATTCAGGCGCACGCCAAGAGCGTCCGCAACCTCGACATTTAGCGGGCCGTAGCAATGCGAATTGCAGTCGACGCCATGGGCGGCGACTTCGCGCCGGCTCAGGTCGTGCTCGGAGCCGCACAGGCGGCCACGGAGTACGGGATCGACATCTCCCTGGTCGGCCTGCCGTCTTCGGTGCAGCCCTTGCTGGACGCGCATCCCCGGCTGCAGCTGGTTCCCTGCACGCAGGTGATCGAGATGGACGAGCATCCCGCGCAGGCGGTGCGCTCGAAGCCCGACTCGTCGATGTCCGTTTGCGCGCGCATCTGCAGGGAAGGTCGCGCCGACGGGTGGATCTCGGCCGGAAATTCCGGGGCGATCATGGCTGCCGCGCTTCTCATCCAGGGCCGGATCAGAGGAATCGAGCGGCCGGCGTTGGGGTCGATCGTGCCGACGAGCAACGGCTTTGCCTACTTCGTCGACGTGGGCGCCAATGTCGACTCGAAACCCGAGTACATGGTGCAGTTCGCGATGATGGGCGCCGTGTACGCGCGCGAGATGCTCGGGCGCCCGGACCCTCGCGTGGGACTGCTCAGCAACGGTGAGGAAGAGGGCAAGGGCGACGAACGGGTGAAGGAGACCGCCAGGCGGCTGAAGGGGTCGCTCCAAGGATTTATCGGCAACGTCGAGCCAAAGGACATCTACGCAGGGCGAGCGGACGTGATCGTCGCGGATGGTTTCGTGGGCAACGTCGCGATCAAGATGGCCGAGGCGACAGCAGACTTTCTGTTCCGCAACCTTCGCGACGAGATCCCCAAGACGATGCGGGGCAAGCTTGGCGGAATGCTCATCCGGCCAGGTGTGCGGCAGCTGCGCGCGCGCGTCGACTGGCGCGAGTTCGGCGGTGCGCCGCTGCTTGGAATCGAAGGCGTCGCGGTGGTCGCTCACGGACGCTCTGACGCGCGAGCGATCAAGAACGCGATTCGGGTCACCCGTGACGCGGTGCAGAATCAGCTCGTCGGTAAGATTCGGTCGGAGGTGGGGAAGTGAGCAAGAACGGCGCCAACGGAAGTAGGACGCGGGTCGTCGTAACCGGGATGGGAACGGTGAACCCCCTGGGGAAGAACATCGAGGAGTACTGGGACGGGCTCATCGAAGGACGGAGCACGGCCCGATTCGCCGAGGGCTACCCCACCGAGAAGCTGACCACGAAATTCGCCTGCGAGGTCCCCAACTTCGACCCGCAGAGCTACATGGACCGCAAAGTCGCGCAGCGCATGGCGCGCTTCTCGCAGATGGCCGTGGCCGCGTCGACGATGGCGCTGGCCGACTCTGGGCTCGACCTCGAAAAAGAAGACAGCTATCGCGTCGGCGTCGACATGGGCACCGGGATCGGCGGATTCATCGAGATGACACAGGGCGCCATCTCTTACGCGACCAAGGGCAGGCTCAATCCTCTGTACGCGCCAATGATCATCCCGAACATGGCCGCCGCCTCCGTGGCGATGGCGTTTCACCTGCATGGACCGAACACGACGGTGACAACCGCTTGCGCGGCGTCAACTCACACGCTCGGCGATGCGACTCGCATGATCCAGCACGGCGATGCTGATGTGATGCTCGCGGGCGGCTCCGAGGCCTCGCTCTGCGAGGTTGGAATCTCGGCGTTCAACGCGATTCGCGCGCTCTCCACGCGGAACGAGGCGCCGGAGAAGGCGAGCCGGCCCTTCGATCGTGACCGAGATGGGTTCGTGCCCGGCGAAGGTGCCGGCATCCTGGTCCTCGAGTCGGCTGAGCACGCCACGAATCGTGGCGCGCGCATCTACGGAGAGGTCCTCGGCTACGCGCTCACGTGCGACGCATTCCACCAGGTCGCCCCCGATGAGACTGGAGAGGCGCCCGCCCGCGCGGTGACGCTTGCGCTGGCCGACGCCGGCATTGAGCCCAAGGACGTCGACTACGTCAACGCGCACGGCACTTCCACGCAGCTGAATGACGCGGGTGAGACCAAGGCATTGAAGATCGCACTCGGCGAGCACGCCTACAAGGTCGCGATCAGCAGCACCAAGTCGATGATCGGCCACCTGCTCGGCGCCGCTGGAGCGGTGGAGGCAATCGCGACGCTGCTCACCATCAATCGCGGCATCATCCACCCGACGATCAACTACGAGAACCCCGACCCCGCGTGCGACCTCGACTACGTGCCCAACCTGGCGCGGCGTAAGGAAGTGCGCATCGCCATCTCCAATGGTTTCGGCTTCGGCGGCCACAACGCCGTTGTTGTCTTGAAGAAGTACGAGGAGTGACCCCACAAAGCAGTGACTGACGAAAACAACATCGGCACAGTGCTCGGCCGCAGCCTCCAGGAGGAGATGCAGACCTCCTACATGGAGTACGCGATGTCCGTCATCATCAGCCGGGCGCTGCCCGATGTGCGTGACGGGCTGAAGCCCGTGCAGCGACGCATCCTCTACGCGATGCATCGCGCCGGGGCCACCTCCGGGAGCCGGTATCGCAAATGCGCAGCCTTCGTCGGCGACGTGCTGAAGCTGTACCACCCACACGGCGACCAGTCGGTCTATGACGCGCTGGTCCGGATGGCTCAGCCCTTCTCGCTGCGCTATCCATTGATCGACGGCCAGGGCAACTTCGGCAGCGTCGACGGCGACCCGCCGGCGGCAATGCGGTACACCGAAGCGCGCCTTTCGGCCATCACGGGCGAGCTGATGGCTGACATCGAGAAGCAGACCGTGGACATGGTGCCGAACTACGACGGCACGGAGGAGCAACCGGAAGTGCTGCCGGCGCGGCTGCCCAACCTGCTGGTCAACGGGGCGACCGGCATCGCCGTCGGCATGACCACCAACATCCCGCCGCACAACCTGCGCGAGATCACAGCCGGGATCAAACACCTGATCGAGAACCCCGAGGCGACTGGCGAAGACCTGCTTACTTTCATCAAGGGTCCGGACTTTCCGACCGGCGGCAAGATCATGGGAACGACCGGCATCAAGGCCGCTTACGCCACCGGTCACGGCCGGATCGTCGTGCAGGCGCGGCACACATTCGAGCAGGCGGCCAACGGGCGGGAGCGGATCATCATCGACGAGCTTCCGTACGCGGTCAACAAGGCAACCCTCGTGGCGAAGATCGCCGAGCTGGTGTCAGATCGGAAGCTGGAGGGCATCGCCGACCTACGCGACGAGTCCGACCGTGACGGCATGCGGATCGTCATCGAGCTCAAGCGCGACGCGCGCGTGTTCACGGTGTTGAACAACCTTTACAAGCACACCACCCTGCAGACGACGTTCGGCGTGATCATGCTGGCGATCGTCGACGGGCGCCCATCGATTCTGAGCCTCAAGCAGGCGCTCCAGCTGTTCATCGACCACCGTCGCTCTGTCATCCTGCGCCGCACGCGGTTCGACCTCGAGAGAGCGCAAGAACGCGCGCACATTCTCGAGGGCTTGAAAATCTGCCTCGACCATCTTGACGAGGTGATCAAGACCATTCGCGCCGCCGCCGACCCGGACATTGCGTCGACCGAGTTGCAGACGAAGTTCGGCCTGAGCGACCGGCAGGCGAAAGCGGTGCTCGCCCTCACACTCAGCCGCCTGACCAGGCTCGAGCGCGGCAAGATCGACGCCGAGTACGAGGAGGTCATCAAGACGATCGCCTACCTCGAATCAGTCCTCGCGAGCGACCAGAAAGTGCGCATCTTGATCAAGGACGAGATGGATGACCTGGCCAAGAAGTACGGCGACGACCGCCGGACGGAGATCACGGACCAGGAGGCAAGCGAGCTGTCCGCCGAAGACCTCGTGCCGAAAGAAGAGGTTGTGGTCACGTTGACCCACCGCGGTTACGTAAAGCGCCAGCCGCTCCGCGTATTCCGCGCGCAGAAGCGGGGTGGCGTCGGCCTCAAGGGAGCGAAGCCCACAGCGGGCAGCGACGCGCCGAGCGGCACCCGTGAGGAGGACTACGCGCTGCACCTGCTGACCACGCACACGCACGCTTCGATGCTCTTCTTCACTCAGAGCGGACGCGTGTTCCAGCTGCGCGTGCATGAGGTTCCCGAGCGCGAGCGTCAGGCCAAGGGCGTACCGGTCAACAACCTGATCGACATCGACTCGAACGAGCGGATCACCGCGCTGTTCGTGCGCCCCGAGACAGAGGCGGAGGCGCGCTACATGCTGATGGTCACCAAGAACGGATACATCAAGAAGACGGCGCTCGCCGAGTATGCCAACGTGCGGCGGAACGGGTTGATCGCGATCAATCTGCAAGAAGGCGACGAGCTCGACTGGGTGACGCCGACCACCGGCTCGGACGAGATCTTGATCGCAACGGAGCTCGGGAAGGCGATTCGCTTCAGCGAAACCGAGGTCCGCGCCATGGGCCGTGACACGCAGGGTGTCATCGGCATCAAGCTCGGCAAGGGCGATGCTGTTGCCGGTATGGCGACGGCGACGCCGGGAGGCGATCTCCTCGTCATCACGCAGAGGGGTTACGGGAAGCGGACCGCTGTCTCGGAATACCCGATGCACCACAGGGCGGGCCAAGGAGTCTTCACGCTCAAGGTCACGGATCGCGTGGGAAAGCTCACCGCAATGCGCGTGGTCAGCGATCCGGAGGAGGAGGTGCTTGTCATCAGCGCGAGCGGCATGGTGCTGCGGACGCCTGTGGGAGCGATCTCGCGCATCGGGCGCCAGACGCAGGGTGTGATCGTCATGCGCATCGCTCCTGACGACCAGATCGTCGCGATCGCCCCGGTGGCCGCCATCGAAGACGAGGACGTAAAGGAGTAGTCCGGTGCTCACCACAATCGGCGCGTGGATGCTGGTCGCCGGCGCCGTCGCGATCGTGGTCGAGGGCGTGCTGGCTGCCCTGTGGGGCGTGTCGCTGGCCCGGCGCGCAGCGGCGCTGTCGGAGCGAATCGAGACCGAGCGCGCGCTGATCGAAGCCGACCTCGCGCGGCTGCGAGCGGCCATCGAGGAAACCAAACGATTGTGGCTTCCCTACCGGCGCATCTTGCGGTGGGTGCGGCACCCGCTCGTGATCGCGCTGCTGGAGTCTTATGCCAGGCGACGAGTGAGGGCTCGATGACCGAAGCTCGAGAGACGAACAAGACGTCTGCGGACGGCTTCGCGCATCAGGCGGTCGAAGACGCGGTGGCGCGCGAGCGAGCCCGCATCGCGCGCGAGCTGCACGACGGGATCGCCACCGACCTGGCGGGGGCCATCTCGCTTTTCAAGGTCTACATGGAGGGGAGGAAGGGCCAGCCGGACCAAACCCTGAAGAACGTCTTCGAGATCATGGAGCGACTCTTGAAGCATGTTCGCGAGGCGCTCACGGACCTGCGCCCGCCGCCGATCTCGCCGGACGGCCTGGCCGGCGACCTCCGGCAGCAGGCCGACGAGTTCGCGCGTCTGTACGGCATCCGCGTCGAGCTGTCGAGCAATGGAACCGAAGACCTGCTCTCGGCGCACCAGCGCGAGGTGGTCGCGCAGGTGGTGCGTGAAGCGCTGACGAACGTGCGCCGCCACTCCGGCTCGTCGATTTGCAGGGTCAAGATGGCGTTCGCCGCGCGGCCGTTCCTCATCGAAGTCTCGGACGAGGGCCGCGGCATCATCGATGGAAAGAGCAGCGGCTATGGATTGGTCGGAATGCGCGAAAGGGCGGCCGGGATTGGCGGCCGCCTGGAAGTTGTGAGCACCGAAGGCCGTGGAACAACGGTGTTCCTTTTCGGCCCGGCTTAAGTCCAGGTCATAGTCACCACCTCCCATCAGAGCCGGAACGACCGGCGCCGCGGCCGCATCTCGGCCAGCGGAAGCGCGAGCTCTTCAGCGTCGACCCTCTGCAACTTCCTCGTCACACTCTCGACCAGCTCGCGCGACGCGTGGTCGTCGACCCGGATTGCGCGCGCGATCTCGGACGTGGATAGCCCGTAGCTGAGAAGTTGCGCGACCTCCCCCTCGCTCTCGTTGAGGCGGCCAAGCGGCCCGCGCAACGCGGCCACCAGGGGAGCGAGCTTGGCCCCAAGCTGGATCGCGTACGTGACGTCCTCTTCGGTGTACCAGTGATCGCGCCGGCATCCGATGACCAGGAGGCCGATCGGACGCTCGCCCGGCTCGCCTACCGGCGCGTATAGAAGCGCCGGCCAGTCCAGCTCCCAGTCATACCCCATCGACGGGTTTGGGTTCTCGACCAGGGCGTTCATGATCGTCGGGCGCTGCTCGTACAGGGCGCGGCGAGCCAGCGGCATGAGCGGGCGGCCCTGCAGGAAACGGCGCGACACCTCTGACGCGGCGATTGGCTGGAGCCAGCCGGAGCGGAGGTAGCCAAGGACCCAGCGGTCGTGGCAGAGACCGTCTAGGGCCAGTCCCAAGCGGCGCCTGGCTTGCTGGAGCTGAGGGAGCTGGCCCATGTCCGGAGGTTAGGAGTGGACGGCCGCCCTGACCTCACCGGAGGTTCAACGTTTCCTCAAGAAACCTTGAACCTGTTAGCTTGCCGCTGGGGATTGGAAGGTGCCGGCCAAGCTGCTTGTCGTCGATGACGAGCCTCGCACAGCGGAACTGACCGCTGAGCTGCTGCGGCGCGCCGGTTATCTGGTCGACATCGCGGCCAGCGGAGCTGCAGCACTGGCCAGCGTTCGATCAAGCTCGCCGGACCTCATGCTGCTGGACTATGAGATGCCTGACATGGAGGCTCCGGAAGTCCTCGATTCGCTGCGGTCGGGAGGCGACCGAATCGCTTTTCCGGTGATCATCCTGACGGGCGCGCGCCACGCGGCAGGGGACCAGGTCCTTGGCATCGAGCGGGGCGCTACCGACTACATCGTGAAGGGCACGGACCGCCAGGTGCTGCTCGCCCGCGTGCGGGGAGCTCTGCGCGACCGTGCTCCCGAGACGCGGATCATTTCCAGCGGGCGGCTGCGAATCGACCTCGCAGGTGGCCAGGCGTGGCTGGGCGCGCGCGCGCTGAAGCTCGAGCGGCGGCCGCTCCAGATGCTGCAGCTGCTGGCGGCGCGACCGGGCGAGGTGGTGGGGCGCGAGGAGCTGCTGGAGCGTGTCTGGGGCACCAACTACGCGGGTTTCGAGCACAGTGTCGAGCAGGCGGCGCACCAGATCAGGCGCGCGCTGGCGGAGCCCGGCTGGATCGAGACGGTCCGTGGACTCGGGTACAGGTTCGTCGCCCAGCCCTGAGCTGGCCGCCGCCCTCCACCGGCTGCGCTCGACGCTGGCCAGGTTGAAAGCGGAGCTCGAGCTGGCTCGAGAAGAGGGTGCCGCACCGCCGGTGGAGCGCATTAGGGGCGACGTCGACGAGGCCCTGGAGCTGTTGAGGGCGGTCGAGCGGTCGGCCCTGGGACTTGTCACCGTGCTGGTGGTCGACGACGACGTGAGGCTTGCGGAGCTGACCGCGCGGGGATTGCGTCGGATGGGCTACGACTCGGACTCGGCCGACAGATTCCGGGAAGCGCGACCGGGCGAGGTGGTGGTCTTCGATCTGGGCCTGTATTCCGGGCTGGACGAGAGTGCACGATCGGCCTTGCGCTCGGCCCGGCCGATCGTGGTCACGGGCGCCACCGACGCCGCATCGCGCGCCCTCGCTAAGAGCCTGAATGCAAGCGATTACCTGGTGAAGCCGATCGAGCTGGAGGAGCTGGCGGCGGCGATCAGCCGGCGAATTGCCGAAGGGTGATCGCAAATACCAGGTTCAATCAGGGCTCAGCGGGGGTCCCAGCAGGGTCATGCCATATTTTTCGAAAAGCGCCGCGATGACGCCGCGATCTGGATGAGCACCCCGTGAAATCGGACCCAACTCCTCATAGAATTTGTGGCCGCCTCCGGGCGTATAGACCACGACAATCTCGCCGGGCTCGTCCGTCAGGTTCAGGAAGGCGTGTGGAACTCTTGACGGAAGGTACGCAAAGCCGCCTTCCAGGCAGTGAAAGATGTCGTCTCCAATCCTGACCTTGTACCGTCCTTTCAGGATGTGGATCGTCTCTTCCTGGTTGTGGTGAACGTGTAGGGGAGGACCGCCATGCGGCGCGACCTCGACGATGAAATAGTCGAACGCTCCGCCAGTGTCGTCGCCCGTGACCTTAAAGATCAGATCGCGGCCGGGGCCGGACTGGAGACGCAGGCCTTCTCCTACGGCTAGAACCTTGGGTGGACTCGTCGTTACTTTCATCTCATTGCCTCCTGGGCGGAAGTGGTTAGGGGCCATACTATCTGGTGCCTAGCGACTTGTCAATGCCCTTATGATTAGGCCCCAAACTGATGGAGATGCCCATCCGCGTCAGCCGCGACTTCGCCGCGACATACCCCGACGCCAGCGCTTCGGCGACCGAGTGCGCAATGAACCTCGCCCGCACGGGCGACCTCGTTCTCGGGAGGGTCGCGTTGGCGCTGCAGCCGCTGGATGTGAGTCCCGCCGGTGGGTTGGTGTTGGGCATCCTCAAAGATGCCGGCCGGCCCTGCCCGCCGAACTACATCAGTGAGCGATTGATAGTGAGTCGAGCCACCGTAACCGGTGTGCTCGACACGCTGGTCAAGCGGGGTCTGGTGCGTCGGGAGCCTCATCCCACGGACCGACGAATGGTGCTGGTCCACCTAACGAAGGCTGGCTCTCGGATGGCCGAAACGGTTCGCCGGACTGTGCATCGGGGCGAGGCCGAGTGGATGGGCTCATTAAACGAGCAGGAACGTTCCCGACTGACTGAACTCCTGGGGAAGCTTCAGAGGGATCTGGCTTAGCGACGCTCGGCGATGGCGACAGCCGAGGGATTCGGAGGTCGACGCTTGGTCATCCACCGAAGGGCGGGAGCGTGACCGTGAAGACCGCGCCGCGACGATTGCCCTCGAACAAAAGTTGTCCTTGATGCCAGCGTACGCGGCACTCCTATATGAGGCTCAGCTGACCCCGAGCGGCCGACGTGGGTTGGACGAGTTTGCGCCCAAGGACGCTTCAGGCAGGTCGGTAGCTCGGCGCACCTGGGCCACTACTGGGGAACGCGCCGGTTCGGTCGGCGCAGGAAGGACCGACTGGAGTAGGTCGAGCCCTGACCGTAGCCACCGGCCAGGGCTCGACGGGGTCGTCTAGCAGTTCTGGCAGTGGTGCCAGTTCTGGTAGGTCCAGTAGATCAAGACCTCCTGGAACGAAGGCACGTGCCACCAGGGGGTTGGAGCCGCATAGATGTACCAGGAGTCATCAGCAAAAGCAGGGTAGGTTGCATATGAGGTATTGCCGTCGCAGTAGTCAATACCGGTTCCATAGCCGATGATGCTTGCCTGTGCGCAATGCGGACCGTATGTGACCTGGATGGCGCTGCTGGACCAACAGACTGCAAAACGCATGTTGCTCCAGGCCAATCCGATGCCGACCCAACTGTAGACAGTCATGCTGTAGCTGTAGATCTGACTGCAACCGTTCCAGGCGTCAGCCGTCGAAACCAGGATGTTGGAAGAGGCCTCGGTGTCGGTTTCCGACGCTACAAAGTAACAACCCGCATGCTGATGGAGTGCCTGACAGTCGGTGCTGGTGAGCGTTTGATTAGCCAAAATCCGATGGTGAGTCACAGTCGGAGCAGCAGCCGAAACTCCGATAGCAGCGACGAATGGAAGAACAGCTAGCAGGCCGGCCAGAAAGACGACACGTGCTGTTTTTTTCATCTCACTCCAGTGGGTGGCAGCTCGAAGGGTTTACCCAAGAGCAGAACCGGCAGCAAAAGCAGAGCAAGCACCGCCAGGATGATCGCTGCGATCCAAAATCTACGGTTCAGACCGACATGCCAAGGAAGTTTCAAATCATTCCTCCTCCTGTACGAGTTCGGCTTGCGCTGTGCTACTCCCGACGTTAAGCATCGTCTCCATGAGTCGTAATGTCAATCAAAGAGGAATCGGTTAACGGCACCGCCATCTCGGCGGTCAGTTGCGGCCGAGGCACGCCAGACCCGCCTCGCGCGATGCGCTGATGCCTCACAACGCCGCTGGGCCGAGGCTAGGGCGAGGGCGCGCCGGAAGCCTTAGCCCCGCGAGGTCGTCGCAGTCGTCGTTGATATTGGTCTTGGGCGGAATGCCGTCATCACAGCGTAGGCGACCCAGTTATTAACTCAAACAGGCCTCGGTGCTGGTCAGCCAGGAAACGGCGGCAGGGTCACCGTAAACACTGCACCGCGGCGGCTGCCTTCGTAATTTAGCTGGCCTTGATGCTCGCGCACGACTGTTTGCTATATGAGGATGTGCCAGGTTCTTTCGCCGAGCCGGGGCTAGACAGCCCGGGGCGTGAGGATCAGGCTCAGGCCGGAGATCAGTCCTCCGCCCAAGAGCATCAGCGCGCCTTCGATACCTATGCCGATGGACGCTGGGACTATATGTCCAACCAGTGCTGGATCCTCGACAATCGCTGGTACGATCGGTACTGCTAGGCATGCGTTTACACTTTCTCTGGGGAGTCGTTTGGGCATTGCCTGCGATAGTCGCCATCGCCGCCATCCCGTTCTATATGCGATTCCGGCGCCGCCGGCATCGTGACAATGGGCAATCCTGACCGTTAGGCGCTGCGTCGCAGGGTGGCTACTCTGAGTAGGGCGGAAGGGTCACAGTGAAGATCGCTCCGTGCCGGCTGCCCTGGTAAACCAGGTCGCCTTGATGCTCGCGAACGATTCCATAGGACATAAACAATCCGAGGCCGGTGCCTCCCTCTTTGGTCGTGAAATGGGGCTCGAACAGATGGTGTCTTTGATCGTCTGCTATTCCCGGTCCATCGTCAGACACGCTGAAGTAGGGCCAGCCATTGCCGCGACGGCCGCACTTCAGCTCGACGTGGCCTTTCGCAGGGACGGCATCGATGGCGTTGTTGACCAGATTCGTGATGACCTCTCGCAGCAGCAAGGGATCAGCGCGAACTTTGACGTTTTCAGGCGATTCGCGAAGCGCGAACTGAACCTCCTTGGTGCGCGCCCTAGGCCTCGCCATGCCGAGACCCCGAGTGATCAGCTCGTTCAGGTCGACAGGTTCCAACGCGTACGCCACGCGCGGCGTAGCTCCTTGGGCCAGACTCCGAAGCACAGCGACGGCGTCGTTGGCCGAGGCGGCGGCCGTCTCGATGCTTTCGCGGTCGGCCGGATCGAGCCGTCGCGGATCGATCTCCTTCAAATAGCCCGCCGCATTCGCGACGTGATTGCGGAGGTTGTGTACCACACCTTCGACTGCGCGGCTGTGGAAGAGGTGACGGTCGGCATCAGAGAGCTCGGACTCGAGGACGCGTCGCACCCGCCGCCCGGAAATAGTGTCTGTGAGCGCAAGAGCCAGGACGCAAACGATCGTGGCGAGGAAATACCCAAGCAGCGACCC